>RECA01000031.1 GCA_007692435.1 Thioalkalivibrio sp.
GGAGGCTTGCCTCCTGCCGCGGAAGCAAGCTCAAGCGGGTGAAAGCGGGAGCAAGCTCCCGCACTCCATAGAGAAAGGGCAACGGCCGACCTTCCAGCCGGGGTGGCGGCAGTGCCAACCATGGGTCGCGCACGCCGTGTTCCTTCACGCTAACTGTCATGGCCCAGGGGCACCCGCGACGATGAACATCGCCTTCCCGCGCATTGCCGGGCATGAAAAAGCCCGCCGATTCGTGGCGGGCCAGATCACGGTCATCTTTGGTCGGGGCGGAGGGATTTGAACCCCCGACCACCTGCACCCCATGCAGGTGCGCTACCAGGCTGCGCTACGCCCCGAACTGTTCGATTCTACCGGATCGGGCCATTCCGGGAAAGGCTGACCGCATGATCGAGAGGACCGGCTCCGCGTCAGCTACGCAGGATGCGCAGGATGCCCTCGAGTTCGGCGATGGTGTCCTGCACCAGCTGGTGGGTCTGGCTCATGTCGCCCTTGGCTTCTTCGCCGCTGAGCTGCTGCCGGGCGCCATGGATGGTGTATCCCTGCTCGTAGAGCAGGGCCCGGATCTGCCGGATCAACAGCACGTCGTGTCGCTGATAGTAGCGCCGGTTGCCGCGCCTCTTCACTGGCGAGAGCATCGGAAACTCCTGCTCCCAGTAGCGCAGTACGTGTGGCTTCACCTGGCAGAGTTCCGCGACCTCACCGATGGTGAAATAGCGCTTGCCCGGAATCGCCGGCAGTTCCTGACGTTCACTCGCCTCCAGCATAGGCCTCCACCCTCTCCCTGAGCTTCTGTCCCGGCCGGAAGGTCACCACGCGGCGCGCCGAAACGGGAATCTCTTCCCCCGTCTTCGGGTTCCGCCCGGGCCGTTCGCTCTTGTCGCGCAACACGAAGTTGCCGAATCCCGACAGCTTGACGCTGTCCCCCTGTTCCAGGGCGGCGCGCATTTCCTCGAAGAAGAGCTCCACCAGCTCCTTCGCCTCGCGCTTGTTCAGCCCCAACTCCTCGTGCAATGCGGTCGCCAGCTCCGCCTTGGTAACAGCTGCCATGCTCAGTATCTCGGTTTCGCGCCAAATCGGGCTGAAAGTTGGTCCACGACCGCCTTCGTCACGGAATCGACGTCGCCTTCGCCAAGGGTGCGGTCAAAAGCCCTTAAAATCAAGCCCAAAGCGATACTTTTCTCGTTTTCTTCTAAGCCTTTGCCGCGATAGACGTCGAACAGGCGGTTCTCCTGCAGTATCGGAAGCCCCAATTCGGCCACGGCTGCCAGCATTTCGCCGGCCGGAACATCCTCGTCGACCACCAGAGCGATATCACGTCGAATCGAAGGAAATGCTGACAACGCCTTGAAAGTTGGAACTAGAGCCTCGGCCAGGACCGCGGCGTCCAGTTCGAACAGGAAGAGCTCCGGGACATCGAAGCGTTCGCGCAGCGACGGGTGCAGCGCACCCACCCAGCCGATCCCATGGCCATCCAGAAGCACCTGAGCAGACTGACCGTCGTGCAGCGCAGGGTGGGCCGCCGCGACGAATCGCAGTGTCCCCGCATGGCGCGCGCACAGGGATTCCACGACACCCTTCGCGTCGAAGAAGTCCACTGGACGGCGCGCGGCCTGCCAGTGTTCGGGTTCGGCGCGCCCGCAGAGCAGGCCGGCCAGCCGCGATTCCTGGCGCAGCCCGGAGGCGTCGGGAACGAAGCGGAGCCCATGTTCGAACAGGCGCAGATCCGCGCGTTGCCGCGCGACATTGTGCGCGGCCGTGCGCACCAGACCCGGCCAGAGCCCGGGTCGCATCACCGCGAGTTCCGAGGAGATCGGGTTGGCGAGCGCGAGGCCCTGCACCTCCGGGTAGAAGGCCGCGGCCCAGTCGGCGGCGATGAAGCTGAAGCTGATCACCTCGTGGAATCCCAGGTCCGCGAGCTCGCGCTTGCGGACGCCAATCGCATCCTGCGCGCCCGAGGTCACCGGGGCGGTCGCGTGCGGCAGGGTCTGGGGCAGGCGTTCGTAACCATGGATCCGCGCCAGCTCCTCGATCAGATCCTCCTCGCGGAGCAGATCGAAGCGGGCCCGCAGCGGGCGCACCTGCCAGCCGTCCTCGACCGTGGTCACCCGGCAGCCCAGGCCGGTGAGAATGCGTTCCACCTCATTGGGCGCGAGCGCCACCCCCAGGATCCGGACGATCCGCTCCCGGCGCAAACCGATCGGGGCGTCCGCGTGTGCGGCCGGAATGGTCCCCGTATGCACCACCGGACCCGCCGCCCCGCCGGCGATCTGCAGGATCATCGCGGTGGCCCGCTCCATTGCGTAGAGCGGAAGGGTCGGATCCACGCCCCGCTCGAAGCGGTGCGAGGCGTCGGTGTGCAGTCCGTAGGCACGCGCGCGGCCAGCCAGCGCATGCGGACTGAAATGGGCACTCTCGAGCACGATGCGTGTGGTCGAGGACCCGACCGCACTGGGCTCGCCGCCCATGATGCCGGCGAGCGCGAGCGGGCCACCCTGCCCCGCGATCAGGAGGTCCGTCGGACCGGGCTCGATCTCGTTGCCGTTCAGCAGCCGCAGGCGGTCGCCGGCCTCGCCGAAGCGCACGGTGATGACCGGTCCGGCTGCGTCGGCGGCGAAGGCGTGCATCGGCTGACCGAGCTCCAGCATCACGTAGTTGGTCACATCCACCACCGGATGCAGCGGCCGCAGCCCGCAGCGCCGGAGGCGTTCGCGGATCCACAGCGGCGTGCGTGCATCCGGATCCAGGCCTTCGATCACCCTTGCCGCATACACCGGGCAGGCATCCGCATCCGTCAGCCTCACCTCGACCGCCGAGTCGATCGTGGCGGCGACGGGCTCGATCACCGGCCCGCCCACCGCCTGATCCAGCAGGACGCCCGCCTCGCGCGCGACCCCGACCATGCCGAGACAGTCCGCCCGGTTCGGCGTCAGATCCACCTCGAGGATCGCTTCATCAAGCCCCAGCCACTCGCGGAAGTCGGCACCCACCGGCGCCTCCGCGGGCAGCTCCATCAGCCCCTCCGAGGACTCTGCCAGCCCCAGCTCGACCGCCGAGCACAGCATGCCCCGCGATTCCACGCCTCGCAGCTTCGAACGCTTGATGCGGAAATCGCCGGGCAGCACGGCTCCGATACAGGCGACCGGGGCCCGCATGCCTTCGAAGACATTCGGCGCCCCGCAGACGATGCTCAGGGCCTCCCCCGTCCCGGCGTCCACCTGGCAGACGCGCAGGCGGTCCGCGTCGGGATGCGGTGCGACCGTCAGGACCGACCCGATCCGGACGCCGCTGAAGGCGGGCGCCGCGGCCTCGATGGCATCCAGCTCCAGCCCCGCCATCGTCAGGCGGTGGCCGAAGGCCTCGGCCGACTCCTCCACCGACACCCATTCGCGCAACCATTCCATGCTGATCCGCATCGCCGCTACCCCGCCCGCGCGAACTGTTCGATAAAGCGAACGTCATTCTCGAAAAACAGACGCAAGTCGTTGACTCCATAACGCAGCATCGCCATGCGCTCGACCCCCAGGCCAAAGGCGAAGCCGGTGAAACGCTCGGAATCGATGCCCACGTGTGCAAACACGTTCGGGTGCACCATTCCGCATCCCATCACCTCCAGCCAGCCGGTCTGCTTGCACACCCTGCAGCCCGCGCCACCGCAGTGGACGCACTGGATGTCCACCTCCGCTGAGGGCTCGGTGAAGGGAAAATAGGACGGGCGGAACCGTGTCTGCAGGTCCTCGCGCTCGAAGAAGGACTGCAGAAAACTGCTGAGCACCCCCCGCAGATCGGCGAAGGTCACCCCGGAATCCACGTACAGCCCCTCCACCTGGTGAAACATCGGGCTGTGGGTGAGATCGGAATCGCAGCGGTAGACACGCCCGGGCGCGATGATGCGCAATGGCGGCTTCTGCTGTTCCATGGTGCGGATCTGCACCGGAGAGGTGTGCGTGCGCAGCACCCGGTGCGCGTCGAAGTAGAAGGTATCGTGCATCGCCCGGGCGGGATGCTCCTCGGGAATGTTCAGCGCCTCGAAGTTGTGGAAGTCGTCCTCCACCTCGGGCCCCTCCGCGATCGCATACCCCATCCCGGCGAAGAAGGACTCGATGCGGTCGATGGTCTGGGTGACCGGGTGCAGCCCGCCGACCGCGGGACGCCTGCCCGGCAGGCTCACGTCCACGCGCTCCTCCCGCAGCTTGCGGGCCACCTCCGCACGGGTCAGTTCCCCCTGCCGTTCCTCGATCAGCACCGACAGGCGCTGCTTCGCGGCATTGACCTCCTGCCCGGCCTTCGGACGCTCCTCCGGCGGCAGCCGTCCCAGTTCCTTCAGCTGGGCGGTGAGTACGCCCTTCTTGCCGAGGTAGCGCACTCGCAGCTGATCGAGCTCGGCGAGGCCGGCGGCCTCCCGGATCTCCTCGACCGCCTGCGCCACCAGCTTGTCCACTTGTTCCACGTTGGATCTCTCCACGGACCATCGTCGACCGGCATCGCCTGCCGGGACCGTCAACCAGACTGTCTGCTGCAAAACGAAGAGGGAGGGGTCGAAACAACCCCTCCCTCTGTTGATCAGGCGCCGTCCGGCTTGCCGGGGGCGGGCACCGGCTCAGGCGGCCAGTGCCGTCTTCGCCTTTTCGGCCACCTTGCCAAAGGCGGCGATGTCGTGCACTGCGAGGTCCGCGAGCACCTTGCGATCGATCTGGACACCCGCCTTGTTCAGGCCGTCGACCAGGCGGCTGTAGGACAGGTCGAACTGGCGGGCCGCCGCATTGATGCGAACGATCCACAGCGACCGGAACTGGCGCTTCTTCTGCCGGCGATCGCGATAGGCGTACTGGCCGGCCTTGGTGACGGCCTGGTTGGCAACCCGGAAGACCTTCCGGCGTGCGCCGTAGTAGCCCTTGGCCTGGTCGAGAACCTTCTTGTGACGTGCGTGAGCGGTCACGCCGCGCTTGACTCGTGGCATCTTCTCTCTCCCCGATCAGCTGTGCGGCAGCATCTGGCGAACGGCCGCGACATCACTGTCGTGGACCATCGCCGCACCACGAAGGTGACGCTTACGCTTGGTGGATTTCTTGGTCAGGATGTGGCGGCGGTGCGACTGCGCCCGCTTGAACCCACCCGAACCGGTCTTGGCGAAGCGCTTTGCAGCGCCCCGGTTGGTCTTCAGTTTCGGCATTTTCCTCTCCAGACGGGGATCGTTGCACAGGGCACGATCATTCATGTAAGGCCGGCGGGTATACCGGGACCCGCCGGCCCTTGTAATGCCCCGGCGCTACGCCGGGGCGGTCACTTCTTCTTTCCGGACATCACCATGACCATCTGCCGCCCTTCCATCTTGGGCCGCTGCTCGATCACCGCAATGTCGGCCAGATCCGCCTCGATGCGGTCCAGCAGTTGGCCGCCGAGCTCCTGATGGCGCATCTCGCGCCCGCGGAAGCGGATGGTCACCTTGCCCTTGTCGCCAGCCTCGAGGAAGCGCTTCAGGTTCCGCAGCTTCACTTCGTAGTCGGCATCGTCGGTGCCGGGACGGAATTTCACTTCCTTCACCTGCACCTGCTTCTGGTTCTTCTTCGCGGCCTGCGTCTTCTTGGCCTGTTCGAACTTGAACTTGCCGTAATCCATGATCCGGCAGACCGGAGGATCGGCATTCGGCGAGATCTCCACCAGATCGAGGCCCTGCTCCACCGCCGTTCTCAACGCATCTTCCGTGTTCACGATGCCGCGGTTTTCGCCTTCGGCATCGATCAGGCGGACGGTCGGGCAGATGATCTGCTCGTTCAGTCGAACACTCTTGGCTCCGCTAATAGCGTTATTCTCCAGTCAGTCGTGATGGAATGCTCACTGAGCGCGGCTCGCAATCTCCGCGTCGAGGCGGGCGCGCAGGGCATCGAGCCCCATGCTGCCCAAATCCTCGCCGGCGCGAGTGCGTACCGCAACGGTCTCCGTTTCCATTTCCCGGTCTCCGAGGACGAGCAGATACGGAACCCGCTTGAGCGTGTGCTCGCGAATCTTAAAGCCGATCTTCTCGTTTCTCAAGTCGGCTTCGACACGCAGGCCCTTCTGTTGCAAGGACTTCACGACCTCGCGCGCGTATTCGTCCTGGCGCTCGGTGATGGTGAGAACCGCGACCTGAACCGGCGCGAGCCAGAGCGGGAACAGACCCGCGTAATGCTCGATCAGGACCCCGAAGAAGCGTTCCAGAGACCCGAACAGCGCCCGGTGGATCATGATCGGGCGCTTGCGCTCGTTGCTGTCCGACACGTACTCCATGTCGAAGCGCTCGGGCAGGTTGAAGTCGAGCTGCACCGTGGAGCACTGCCACTGCCGGCCGATCGCGTCCCGGATCTTGATGTCGATCTTCGGACCGTAGAAGGCGCCGCCACCCTCGTCCAGCGTGTAGTCCAGCCCCTTCTTCTCGATCGCCGAGCGCAGCGCCGCGGTGGCGTGCTCCCAGATCCGGTCGGACCCGACCGCGTCTTCAGGCTTTGTGGAAAGATTAATGTCGAACTCCTTGAATCCGAAAGCATTCAGGAGTTCCAGCGTGAGTTCCAACACACCGATGATCTCGGCCTCGATCTGGTCCTCGCGGCAGAAGATATGGGCGTCGTCCTGGGTGAAGCCACGCACCCGCATCAGTCCGTGCAATGCCCCCGACATCTCGCGCCGGTAGACCGTGCCCATCTCGCCCCAGCGCAGCGGCAGGTCCCGGTAGGAGCGCAGCCGATCCTTGTACACGAGCACGTGGAACGGACAGTTCATCGGCTTCAGCTGGAAGGCCTGGTTTTCGTCTTCCATCGGCTCGTACATCGACTCCGCGTAGAAGTCCGCGTGTCCGGAGGTCTTCCACAGCTCCAGGTTGGCGATGTGCGGCGTCACCACGAAGTCGTAACCGGAACGCTCGTGCAGATCGAACCAGAACTGCTCGATCACGCGACGGATCCGGGAGCCCTTCGGATGCCAGAACACCAGCCCGCCACCGGCGTCGTCCTGTATCGAGAACAGGTCGAGCTCCGCGCCGATGCGGCGGTGGTCGCGGCGCTCGGCCTCGCGCAACTGCTCGAGGTAGGCCTTCAGCTGTTCCTTGTTCGGCCACGCGGTCCCGTAGATGCGCTGAAGCATCTCGTTGTTCGAATCACCGCGCCAGTAGGCGCCCGCGACCTTCGTCAGCTTGAAGGCCCTGAGGCGCCCGGTCGACGGGATGTGCGGCCCACGGCACAGGTCGACGAAGTCGCCCTGACGGTACAGGGAGATCTCCTGCTCCTCGGGGATGCTCTCGATGATCTCCGCCTTGTACTCCTCGCCCATGTCGCGAAAGTAGACGGCGGCCTCGTCGCGCTCCATCACCGAACGCTCGACCGGCAGGTCGGCCTTCGCAAGTTCCTTCATCCGCTTTTCAATCTTTTCAAGATCTTCGGGCGTAAAGGCGCGTTCGAACGCGAAGTCGTAGTAGAAGCCGTTTTCGATCACCGGGCCGATCGTGACCTGGGCGCTCGGGAACAGCTCCTTCACCGCCTGCGCCAGCAGGTGCGCGGTGGAATGCCGGATGATCTCGACACCCTCCGGGTCGCGGTCGGTCACGATCGCCAGTTCGGCGTCATCGTCAATCTCGTGACGGACATCCACCAGCTGTCCGTCGACCTTGCCGGCCAGCGCGGCCTTCGCGAGACCGGGCCCGATGTCGCGGGCAACGTCCAGCACGGAGACAGGCGCATCGTATTCACGGCGGCTGCCGTCGGGGAGGGAAACGGAGGGCATTGCAGAACTCCTTCGCCGACCTGTACGCGGGGTCGAGCAATCCGGGATAAACAGTGTTGGAACGATACCAGACCACCCCAGCCGGAACCACCACAGACACAATTCACAGGGTCGATCACGGCAGCGCCGCACGACCGCCGCGGGAACGAGCCTGCTCGCGAATGCGCCGGGCGCCGGGGGAAATCCAGCGCCGCTTCGCGTGCAAGGCACGCTCCCACACGGCCACACCGGCCCTTTTGGGAGCGACTTCCAGCCGCGATACCCACCTCAAACGAAACCACCCCACCGACCCCCCGATCGCGGCCAGAGGCCGCTCCTGCGGGCATCGCGCGATCGCTTTCTATCCCCGGCGCCAGGCGTGGAAGCGTTGCAGCCAGCGCAGTACCCGCTCGGGCTTGTGCGCCTTCTTCCACTCGCCGGCCGCGTACTTGTTGGCCTCGGCCATCGTCGGGTAGATGTGGATGGTCCCGAGGATCCGGTTCAGTCCCAGCCCCGCCTTCATCGCCAGCACGAATTCGGCGATCAGGTCTCCGGCGTGATTCCCCGCGATGGTCACGCCGAGGATGCGGTCCTTGCCCGGCGGCGTCAGCACCTTCACCTGCCCGCGCGCCTCACCGTCCGCGATCGCCCGGTCGAGGTCGTCGATCGCGTAGGTCGTGACCTCGTAGCGGATGCCCTTCGCCTTCGCCTCCTCCTCGCTCAGACCGACGCGGGCGATCTCGGGATCCGTGAATGTCGACCACGGGATCACGGAGTAGTCGACCCGGAAGCGCCGGAACATGCCGAACAGCGCGTTCACCGACGCAAACCAGGCCGTGTGCGCCGCAACGTGCGTGAACTGGTACGGGCCGGCGGCATCGCCACAGGCGTAGATGTTCGGGTAGGTCGCCTGCATGAACTCGTTCACATCGATGGTGCGGTCGGTGCGGATCCCCAGCGTCTCCAGGCCCATCCCCTGCAACCGGGCCATGCGTCCGACGCAGACGAGGACCTCGTCGAAGGGGATGGCCTCCTCGCCGTCCGGACCTTCGACCAGCAGCCGCTTGCCATCCTCGTCCACCTCCACCCGGCGGGCTTCGCTGCCGAGCCGCAGTTCCACCCCCTCCTCGGCAAAGCGCTGCATCAGCATCTGCGAGAATTCCGGATCCTCGCGCGGCAACAGCCGCAGCCCCCGCTCGACCTGGATCACCTGGGCGCCGAGACGCTGGAAGGTCTGGCTCAGCTCGCAGCCGATCGGCCCGCCGCCGAGCACCACCAGCCGACGCGGGCATTCACGCAGGTCCCAGACGGTGTCCGAGGTCAGGAAGCCCGCTTCCTGGAGGCCCGGGATCGGCGGCACGAAGGGCGCGGCGCCGGTGGCCAGCACGATGGAGCGTGTGGTCAGGGTCCGCGTCGTGCCATCGGCACCGGTGATCTCGACGGACCACGGCGACACCAGCCGGGCATCGCCCTCCAGCACCTCCACGCCCAGACCCTCGTAGCGCTCGCGCGAGTCGTGAGGCGCGATCTGCGCAATCACCCGCTGCACGCGCTCCATCGCCTTGCCGAAGTCGAAGTCCGCCTGCGCCGATTCCACCCCGTAATCACGCGCGTGCCGGATGTCCTCGAGCAGGCGCGCGGTGCGGATCAGCGCCTTCGACGGCACACACCCGGTGTTCAGACAGTCGCCGCCCATGCGGTGCCGCTCGATCAGGGTGACCTTCGCGTTCACGGTTGCCGCGATGTAGGAGGACACGAGCCCGGCGGCACCGGCGCCGATGACCACCAGATTGCGGTCGAAGCGCCGCGGGCGTTCCCAGCCCCGGTACATGCGACGGCGCCGCAGCCATTCCAGCACACGGCGGGCCACGAGCGGGAAGATCCCCAGCAGCGCGAAGGAGAGAATCAGGGTGGGCGACAGGATGCCTTCCGGCCCCTCGAGCTGACCCAACTGCGTACCGGCGTTCACGTACACGGCGGTGCCGGCCAGCATGCCGACCTGCGACACCCAGTAGAAGGTCCAGGCCCGGATCGGGGTCAGCGCCATCACGATGTTGATCAGGAAGAACGGGAACAGCGGCACGAGGCGCAGCGCGAACAGGTAGAAGGCGCCCTCCCGCTCGATGCCCCGGTTGATCGCGCGCAGCTTGTCGCCGTAGCGCCGCTGCACCGGCTCGCGGGCGATGAAGCGCACGATCAGAAAGGCCAGGGTTGCACCGATGCTGGAGGCGAAGGAGATCAGGAGCAGGCCCCAGCCCAGTCCGAAGACCCCGCCGCCGGCCAGGGTCAGGATCGTCGCGCCCGGCAGCGACAGGGCGGTCACCACAATATAAAGGGTGAAGAAGAGCGCGCTGGCCAGGACGGGCCGGGCGTCGCGGAAGGCCTCGATGTCACCCTGCGCGGCCTTCAGCGTGTCGAAATCCAGGAAACGCCCGAGATCGAGGGCAAAGAAGGCCGTGATCGCGATGACGACCACCGTCAGAAGGATCCATCGTGTCCGGTTCATGCGTTCTTCTTCCAGGTTCAATGTCTGCGGGAACCCGTTGCCGGCGGCACCGGGGTACGCGCGATGGCCGCGTTGCTCCAGGGGCGCCATCGGCCACCAGCATAACGGTGACGGCGCATACGTCTCATCAGGGTTTCCACGGATTACACACCGCCCTCTCGCGGCGGACCATCAGCCGTGATAGGAAGACCCGGAAATCCGAACCCGGAGCACGACCATGAACCACGGACGCATCACCCGACCTGACCGGAGGAGGACCGACCGCAGCCTGCGCGCCACCGGCGTGGCCGTGGCTGCCATGGCCGCGCTGGCCCTCGCGCCCGCCGCCCTTGCGGGGCCCGCCTTCGAGCCCGAGGACATCATCGGCTGGGAAGCGCACGCCTTCGAGGGAACGACCGACTACCGCCTCGTGCAGACCGACGGACGGCTGGCCGTGCAGGCCACCTGCACCGAAGAAACCGCCTCGGGGCTGTTCTATCGCCAGGACATCGACCTGACCGAGACGCCGGTCGTCGAGTGGGAATGGCGCGTGGACGAGACGCTGACCGGGATCGACGAAACCACCCGCGACGGCGACGACTACCCTGCCCGCCTGTACCTGGTCGACGAGGCCCGCGTGCTGCGCTGGCGCACCCGTGCCCTGAACTATGTGTGGAGCAGCGCCACCGAACGCGGACGTGACTGGCCGAACGCCTTTGCCTCTCAGGCGCACATGATCGCCGTGGCCACGGCCAGCGACGCCGGGGAAGGCTGGCGCACCGAGCGGCGCAACGTGCTCGAGGACTTTCGCCGCTTTCACGACCGCGAGCCGGAGCGCATCAACGCCGTCGCGGTGATGACCGACTGCGACAATACCGGCCAGGAAACCCGCGCCTGGTACGGCAATATACGGTTCCTGCCGGAGTAGCGGCAGGATTTGCGCCAACGCAACCCGGAGCAAACGGAACATGGCACAGACTGACACCATGCGGCTGCTGGACGACTTCCCGGAGATCCGGCGCGGTCGACTGAGGACCGTGCAGGCCAACCTCGGCTATGTCTGCAACCAGACGTGTTTCCACTGTCACGTGAACGCAGGTCCCAACCGCAAGGAGGTCATGCAGCGCGAGACCATCGAGGAGATCCTCGCCCTGATCCGCCGCGCGGGGATCGAGACCCTGGACCTGACCGGTGGCGCACCGGAGCTGAACCCGCACTTCCGCCACCTGGTGACCTCGGCCCGCGCGATGGGCGTCGACGTGCTCGATCGCTGCAACCTTACGATCCTTTCGCAGCCCGGACAGGAGGACCTCGCGGAATTCCTCGCGGCCAGTCAGGTGACGGTCATCGCCTCCCTGCCCTGCTATCTGGAGGAGAACGTCGATGCCCAGCGCGGGGACGGGGTGTTCGGGGAGAGCCTCGCGGGACTGCGTCGGCTGAACGCGCTGGGCTACGGCCAGCCGGGTTCCGGTCTGGAGCTGGATCTCGTGTACAACCCGCAGGGTCCGGAACTGCCCCCGCCGCAGGACTCCCTGGAGGCCGCATATCACGAGTACCTCGCGACGCACTACGGAATCGTGTTCAACCGGCTCTTCACCATCGCCAACATGCCGATCAACCGATTCGCCAAGACGCTGGCGCGCAAGGGCGAGTACAACCGCTACATGCAGACGCTTCGCGTTGCCCACCAGGACGCCAACCTCGAACACGTGATGTGTCGTTCCCTGGTGTCCGTGGACTGGCAGGGATTCCTGTACGACTGCGACTTCAACCAGATGCTGCACATCCCGCTCGGCGCGGGAGGCCGACCGCGCCAGCACATCAGGGACCTCGATCCCCTGGCGCTGACGGATTCGCCCATTGCCGTCGCCGATCACTGTTATGGGTGTACCGCCGGCCAGGGTTCGAGCTGCGCCGGCGCACTCGACTGACAGTCGGATGCCTGGCGCGGGCGCTGAAGGGCGAAAACCATCACCGGGACGGTTCGCAATCCCGCGAATCGATCTGTATGCTCGTGCACAGGCTGGAGGCTCAGTTCGACCTTGCCCCAGACCGTGAGGCCCGTTCGATCGGCGTCAAAGTACTGCAGGGAGCTCTGCCAAGGTCTTGAAAATGCACCGATTCGTTGCAAGAAATGTACTCAGGAAGGCCGATTCATTCGATTTTTTCGAAACATGGCTTGCAATCATCCGCCCGCTCCCGTAACCTGTGCACATATTAGATATTTCTAATGAAGTGACGGGGTGAACTCCTGCACGGAGGGCCTCCGAGTCAACAGCACAGGTATGAACCGCAGTGTTCCACCCTTGACGCTGCCCGCGGATTCCGCGGAATCAGAGGGCCCGTTACCCAAACCACAAGGACTTCAAACAATGCGCAATTCCCTCAAGCTTCTCGCCACCGCCGCCCTGGTCGGCGCCTTCGCCATCCCGATGCATGCCAGCGCCCAGTGGGGCGGCCCCGGTTACGGCGGTCCTGGCTTCGGTGGCCCCGGCATGGCCGGTCCCGGTTACGGTGGCCCCGGCTACGGTTACGGCGGTCCTGGCTACGGCGGCTACCCGGGCCACGGCCGCGGCATGGGTGACATGTTCGGCTTTGGCGACATGTTCAGCGACTTCGACATGAGCGCCCGCGGCAGCGGCCGCACCCACGGCTACGGCCGCGGCGCCGGCGACATGTACGGCTACGGCCAGCCCTACGGCTACGGCCCCGGCTACGGCTACGGCGCACCTTACGGCGGTGCCCCCCGAGGCGGCCCGATGATGCCCTACGGCCAGCCGCAGCAGCCTGAAGAAGCCCCCGCCGAGTAAGTCTGTCTCGGTCTCCAGCTCACTGAAGCTGGACGAAGCCCGGTCCAACAGGACCGGGCTTTTTTTTGCCCGTCATCCGGGCGGCGTGAAAATTCGCCCGGCATCGCTTATCGTGCGCGGGCATCCAGACCCAAGAAGAGCCCCCCCGCGATGTCGTCTGCCCCCGTGTCCCCGCTGCGTGCGGCGATCGGCCCCGGCCTGCTGATGGCCGGGGCCGCGGTTGGGGTTTCGCACCTCGTGCAGTCCACCCGGGCCGGTGCCGAGTACGGCCTGCTGCTGCTGCCGCTGGTGCTGCTTGCCTGCCTGCTGAAGTACCCGTTCCTCGAGTTCGGGCCCCGCTACGCGGCGGCGACCGGCGACAACCTCCTGATCGGGTATCGGCGCATTGGCCGCTGGGCACTGGGACTCTTCGCGCTCATCACGCTGGGCACCATGTTCATCATCCAGGCGGTGGTGACGGTCGTGACCGCGGGGCTCGCGGGGCTGGTCTTCGGCCTGGAGGCCTCGCCCGCCACCCTATCGGCCGGAATACTGGCGGCCTGCGTGCTGCTGCTCGCGATCGGCAACTACCGCGGGCTGGACCTGGTGATGAAGATGGTCATGGCCGCGCTGGTGGTCTCCACGGTGGCGGCCGTGGCGCTGGCGGTTGGCGACCAGCCCGACTGGTCCGGCCTGTCGGGCATCGATCAAGGCGCGCGGCTGTGGACCGCAGCGGGCTTCGCCTTCATGCTGGCCCTGCTCGGCTGGATGCCCATTCCGCTGGACGTCGCGATCTGGCACTCCCTGTGGACCCAGGAGCGTGCGCGGGAGACGGGCCGCAAGCCCACCGTCTCCCATTCGCTGACCGACTTCCGGATCGGGTACATCGGCGCCACGCTGCTGGCTGCGGCCTTCCTGCTGCTCGGGGCGCTGCTGATGTATGCCAGCGGTACCAGCTTCTCGGACTCGGCGGTCGGCTTCTCGGCGCAGCTGGTGGAACTGTATGCCGGTTCCCTCGGTGAGTGGAGTCGGCCCCTGATCGCAGTGGCCGCGCTCAGCGTGATGTTCAGCACCACGCTGGCCGTCACGGATGCCTACCCGCGAGTGCTCTCCGCGCTGCTGGCCGCGGCGCGCTACGGTGCCGAGGATGACCGGGCCAGGCGCCCTCACCACCCGTGGAGCTACCGTCTGGCGCTGCTGTTCGTGGTCGCGGGTGCACTGCTGATCCTGCATCTCGCCGGAGCCCGGTTCACGCAGCTGATCGACTTCGCGACCACGGTCTCCTTTCTCTCGGCACCGGTGCTGGCCTGGCTCACCTTCCGGGTGATCACCGATGCGCACGTCCCCGAATACGCCCGGCCCGGACCGGGCATGCGCGCGCTGGCCTGGGCCGGACTGGTCTTTCTGACCGGCTTCTCGCTCACCTGGATCGGCTGGCGCCTGCTCGGCTGAGGACGAAGGTCGGGGAGGCGCTCCGTTCACGCCATGGAGTGCGGTAGCCTGCTCCCGCCTTCGGCCGTGGAGGCCTGCTTCCACACGGCGCCTGGAGCGCTGGCGGTCCCCCGGGCCGCGCGTCGACCGGGTCGCACCTCAGCCGGGAAGTGCCCAGCGTTGCAGCACGCGATAGGGTCCCGGATTGCCGCCCTGCCCCGACTCGATCAGCACCATCTCCCGGGGGCGCCAGTCCAGGGGCTCGACCGCGATCGACTCGAAGCGGGTCACGAAGCGTCGCAGCGTCACGTGCGGCCGAAACGGCCGGTCCTCCATCTTCACACCACTGGCCCGGCACGACCCGCTCAATCCGGCCGCGAGCGCCTCCAGCTCGGGCACCGCGTGCGCGGGCCCGATCCAGGCGACCCGGGGACGCCGGAACCAGCCAAGCTGCTCCAGTGTCAGCCGGATCTCCGGCAACGGCAGCCCGTTCGCCCGCTCCGCCATCTCTGCGACCCTCCCCGCACCCACGGTCCCGGGAAAGGCCAGGGTCAGGTGCAGGTGTTCGGCGGGCACCGGACGGCCGTTTGCCGGCAGCGTGCGGGCGAGCACCGACAGCGATGCGCGCAACCCCGGGTCCGGCCAGAGGGCAAAGAAGACGCGTTGCAGGGGATCTGTCGTCGTCATCTGAAGGCTTGCGTCCGTACGGAGCGTCAGCGCACCTGCAGCACCAGCAGAGAACCCTCGTTGCGCATGTCGACCCGGCCCAGAAAGCTCATGCCCAGCAGTGCGGTGGCCGGGCGCTCCCCGGGCAGTACGACGGCCTCGACCCGGTCGAGCCCCAGCCCGTCCACCTGCACCCGGTCGAGCAGGACACGTCGACCCGTGACGATTCCCGACGCCGTCTCCACGTCGACCTCCACGCCACCGGATCGCAGATTCAGGCGCTGCGCCTCCGCCTCGCTGAATGTGACCAGGGTGGCCCCGGTATCGACCATCAAGGGCACCGTCTGACCGTTGATCTGGCCGCGCACGAAATAGCCGCCCTGGGAATCCGGCGCGATCCGGATTTCCGCAACGGTCCGCTGATAGACGCCCCCAAAGCGCCCGCGCTCCAGCGTGAGTTCCTGACGCTGCCCCCCGTATTCGACCAGGGCCGAGCGGCTGGTCGCCCGCAGCAGATGCACCCCCTGCGGACCCGTCTCGCCATCGCGCAGCATGAACCGATCGCCATCCATCGCGAACAGCGCGCGGCCCTCGAACAGGCCCTGCACCCGGAGTTCCGCCGCACCGGCCGCCGGCAACAGCAGGCAGAGCAGAAGGGGCAGGATCCGATTTGCACACAGCCTCGCCCGCATTGCAGAAACCCCCGAAGATTCAGTCAGGCCCCCATGAATCCACAAACCGCACGGTCACGCAAGGGAGACGCCCGTTGGCGCCTTCACCGCACGCGCTGCCGGGCCAGCCGCGGATACCGGAAAAGTGGTGGCCGTTCCCCGACACATGAGCTGCGGTTCCCCATCGGAAATACGGTGAACGGGACGCGGCGGTACCCTTGGCGCTAGAGTAGGGACGCAGTGAGATGCAACACACAGATGGCGGCCCTCGCCACGGCTATTCAGGCCCCGGCAATCCAGGTCCCGGCAATTCAGGAAGTCCGATGAACATCCTTTACGACGAAAGGCTGGACGGACCGCTCCCAGCGGTTGATCCGACGCTCGCGCTGGAGCGCCTGCGCGAGGCGCTCCCGGGCGTGACCCTGCTGCACCGCGACGAGGACCGAAGGCCCTTCGAGTGCGACGGGTTGTCCGCCTACCGGGTGATGCCCATGCTGGTCGCGCTGCCCGACACCATCGAGCAGGTCGAGGCCCTGCTGCGCACCTGCCACGAACTCGGCCTACCGGTGGTCACGCGCGGCGCCGGGACCGGCCTGTCGGGAGGTGCGCTGCCGCTGGAGCAGGGCGTGCTCCTGGTGATGTCGCGCTTCAACCGCATCCTCCAGATCGACCCGGACGCACGGATCGCCCGCGTGCAGCCGGGCGTGCGCAACCTCGCGATCTCCGAGGCCGCCGCGCCGCACGGGCTGTACTTTGCCCCGGATCCCTCCTCGCAGATCGCCTGTTCCATCGGCGGCAATGTCGCCGAGAACGCGGGCGGGGTGCACTGCCTGAAATACGGGCTCACCGTGCACAACGTGCAGGCACTCGAGGTGATCACCATCGAGGGCGAGCGGATGACCCTCGGCTCGGAGGCGCTCGACACTCCGGGCTTCGACCTGCTGGCGCTGTTCAACGGATCGGAGGGCATGCTCGGCGTGATCACGGAGGTCACGGTGAAGCTGCTGCCGCGCCCGCAGAGCGCCAAGGTCATCATGGCCAGCTTCGACGACCTCGAAAATGCCGGCAGGGCCGTCGGCGACATCATCGCTGCGGGCATCGTGCCCGGCGGGCTGGAGATGATGGACAACCTCGCGATCCGCGCGGCAGAGGACTTCATCCACGCGGGCTATCCGGTCGAGGCCGAGGCGATCCTGCTCTGCGAGCTCGACGGGGTCGAGGCGGACGTGGCGGACGACTGCCGGCGGGTGCGCGAGGTTCTTGCCGCGGCGGGCGCCACCGGAATCACGCTGGCCCGCGACGACGCCGAGCGCGCCCGCTTCTGGGCCGGGCGCAAGAATGCCTTCCCCGCGGTCGGCCGCCTGTCACCCGACTACTACTGCATGGACGGGACCATTCCGCGCCGGGAGCTGCCGCGCGTGCTGAAGGGCATCGCCCGGCTGTCGGACGAATCCGGTCTGCGCGTCGCGAACGTCTTCCACGCCGGAGACGGCAACCTGCACCCGCTGATCCTCTTCGACGCCAACGAGGCGGGCGAGCTGGAGCTGGCGGAGCGCGTCGGCGGCAGCATCCTCGAACTCTGCGTCGAGGTCGGCGGCACCATCACCGGCGAGCACGGCGTGGGCCGGGAGAAGATCAACCAGATGTGTACGCAGTTCGATGCCGACGAGATCACCCTGTTCCACGCGCTGAAGGCGGCATTCGACCCGCGCACCCTGCTGAACCCGGGGAAGAACATCCCGACGCTGGCCCGCTGTGCCGAATACGGCGCGATGCACGTGCACAACAACCAGCTGCCCCACCCCGAACTGCCGAGATTCTGAGCGATGTCCCGCGGCCGTACCTCCATCGCACCACGAACGCGGCTCCGGAGCGCCGGCGTGCGCCTGCCCACTCGCAACGCAGACCGGTCCCGTGACACCGGGACGGCGGCACCGCCCCTTGCCGCGGGACGCCTCCGAGCCGGTACCGGGAAACCGGAATACCGGGTCGACCGATGAGCGATCGCACCCCCCAGGCCGCGTCCGGGCGCGACCTCGCAGAGGAACTCTGCGCGCAGGTCGCGGACGCGGACCGCACCGGCACGCCCCTGCGCATCGAGGGCGGCGGCACCAAGGGCTTCTACGGGCGCCCGGTCGAGGGGACGGCGCTCGACGTGACCGGGCACCAGGGCATCAGCCATTACGATCCGGTGGAGCTGGTCGTGTCGGTGCGCGCCGGGACCCCCATCTTGGAGCTCGAGCGGGCACTGGCCGAAGCGGGCCAGCAGCTGGCCTTCGAACCGCCGCACTTCGGACCGGCGGCCACCGTGGGCGGCACGGTGGCCACCGGGCTCTCGGGGCCCCGGCGTCCCTGGAGCGGCGCAGTGCGCGACTTCGTGCTGGGCACGCGCCTGATCACCCGGGAAGGCCGGCACCTGCGCTTCGGCGGCGAGGTGATGAAGAATGTCGCCGGCTACGACCTCTCCCGGCTCGTGACCGGTGCCCAGGGCACCCTCGGCGTGATCACCGAGGTGTCGCTGAAGGTGCTGCCGCTGCCGGGCGCTGCGCACAGCCTGCGACTGCAGATGCCGCTGGAGAGCGCGATGACCAAGCTCGCCAGGTGGGGCCGCCAGCCGGTTCCACTGACCGGCGCGGTCTGGCACGACGGCTCCCTGTACCTCCGCCTCGAGGGCGGCGAGCGTTCCGTCGACGCCAGCCGTGCGCGCCTTGGCGGCGAGGCGCTGGACCGGGCCTTCTGGCGGGACCTGCGCGAGCAGGCGCTTCCGTTTTTCTCGGCCGATGACACGCGCCCGCTTTGGCGGCTCTCGGTTCCGCAGGTGGCGCCCCCGCTTGAACTGGAGGGCGACTGGCTGTTCGACTGGGCGGGCGCGCAGCGCTGGCTGCGCAGCGACATGCCCGCGGCCACGATCCGCGAGGTGGCGGTCCGTGCGGGCGGGCACGCGACCTGTTACACCCCGGGCCTCACCGATCCGTTCACGCCGCTCGCCCCGTTGCTGGCGAAGTACCATCGCCAACTGAAGGCACGGCTCGACCCGAACGGTATCTTCAACCCCGGCCGCCTCTACCCGGACCTCTGAGATGCAGACCCGATTCAGCCCGGAGCAACTCGCGCAGGCCCATATCCGCGAGGCCGACCGCATCCTGCGCAGTTGCGTGCACTGCGGCTTCTGCAACGCGACCTGCCCCACCTACCGCCTGCTGGGTGACGAGCGTGACGGCCCGCGCGGGCGGATCTATCTGATGAAGGCCCTGCTCGAGAACCCGGGGGATCCGGACATCGCGACCGAGCAGACCCGTCTGCACCTGGACCGGTGCCTCACCTGCCGCAACTGCGAGACGACCTGCCCCTCCGGGGTCGAGTACGGCAAGCTCGTGGACATCGGCCGGGCAGAGATCGAGGCGCGCGTGCCGCGCGGTGCGGGCGAGCGGGCGTTCCGGGGTCTGCTGCGCAGGACCATGGCGCGGCCTCGGCTGGCCTCGGTCCTCTTTGCGCTGGGACGCGTCGCGCGTCCAATGCTGCCGGGCAGCCTGCGCGAGAAGATACCGCCGGGCCCAATCCCCGCCGGACAGCGGCCCGCCACGGCGCGGCACGCAAGGCGGATGCTGATCCTCGAGGGCTGCGTGCAGCCCGGCCTGTCGCCGAACACCAATGCCGCGGCCGCCAGGGTGCTGGACCGCCTTGGCATCAGCCTGGTCCCGGCACCGGAGGCGGGCTGCTGCGGTGCGCTCGACTACCACCTCAACGCCCAGCATGACGGACTCGACCGGGCCCGGGCCAATATCGACGCGTGGTGGCCGGCCATCGAACAGGGGGCCGAGACCATCGTGCAGACCGCGAGCGGCTGCGGCGCCTTCGTGAAGGAATACGGCCACCTGCTGGCGGACGACCCGGAATACGCCGATCGGGCCGCCGAGATCAGCCGCCGGGCGCTGGACCTGGTCGAGGTCCTCCGCAAAGAGCCGCTGGAACGGCTGAATGTCCGCGGCAATCGGGAGATCGCCTTCCACAGTCCCTGCACCCTGCAGCACGGGCAGCGCCTCGGGGGCGCGGTGGAGGAAGTGCTCGGGCGGCTGGATTTTCGCCTGACCCCGGTCCCGGACGCGCACCTGTGCTGCGGCTCGGCGGGCACCTATTCCATCACGCAGCCCGAACTCGCACGCAGGCTGCGCGACGACAAGCTCCGGTCACTGGAGTCCGGCGGGCCGGAGGTGATCGCCACCGCGAACATCGGCTGCCAGAATCACCTCGCGAGCGCCGGGCGCACCCCGGTTCGACACTGGATAGAAATCGTCGACGAGGCCATGAGCTAGTAGGCAACTAGTGGGCCATGGGCCCGCAACGAAGGGAGATCAGTCAATGCAGCAGAAGACCGTGCTCGACCTGAACCAGGCAAACCGGATCCTGGATGCCGCCCAGCGCGAGGCGGAGGCCAACGGCTGGGCGGTGACCATCGCCGTCACCGATGACGGAGGGCACCTGCTCGCGCTCCGCCGTCTCGACGGCTGTGCGCCGATGGCCTGCTACGTGGCCCCGGAAAAGGCCCGCAGCGCCGCGCTCGGCCGCCGCGAGACCCAGGCCTTCGAGGACATGATCAACGGCGGCCGCACCGCCTTCCTGTCCGCGCCGGTGCTTCAGGGAATGCTGACGGGTGGGATCCCGGTGGTGCACGAGGGCCAGGTGATTGCCGCGGTCGGTGTCTCCGGGGTGAAGCCGGAACAGGATGCGCAGGTCGCGCGCGCCGGCATTGCCGCGATGAGTGGCTGAGGCCCGGGCAGGCGCCGCGATCCCCAACCGGGACTGGACCTCCGACCGCCCGGACGTGGCATCATGCAGCCCGTATAGGCCCATGCACGAGGCCGCGGCAATACCAGCACCCGACGGAGGGAAGGGACCGACATGACTGATTACGTGACTCGCGGGCGGCTTCAGGTGGCCGCCGTACTCGACCGCTTCATCACCGACGAGGCCCTTCCCGGCACCGATCTGGATGCGGATGCCTTCTGGAGTGGGGTGGATGCGCTGGTCCACGACCTTGCGCCGCGCAACCGCGATCTGCTGGACAAGCGCGAGGCCCTGCAGCAGAAGCTGGACGAATGGCACCGCAGCCATCCGGGCCCGGTGCGCGATTTCGCCGCCTATCGCGGCTTTCTGCGCGAGATCGGGTATCTCGTCGATCCGCCGGCACAGGTCCGCGCCAGCACCACCAATGTCGATCCGGAGGTCGCGGTCCAGGCCGGTCCGCAGCTGGTGGTGCCGGTCAGCAACCCCCGCTACGCACTGAATGCCGCGAATGCCCGCTGGGGCAGCCTCTACGACGCGCTGTACGGAACCGATGCAATCCCGGACACCGACGGTGCCGAACGGGGCCCCGGGTACAACCCGGTCCGGGGCGGCCAGGTGATCGCCTACGCCCGCGACGTCCTCGATCGCGCGGCACCCCTGACCGGCGGATCGCACCGTGAGGCCACCGGCTACCGCATCGCTGGCGGCGAACTCGCCGTGAGCCTGGAGGGAGGCGGGGACGCCACGCTGGAGGATCACGGGCAACTGGCCGGGTACCGCGGATCCCCGGAGAAGCCCACCGCGATCCTGCTGGTGAACAATGGCCTTCACCTGGAGATCCAGGTCGACCGGACGCACCCGATCGGCCGGACGGACAAGGCCGGGGTGAAGGACGTGCTGGTGGAAGCGGCCGTGACCACCATCATGGACTGCGAGGACTCGGTGGCCGCGGTGGACGCGGAAGACAAGGTGAACGTCTATCGCCAATGGCTCGGACTGATGAACGGCCGTCTGGAAACCTCCTTCCAGAAGGGGGGCGAGGTCGTCACCCGCAGTCTCAACCCCGACCGGGAGTACACGACCCCGGAGGACGGGACCCTGACCCTCCCGGGCCGCTCCCTGATGTTCGTGCGCAATGTCGGTCACCTGATGACCACGCCCGCGCTGCAGGACAGCGAGGGGGCCGAGGTGCCCGAGGGACTCCTCGACGGCATCATGACCAGCCTGCTCGCGCTGCACGACCTGAGGCGCGAGGGCGCGGGCAATTCCCGGACCGGTTCCGTCTACATCGTGAAGCCGAAGATGCACGGGCCGGAAGAGGTGGCCTTCTCGGGCGAGCTCTTCTCCCGCATCGAAGACCTGCTGAAGCTCCCGCGCAACACCCTGAAGATGGGCATCATGGACGAGGAACGGCGCACCTCGGTGAACCTCAGGGCCTGCATCGCCGAGGCCGCGGCACGCGTGGTCTTCATCAACACCGGCTTCCTCGACCGTACGGGCGACGAGATGCACACGGCCATGGAGGCCGGGCCGATGCTGCGCAAGGGCGACATGAAGGGTGCGAAGTGGATCGCGGCCTACGAGCGCAACAACGTGGTGGCGGGCCTGGCCTGCGGCCTGCGCGGACGCGCGCAGATCGGCAAGGGCATGTGGGCGATGCCGGACCGGATGGCCGCGATGCTGGAGCAGAAGATCGCCCATCCGAAGGCCGGCGCGAATACCGCCTGGGTGCCCTCCCCCACCGCGGCGGTCCTGCACGCACTGCACTACCACGAGGTCGATGTCGCGGCACTGCAGGAGGAGATGGAGGCCAGCCTCAAGGCGGACACGGAGGCGAAACTGCTGGACGATCTGCTGGAGGTGCCGGTGGTCGGGAGGCCCGACTGGTCGGACGAAGAGATCCAGCAGGAACTGGACAACAACTGCCAGGGTATCCTCGGCTACGTGGTGCGCTGGGTGCAGCAGGGCATTGGCTGCTCCAAGGTGCCGGACATCCACGACACCGGCCTGATGGAGGACCGCGCGACGCTGCGCATCTCCAGTCAGCACATCGCGAACTGGCTCCACCACGGCGTGGTGGACGCCGCGCGCGTACAGGCGACCCTGGAGCGCATGGCGGCCGTGGTCGACGAACAGAACCGGGATGACCCGATGTACCGCCCGATGGCGGCGGACTTCTCCGGCTCGATCGCCTTCCGCGCCGCGTCGGACCTGATCTTCAAGGGCCGCGAGCAGCCCTCCGGCTACACCGAACCCCTGCTCCACTACTGGCGCGCGGTGCAAAAGGACGAACTGCAGGGCTGAAGCAAGCCGCCTCCCAGGGGAGCCGCTTCCTTCGGGAGCGGCCGCCCCAGTGGGAGCAGCCCCCGCGGAAGCCGCTTCCAGCCGCGATGCCCGGGCCGCAAAACTCGACTCAGGGGGCAATCATCAACCCGCGCAGCAGCGCCGGCGGGCAATGCACCAGGTCTTCGGGCCGGTCAATGTCGGGACAGGGCGGCAGTTCCACGAAACGCAGCCCGAGCTGCCTGCAGCGCCGGCGTGTCTGCTCCAGCACCCGGTCTCCACCCCAGCCGATGCCCTCGAAGAGCCGCGGTGCCGGTACTGCAAGCCCGATCAGCACGTAGCCACCGTCCAGCGCGGGCACCACTACGCAGTCGTTGCCGCGTTCCAGCGCCGCGGCCGCGGCACGCACGGTGGCGCCCGTCAGACCGGGCGCGTCGGAGCCGAGCAGGACCGCCGGCAGACCGGCCTCCAGCGCAACGCGCATGCGCTGGCCGAGATCACCATCCGGCTGGGCCTGCAGCCGGCATTCGAATTCGCGCTCGCAGGCCCGCAGGAAGTCATGGCTGCAGTCGGGCGCACACCAGAGCTCCACCGGACCCGCCCCCGACCCGGACGCCGCCTCCAGCGCCCGCCGCAGCAGGCGGCCGTGCAGCCGGGCCGCCCCCTCCGCACCCAGTGCGGGGATCAGCCGGGTCTTCGCCTGCCCCGCAACCGGTGCCCGCGCAAACACCAGCAGCCTCACCGGTAGCGCTCCGCAAGCCACGCCGGGTCGGCCCCCCGCCAATAGGCGAGACGCAACCGCCACATCAGCAGGATGGTGCGGACCACGCCCCGCTCTTCCCAGCGCCGGCTGGAGGTCACCACGGGACTCCGGACACAGGCGGGCCGTCCCGCCTGCCGTTTCAGCCGCCGCGACATCTCGACATCCTCCATCAGCGGGATCCCCGGGAACCCGCCGACCGCGTCGAAGGCCGACCGCGTGACGAAGAGCCCCTGGTCGCCGGTGACGATCCCGGTCAGACAGGAACGCAGATTCATCAGCCGGGCGGTCAATGCCAGCAGCAGGCCATCGCCCGACAGCCGGACCGCGCAGCGCCCCCAGGGCCGGCCCTGCGCGAGCGCCGAGAGCACGGCCATCGGGACGGTTCCATCCACGCGGGTATCCGCGTGCAGGAACCAGAGCGCGGCGCCCCGGGCCTGCGCCGCCCCGACATTCATCTGCAACGCCCGCCCGGGCTCCGTGCTGAGCACCCGGTCCGCGCCCGCCGCCGCCAGTGCGGGACTGGCGTCGCTGCTCCCGCCGTCGACCACGATCACCTCGTGCCCAACGCTGCGTAGCGGCTCCAGATCGCGCAGCAACTGCGGCAGCGCGCTCGCCTCGTTCAGACACGGAATCACCACCGACAACACGGGTTCCGACCGTGCCGGGCCCGGTTCAGGCGCCGGTGAGCCTGCTGCCGCCATCCGGGAGGGACCCCCTTGCCCCTTGTCCCCAACGCCGTTGCGGCGCGGACCGTGGATACCCCGGGAAGGTGCCCCGGATAGAGCGGAAGCGTAGCAGTCGCCACGGGGGGCCGCACCTCAGGCCCCAAAAAAAACCGCCCCGTAGGGCGGTCAAAGCGCGATGGAGGAGAATCGCGCACGCAAGTCCAGCAAACCGGCCGCAATGATCAGCAGCGACGGGCCCATCGGCGCGGCGCCCCGATTACGATCAGGAGACCCTGTGGGCGCCAAAAGGGGTGTCGGGAATCGGACCAGCCTGACACCGCTGCATGGAACCCGGGTGAATCTAGATCGAATAGGCGAGCAGCATGGCCCCAGCAATCGTCAACGATGCCATCCCCGATGCCACAAGTATCTTCATGCCTCGTTCCTCTCACGCGGGCCACGCAGTGTGTCCTCACCGTTTCACTGGAAGCAAAGCATGTGGCATGCCAGCTTGAAGCTCCTTGAGGCAAATACTTAGTATCTCTCTGTTTCACAGAGACTTTTATGGCCATTATCCGAGAAATTCAGGTGTGGTATTTCCGCACTCGTGCGCACAGACACGCCATCTCTGTCAGTTCCATGACACATCCTGTCAGATCATCCTCTGCCAAATGCCATGGCGCGGGGCCACCCCGAAGGATGAAGGCGCAGGCCTGTGGAGTGCGGCGGCTTGCCGCCGCTTTGCCCTGCAGGAGGCTTGCCTCCTGCCGCGGAAGCGAGCTCAAGCGAGTGAAAGCGGGAGCAAGCTCCCGCACTCCATGGCGGCCGGGCCAAGGATGGGTCGTGCACGCCGTGGTCTTTCACGCTAACTGTCATGGCGACTGGCCACCACCCCTGACCATGAAAGAAGCGTAGGGCGGAAGAGGGCG
>RECA01000098.1 GCA_007692435.1 Thioalkalivibrio sp.
TCTTCTTCTGGGCCTGGTGGATCTCCTGGTCACCGTTCGTCGGCATGTTCATCGCGCGTGTCTCGCGCGGGCGTACCGTGCGCCAGTTCGTGACCGCCGTCCTGCTGGTCCCGACCGTGGTGACCGTGGTCTGGATGAGCGCCTTCGGTGGAGCCGGCGTTGATCAGGCCCGCGAGGGTATCGGTGCGCTGGCGGACGGCATCAGCGACTCCTCGCTGGCCCTGTTCCAGATGCTGGAACACATGCCGTTCACCGCGATCACCTCGTTCCTCGCGATCGCCCTGGTGCTGGTGTTCTTCGTCACCTCCTCCGACTCCGGGTCGCTGGTGATCGACAGCATCACCTCGGGCGGCAAGACGGACGCCCCGCAGTCCCAGCGGCTGTTCTGGGCGACCTTCGAGGGCATCGTGGCCGGCGTACTGCTCGCGGTGGGTGGTGCCGCGGCACTGACCGCCATGCAGGCCGGGGCGGTCAGCACGGGACTGCCGTTCGTGCTGGTGCTGCTGGCCATGTGCGTGAGTCTGATGATGGGGCTCTTCCACGAACTGCGGCTGATGAAGCTCGCGAAGGCGGCCGCAGCAGTCTCGCCGTAACCGGATGGATGCACGACCCCGGCGCTGTCCGGGGTCGTGGTTCGATTCTTCTCGATGGCCCGGTCAGTCCGGGCCTTTTTTTTCGGTACTGGCGACCTCGTGCCGCAGGGGCAGGACGACCTCGGCGCGAATCACGGCGCGGGAGCGCGATGCCAGTTCGCGCCGGGTGGTTCCGGGTCCGACCGGCAGCGGATGCAGGATGTGGAGCCGGACGAAGGTACGTTCGCGCATCAGGAGTCGCCAGGCATGACGGAGCACCCCGATTCCAGCCGTGAACGCAGCGGCTGGCGGACTGCCATCGGGCTCGCGTCCGTAGTCGAAGGCCACCGGCTGCACTGGAGACAGCGTATCCACCGCGGCCGCGAACAGGCGGGCATGGAAGTGGCGGACGTCGCTCCCGTCGGTGGTGGTCGCCTCGGGAAAGACCGCGACCTGATCGCCCTGACGCAGGGCCGTGCCGATGGTGCGGATCAGCGCCTCCGACTCGTGCGCGCCCCGCCGGATGAACAGCGTGCCGTTGCGACGCGCGAGCCAGCCGATCAGCGGCCAGCGCGCCACCTCGGCCTTCGACAGGAAACGCACATCCAGACAGGTCCCGAGCACCGGGATGTCCAGCCAGGACACGTGATTGCCGACAACCAGCGCACTCCCGGGGATCGGCTCACCCGTGATCTCCAGTTCGATCCCGGACAGCTCCAGGGCACGCCGGTAGAACGCGCGCCGCCGCCGGCACAGTTCATCACCGGAGCCGCGGGGGGAACCGTAGCGCGCACTGATCCAGATCCCTTCGCCGAGGTGCAGAAAGACACGCAGCAATCGATAGCTCGCCCGTAGGGTTCCCCACATTGGATTATCGCGCGATGGCCCTCGATCGCCAGTCTCAGGGACCGATGGTACCGGCACGGCCCTGATCCTGCACCCGCAGGGCGGGCCTCTGGAACGTGGGTATTCGGAACGGGGGCCGCCTCAGGGGAGCGGCCCCGTCCACGGCCCGCGGGCGGTCGGCAGGTCTTCGCTCTCCCAAAGCCGGATGCCGCCGGCGATGTTCACCACGTCCGCGAAGCCCATCTGTCCCAGCACCACCGCCGCGAATGCGGAGCGGGAGCCGGTCGAACACAGAAGGGCCAGCGGGCGTTCCCGCGCATTGCACAGCGCGTCGATGCGATGCCGGCTGTGCGGGTCCGCCGCACCCTCGAGCAGGCCGCGCGGAATCAGCACCGACCCGGGTACATGCAGCCGCTCGTACTCGTAGGGCTCGCGCACGTCGACGATCAGCCAGGGCTCACCCTGCTCCATGGCCTCGGCCAGGTCATCGGGCGCGACCTCGCGGATCCGGGATCGCGCCTCGGACACCAGGTCGCCCAGCGTCTTTACCGCCGTCTTCTCCTCGGTCCTCACCTCCGGGGCCTCCTCGTCCTGTTCCGGCATCAGATGGCCTCCAGCAGCTGCTCGAGCGAGTATTCGGGCGGCGCGCAGGACGTCCCCCGGCACAGGTAGGCGACGACCCGGTCGGACGCGGTCGGGTGCCCGCACTTTCCGGCCAGCGCCTGCGGCAGTCCCTTCGCCTCCGCCGGCAGCCGGTACACCCAGGCCAGCGGGTTGCGTTCCCGCACGGCCTTCTGCCAGTTGCGTGCAATGGCCTCGGGACCGCGCAGGATCACCAGCGGCGGTGGGTCGCGGTGCATGTCGGCGGCCTGCAGCAGGCTCATGTGCGCCAGCGGCGCCTCCGAGGCGAGCGGTCCGCCGTTCGCGAGGGCCCCCTCCGCCGCATCGATGAAGCCCGGCTCGACCAGCAGGTAGCCCAGCTGCAGCAGGGCCTGCGCGGCCACCCCGTTGCCGGAGGCCATCGCGTCGTCGGCATACACCTTCGGGCGCTGAATCAGGTCCTCGTGATCCGCGGCGGTAAAGAAGAACCCCCCCTCCCTGGCATCCTGGAAGTCGCTCAGCAGGACCCCGGCGAGGGTGCGCGCCCACTCCAGCCACTCCAGGCTCCAGCGCGCGCGCAGCAGATCCAGAGACGCCGCGAGCAGCAGCGCGTGGTCATCGAGGTACGCGCGCGGCATCGGCGTGTCGGCGCCGGTGCGGAAGCTCGCGTACAGGCGCCCATCGCGCCACAGGCGGGCGCGCACGGCGCGCATCGCCGCCTCTGCGCGGTCCACCCACTCGGGCTGACCCAGGCCCTCCCCGGCCTGGATCAGCCCGGAGACCATCAGGGCGTTCCAGGAGGTCAGGATCTTCTCGTCGCGGTGCGGCGCCACACGGTGTTCGCGTGCCCGCAGCAGCTTCTCCCGCGCCGACTGCAACAGGCCCTCGCCCACATCGGGCGCGAGCCCCAGCGAGCCGGCCACCGACGCCGGGGCGGTCCGTTCGTACAGGTGCCAGCGCCCCTCGAAGTTCGGCGGTGCGTCCAGGCCCCACACCCGGCTGGCGAACGCCCATTCCTCCGGCGCGAGCAGCGTCCGCACCTCCTCGGGCGTCCAGACGTAGAAGCGCCCCTCCTCGCCCTCGGAATCGGCGTCCAGACTGGAGTAGAAGGCGCCGTCGGGGTCGGTCATCTCCCGCGTGAGCCAGCCCACGGTCTGCTCCACCACCCGCCGCGAACGCGCGTCGCCGCGCTCCGCCTGCCGCGCGTACAGGCCCAGCAGCGGCCCGTTGTCGTAGAGCATCTTTTCGAAATGCGGGATCATCCAGAAGTCGTCCACCGAGTAGCGGCAGAACCCGCCACCCACCTGGTCGAAGATCCCCCCCGCGGCCATCGCGTCGAGTGTCTGCCCGAGCATCTCCCCGGCACGGGCGTCGCGATGACGCGCCGACTGCCACGCAAGCCACTCCAGGGTTGCCGGGTGCGGAAACTTGGGCGCACGGCCGAAGCCGGCATGCCTGCCGTCGAAGCTCCCCGCCAGCTCGGCGGCCGCCCGGTCGATCGTCTCCGGGCCCGGTATCGTGCCGCCTTCGGGTGCGTAGATACGCGACAGCGCCTCCTGCAGCGATGCATTCTGGGCGGCGACATCCTCGGGGTTTTCGGCGAGGAAGTCCGCGACCCGCTTCAGCACGTCCATGAAGGCCGGCAGCCCGTGCCGGGGCTCTCGCGGAAAATAGGTGCCGGCGAAGAACGGGACCTGGTCCGGCGTCAGTATCACCGTCAGCGGCCAGCCCCCCGGGCGGCGCGCGAGCAGCATGTGCGCGTTCTGGTAGATGCGGTCCAGATCGGGGCGTTCCTCGCGGTCGACCTTGACGTTCACATAGCGCGCGTTCATCTCGCGGGCGATCTCCGGATCCTCGAAGGACTCGTGCGCCATCACGTGACACCAGTGGCAGGCGGAGTAGCCGATCGACAGCAGGATCGGCCGGTTCTCGGCCTTGGCGCGCTGCAGCGCCTCCTCACCCCAGGGGTACCAGTCCACGGGGTTGTCGGCGTGCTGTTGCAGATAGGGGCTGCTGGCCCTGGCCAGACGGTTCATCGTGATCCTCCTGCGGGCATCGGGTTCGGACCGGCAGGCGCTGCTTCACCCGCCCGAATCGTCAAAGTTGATAGACTGCGCAGTCCCCCAGACCACTGCAAGCGCCCATGCCCGTCCACCCCTTTATCGACCCGGTCGCCTTCTCGATCGGCCCGTTCAGCCTGCACTGGTACGGACTGATGTACCTGATCGGCTTCGCGGGATTCTGGATCCTCGGAGTCATCCGGGCACGCCGGCCGGACGCCCCGATGACGCCACAGCAGGTCGGGGATGCCCTCTTCTGGGGCGTCCTGGGCGTGATCGTCGGCGCCCGGCTCGGCTACGTGCTGTTCTACGACTTCGACAGCATGCTGCAGGATCCGCTGATGCTGGTGCGGATCTGGGAGGGCGGCATGTCCTTCCACGGCGGCCTGATCGGCGTGCTCCTGGCGGCGTGGTGGTATGCATACAGGCTGGGTCAGCCCTTCCTGCGGATCGGGGACTTCATCGCGCCGATGGTCCCGATCGGGCTGGGGGCCGGGCGCATCGGCAACTGGATCAACGGCGAACTCTGGGGCAAGCCGACCGACCTGCCCTGGGCAATGGTGTTTCCGGCGGCCGACTATCTGCCACGGCACCCCTCACAGCTCTATCAGGCCTTTCTCGAGGGGCTGGTGCTGTTCACGGTGCTGTGGCTCTTCTCGCGCCAGCCGCGCCCGACAGGGATGATCTCGGGGCTGTTCCTGTTGCTCTACGGTACCTTCCGTTTTCTGGTCGAATTCGTGCGCGAACCGGACGCGCACCTCGGCTACCTCGCCTTCGGCTGGCTGACGATGGGCCAGGCGCTGTCCATACCGCTGGTGTTGGCCGGACTGGCGCTGATTGCCTGGTCGCGGCGGAACCCCGTTCAGAGGAGACCGGCATGAAACAGTACCTGGACCTCGTACGCCACATCCACGACAACGGCCGCGACCGTCCCGACCGCACGGGCACCGGCACCCGCTCCGTGTTCGGTCACCAGATGCGCTTCGACCTCGCGGCGGGGTTTCCGCTGGTGACCACCAAGAAGACGCACCTGAAGTCGGTGATCCACGAACTCCTGTGGTTCATCCAGGGCGACACCCGGCTGGACTACCTGCATCGCCACGGCGTGACCATCTGGGACGAATGGGCGACCGAGGAGGGTCACCTCGGTCCGATCTACGGGGCCCAGTGGCGCCGCTGGCCGACGCGCGATGGCGTCGTGGACCAGCTGACGGAACTGATCGAGCAGCTGCGCCGCCGGCCCTATTCGCGCCGGCACCTGGTGTCGGCCTGGAACGTCGCGGATCTGCCGGACGAAAACCGCACGCCGCAGGAGAACGTCCGCACCGGCCAGATGGCGCTGGCGCCCTGCCACACGCTGTTCCAGTTCTACGTGGCAGAGGGCCGCCTCTCCTGCCAGCTGTACCAGCGCAGCGCCGACGTCTTCCTGGGCGTGCCGTTCAACATCGCCTCCTACGCGCTGCTGACGATGATGCTGGCGCAGGTCACCGATCTCGAACCCGGCGAGTTCGTCCACACGCTCGGCGACGCCCACCTGTACCTCAATCACTTCGAGCAGGTGCGCGAACTGCTGTCCCGAGAGCCGCTCCCGCCGCCGACGATGCGCCTGAACCCGGAGGTGCGGGACCTGTTCGCGTTCCGGTACGAGGACTTCCAGCTGGAGGACTACCAGTGCCACCCGGCGATCCGCGCCCCGATCGCGGTATGAGCGCCGACCGGGCGGTCGATCCGCGGCTGGAGATCGTCGTTGCGATGGATCCCGACGGGGTGATCGGCCGCGACAACCAGCTGCCGTGGCACCTTCCGGAGGACCTCCGGCACTTCAAGCGCATCACCACCGGGCACACCGTGGTGATGGGTCGCCGGACCCACGAGTCGATCGGCCGGCCGCTGCCGAACCGCCGCAACATCGTGCTGTCCCGACAGTCCGGGTGGGAGGCCCCCGGCGTCGAGGTACGGCCGGACCTCGACAGTGCGCTGGCAACCGCCGGCGACGGCCCGATCTTCATCATCGGCGGGGCCGAACTCTTCCGTGAAACCCTGCCACGGGCAGCGGTCTTGCACCTCACGCGGGTGCACGAAAACTTCCCCGGCGATGTGCATTTCCCGCCCCCTGGCGACGGCTGGACACTGGTCTGGGAAGAGACGCACGAGGCCGATGCACGACACGCCTGCGGCTTCACCTTCCAGCGCCTGGAACGCAGGACCTGATCCGCGGGTCTACCCTCAGTAAAGGAAGAGATGACCGAGAGGGCTCGCCTCCCACAGGGGGCCGGGACGAGCACTGTAGGAGGCCAGCCCCCTGGGCGACCGTCCCCGGCGCCGGATCGCCGAGAGGGCTCGCCTCCCACAGGGGCCGGG
>RECA01000087.1 GCA_007692435.1 Thioalkalivibrio sp.
TGATGGTGGGCGGCGTGATCGATTTCTTCGAGGACACGCTGGCGGCGGTGGTGGCGCTGGCCATGGGTGTGGTGATCGCCATCCTGGCGGGCCTGATCGCGTATTTCTGGCAAGGGGCGCCCAACGATGTGCGAACCGTTGCTAAGGTACCGTGATGGCAATGATCAATCTTGTGGCAGGGGTTCTGCTGATCCTGTTCGGGCTGCGCTTCCTGCGCAAGGGCTTCGCGCGGGTGATGGGCGGCGACATGATCGACTGGCTGCAGGACTTCACCCGCACGCGGCCCCGGGCCTGGGCGGGCGGTGTCGCGGGCGGGGTGGTGATGCCGTCGTCCACCGCAGCTGCGCTGCTTTCCGTGCAGATGAGCCGGCGCGGCAATGTTGCGTGGGAAAACGTGCTGGCCGTCCTGCTCGGCGCGCAGCTCGGGACCACGGCACTGGTCCAGGTGCTGTCCTTCGATCTCCAGGCCTTTGCCGGCCTGTTCATCGCGGTGGGCGCGGTGCTGTTCCTGTACGTCGAGGCGCAACGACCGCGCGGAATCGGGCAGGCGCTCCTCGCGTTCGGGTTCATGCTGCTGGGCATGGGGCTGCTCGGTGATGCCGCGCGCGTGCTCGGGAGCGATCCCGCGGTGAGCAACCTCTTTGCGGCGCTGGGCCAGCTCCCGGTGCTGTTCCTGATCGGTGCCGCGCTGCTCACGCTGTTGATGCAGAGCGCCACGGCGTCGATCGCGCTCGCCCTTGCGCTGGTGGCCAGCGGTCAGGTGAGCCTCACGATGCTGCTGCTGTGGGTGCTGGGTGCGAACATTGGTCTGGTGCTGACGGTGCTGATCGCCGGTTGGGGGGACCTGCAGGGGCGGCGGCTGGGCCTGGCGAACCTGCTCGTCAAGCTCCCGCTTGCGTTGGCGCTGGCCGCACTGCTGCTGCATCTGCCACTGGCGTGGCTGGAGGCCTTCCCCGGAGCGCTGCCGCAGCAGGCCGCCTGGGGCCATACGCTGTTCAATCTCGCGGCCTGCGGCGGGATTCTGTTCGCCGCCACACTGGGCCGCTGGGTCCGTGGTCTCGTTCCCGAGCCGCCGGCGGCCGAGCCCTCCGGGGCGACGCATCTCGATCCCCTGCTGCTGCAGAATCCCGCGCTGGCGATCAACGCGGTGCTGCGCGAGACGCTGCAGCTTTTCGATCATCTCCACCTGATGCGCGAGAAGGCCATGCTGGCCCTTTCCGAGGATGGACACCCGACGGAGCTCAAGGCCGACATGGAGCGCAGGCGCCGACACGTCCTCGATGTCTGCAAGGAGCTGGTCGAGTTCCTCGACGCGATTCCGGACGATTCGCTCGACGAAGAGGACCAGATCCTGAAGGAGACGCTGGATGACTTCATGCGTGAACTGCCAATCATCGTGCGCACGCTGGGACCGGATCTGTATGGTGAGGTGGAGCGCCTGCTTCGCGACCATCCCGCGGCCGTCGCGTCGGCCCGACCGCTGCTCATCGAGGCCGCCGCCCGGTTGTCGCAACAGATGAACACCGTGGCGCGGATGCTGATGCGCGAGCGTCCCGAGTTCGGGCGCAAGATCCTGGAGCGCAAGCACGAGAACAGCCGTTGGCTGATCCAGGCGAAGCGCACCCAGACCGGCCTGCCGTATCCGGCCTGGGAGATCCTCGACGACTTCCAGCAGGTGAATCGCCGTCTGAGCGGTGTGGCGTATGTCTATTGCCGCAACGAGCCAGAGGTCGAGGCGCTGGAGACGTAGGATGCCTGCCCGGCAAGGATGAGCGACCGGCCGCGGCACGAGCGCCCGGGTCCGACAGGGTGTTGCCGGCGTTCATTCCGCGGCCTTCAGTGCCAGCACGCGGTCCAGGCCGTGCAGCCGCCACAGGATCAGCAGGGCGGACAGTGCCGAAGGCACGATGATGCCCAGTGCCGCGATCCCATAGAGCTGCGGCGTGACGATGAAGGGCAGGCGCACGAACTCCAGCGTCATCACCTGGTTCAGCAGCCAGGCGAACCCTGTCCCGCTGACCCAGGCCACGGGGATCGCCGCCAGACTGACGAAGGCAATCTCGCCCAACAGGATCCAGCTCACCTGGGGCCGGGAATAGCCCAGCACCTCCAGCGTGGCCAGGTCCCGCTCGCGCTCGGCATAGGTGATGCGGGCATTGTTGTAGGTCACCGCAAACGCGATCGATCCGGCCAGCAGCACGAACACGATCGCGAACACGAGCAGCGTCTCCTCCATGTATTCGCGCACGTTGGCTTCGGCCTCGCTCACCAGTTCCACACTGGCGACCTCGGGGCGATCCGACAACGATGCATAGAGCGCGTCCTGATGTTTGTGGTCGAGCAACAGCCAGGCCCCGGTGACCGCCGGCCCTTCGCCCATCATCCGGTGCAGCGCAGTGCGCTCCATGTAGGCCCCGGTTCCCATCGGCTCAGCGATCACGCCGGCCAGGCGCGTCTCGACCGTTCGCCGGCGGCCTTCCAGAAACTCGATCTCCAGCGGGTCGCCCACCCCGAGCGCGAGTTGGTCGGCGAGATAATCGGTCACCACCACACCTGCAGCAGGCAGCCGGCCGGCACCGTATCGTCCCAATGGCAGTCGGCGCAGGCGGGGTTCCGGGTCCATGCCCAACAGTTCGATGCGCTCGCTGCGCGGACCGGCCCGCAGCCGGACCGGCACGCTGCGCCAGGTCTCCACCGCCAGTACGCCAGGCTCGTTACGCAGTTCCCCCGATACCCGTTGCGGCACCGGGTCGGTGAATGCCACGTCGACATCCATCTGCAGGGTCAGGCGGTACTGCTGGTCGATCATGTGCTCCACCGCCTGGAGCATGTAGGCCCCGATCAGCAGGAGCCCGCCGGACAGGCCGATGCCAATCACCGACAGCACCGCCTTCAGCCGGTGGCGTGCGAGGTTGCGCAGGATCATCCGGTTGGACTGGCCGACATCGCGCATCAGCGCGGAACCCTCGAGCCACCCCTGGCTGAAGCGTTCCGGTGCCGGCGGGCGCATCGCCTCGGCCGGCTGCATGCGCACCGCCTGCCACACCGCCTGCAGGGTGCCGAGCAAAGCGGCCGTCATGGAAACGCCCACCGCCAGCAGCACCAGCCAGACCTGCAGGCGGAAACTGAGCTCGGGCAAGCGGAAATACTCCATGTACAGGTCGGCCAGTCCGTGTGCGGTCCAGGCGCCAAGGGCGATCCCCACGGCACTGCCCGCCAGCACGATCAGTGCCGTCAGCAGCACGTAATGTGCCGCGATCGCGAGGTCGCTGTAGCCGAATGCCTTGAGCACCGCGATCTGGTCGCGCTGCCCGCGGATGATGCGCACCATCACCACATGCAGCAGGAACGCCGAGACCAGCAGGAAGATGGCCGGCACCACCACCGCCATCGCCTGCAACTGTTGCAGCTCCAGGGTGAAGAACTCGTGCGAGAACAGCTCGTCACGACCATGGGCGCCGGTGCTGCCGTAACGCCCGAGAACGGCGTCCAGTGCATCGATCACCGCCTCGCGGTCGGCGTCGCGTTGCAGGCTCACGCTCAGGCTGTTGAATGCCCCTTCCATCCCATAAGCGGCGGCCAGTGCGCTTTCGCCCATCCACAGGATCGCGTAACGGTGGTAGTCCGGCATCAGGTGCCCGGGCGAGACCTGGTAGATGAACTCCGGAGACACCCCGATGCCGCTGATGCGCACGTCGACCAGACGGCCGCCGATGATCAGCCGCAGCGTGTCCCCCGCGGCCAGCCCATGGACCTCGGCGAAGCCGTCGCTGACCACCACTTCGTCCCGGCGCGCGCGCTCCGGCAGCCGACCTTCGCGCAGGTAGATCTGATTGAGCGCCGGCTGGCGCCCGTCCGGAACCGACAGCACATGGCCCCGGATCGGCTCGTCGAAATCCGCCAGCTCCAGCCGCGCCGGTGCGCGCACCCGCGTTTCCACCTCGCTGACCCCCGGGATCTCACGCAGCGATCCGGCCACCCGCCGGGGCGCACGCGTCACCTCGGCGAAGACATCGGCGAACTGGTAGTCGGCGTAGAAGCGTTCCTGACTCAGGCTCAACGCATCATGGCTGATCACCAGGAACACCAGGATGAGCACCCCGCTGGCGATGACCAGCGCGATCGCCGCCGCTTGTCCCCGCAGGCGGACCAGATCGCGCAGGACCTTGAGATTCAGCGCACGCATGGCCCGATCGTGCACGGCATCAGGGGCATGACTTGCTCCAGCTATCTGGCATGGCCGCCAAGTGTCTGTTCGGCCCAGTGTAGCGGGTCGTCGGCAGCCTGGATCCCTTCAGGTGTTTCAAGGCCGCGAGGGTGGCGCACAAGGAGCCCGAACATGCGACAAAGACGAGTGAGCCGACCCGGACCCTCACCCCGGTATCCGTCGGTGCCCCTGTCAGCCGCGCGCGAGGCGGCGGTTGAGGGCGTAGACGGACAGCGGCGCGAATACCAGCGCGATACCCAGGGCCCAGAGCAGGGACCACGACACCGGTGCCGCGGCCGGGCCGCCGTTCATCAGTGCGCGTGCGGCGTCAGTCAGGAGGGACACGGGGTTGGCGTGGACGAAGCCCTGCAGCCACTCGGGCATGGTCTCTACCGGCACGAAGGCGGAGCTGACGAAGGTCACCGGGAACAGTGCTGTGAAGCCGAACAGTTGCACGTGTTCCGGGTCACGCGCGATCACGCCGACCAGCACCATCACCCAGGAGAAGGCGACCGCGAACACCAGCACCAGCACAATCATGCCGAGCAGGTGCGCAATGGAGGTCGCCAGGCGGAAGCCGAGCAGGTAGCCGACGGCCAGCAGCAGCGCGATGCCAAGCGTCTGCTTGACCACATCCGCGAGGATGCGCCCGGCCAGCGGGGCCCAGCGCGGGATGGGCAGGGCGCGGAAGCGGTCGAACACGCCCCGGGTCAGGTCGGTGTTCAGGCCGTGGCCGACATAGACCGTGACGAACATCATGTTCATCACGATGACCCCGGGCAGCACGAATTCCAGGTAGTCGTCCGGCGAGCCCGCGATCGCCCCGCCGAAGACGTACAGAAACAGCACCAGGAACAGGATCGGCTGGATGCTGTAGTCGCCCAGCTCCCAGGGGTTGCGCCGCACCTGCACCAGGCTGCGCCAGGCCAGCGTGAGCGTCTGCTGCAAGCCATTCATGCGGCGTCCTCCGATGCAGTGGGTTCGAAGTGGCCGCTGTGGCCGGTCAGCGCGAGGAATACGTCGTCCAGGCTCGCCCCGCGCAGGCCCAGCTCCGCGACTTCGATGCCGGTCTCGTCCAGGGCTCGCAACACGGCCGGAAGCAGCCCCGGGTCCTGTACCGGGGCGCTGATCTGATCGCCGTCCACCTGCGCCTGCACGCCCACAACCGCGGTGATTTGTTCGGCGGCGCGTGCGGCCACCGCCGGGTCGGATACGGTCACGTACAGGGTGCGCGCGCCAACCCGTGCCTTGAGCTCGGCGGACGTGCCTTCGGCGATGACCCGGCCCTGATCCAGCACGACAATGGAGTCGGCGAGGGCATCCGCCTCTTCGAGATACTGGGTGGTCAACAGGACGGTCGTGCCGTCCGCCTGCAACTGGCGGACGCGATGCCACAGGTCGCGCCGTGCCCGGGGGTCCAGCCCTGTGGAAGGCTCGTCCAGGAACAAAATGCGCGGACGCCCTACCAGGCTGGCCGCCAGGTCCAGCCGTCGGCGCATGCCGCCCGAATAGGTCTGGGCGGGCCGGCGCGCGGCCTCTTCCAGGGAAAAATCCGCCAGCAGCGCATCCGCACGCGCCTTCGCTTCGGCCCGTTTCAGACCCAGCAGGCGGCCGATCAGGATCAGGTTCTCGCGCCCGGTCAGCTTTTCGTCGACCGCCGCGTACTGGCCGGTCAGGCCGATGATCTCGCGTACCCGCGCCGCCTCCCGAGCGACGTCGAAGCCGCCGACCCACGCCTGTCCCGAGGTGGGGGCCAGCAGCGTGGCGAGGGTTCGGACCACCGTGGTCTTGCCGGCGCCGTTCGGGCCCAGCAGGCCCAGCACCTTGCCGGTTGGCACGCTCAGGTTCACGCCGTCCAGGGCGCGCGTGCCGCCGAAGTCCCGCACCAGTTCTTCCACTTCGATTGCGTGACTCATCAGCCCTCCGTCAGCAGGTCTTCCCGCTCATTCAAGCGATAGGGCCCTCCGAAGGCAAGCGGGGCGGGTGGCAGGGCCGGGCATGGACAACGGACTTGAGGCGGCCGGCGGCTTTCTGGCGGCAGGTGCGGCCGGTTACATCAGCGGTCAAACCATTGGTGCCATCGGTGTCCGGAACCTATACTGAGATCCGATGCCAGGGGCGTGGCCTTGTCTTCCCGTGAGACCCCGCCAACTCTCATGGCGCGGGGCCACCCCGAAGGATGAAGGCGCAGGCCTGTGGAGTGCGGTGGCTTGCCGCCGCTTTGCC
>RECA01000198.1 GCA_007692435.1 Thioalkalivibrio sp.
TCACCAGGATCAGGAACACCACCAGGCCGACCGCGTAGTTGCCGCCCACCACGAAGTCGCCGAAGGCCTGGATCACGTTGCCCGCGGCATCGGTCCCGGTATGGCCGTTCAGCAGGATCACCCGCGTGGAGGCGACGTTCAGCGCCAGGCGCAGCAATGTGGCGACCAGCAATACGGTGGGGAAGACCGCGAACTCGAGCGGGCGCGGGGTATACACCGCGACCAGGATGACCACCAGGGACAGCGCGATGTTGAAGGTGAACAGCACGTCGAGCGCCAGCGGCGGCAGCGGGATCACCAGCATCACCAGCAGCGCCATCAGCAGCAGCGGCGTGACCAGGCCCGCCTTGCCGACCTGTCGAAGGGTGTCCGTGAAGGCGTTCATCGATCATCCTCGGGCGGGCGCGAGCCCCGCTGCATCTCGTCGGGCACGGGAAGGTCGGTGGGCGGTTCGGGCGGGCGCGCGCCTGCCTTGCCGGCGGTCCGCAACTGGTAGACGTAGGCGAGCACGTGGGCCACCGCGACGTAGAGCCCCGCCGGAATCTCCTGGTCCACGCGGGTGCTGTAGTACAGGGCCCGGGCCAGCGGCGGCGCCGAGAACAGCGGCACACCCGCCGCCCGGGCCCGCTCGCGGATCTGGGCCGCCATCAGGTCGGCGCCCTTGGCCACGACCCGCGGGGCCCGCATGCCCTCCTGGTCGTAGCGCAGCGCCACCGCGAAGTGGGTGGGGTTGGTGACCACCACGTCCGCCTTCGGCACCTCGGCCATCATCCGCCGCGACGCGATCTCCTGCTGGGTCTGGCGGATGCGGCTCTTGACCTCGGGCTTGCCCTCCGTCTCCTTGAACTCGTCCTTCACCTGCTGCTTGGTCATGCGCAGCTGCTTCTGGTGGTTCCAGAGCTGGAAGGGCACGTCCACCAGCGCGACCAGGATCAGGGCTGCGGCCAGGGTCAGGAAGGTCCAGCCGATCATGTAACCGGCGTGCATCAGTCCGCGTTCCAGTGGCTGGTGCCCGAGCCCCATCAGCGCATCCGACAGCTGCCAAAGCAGCGTGCCGCCAACGGACGCGATCAGCACGAACTTGATCAGCGTCTTGCCGAATTCCATCAGTCCCTGCAGCGAGAAGATGCGCTTCAGGCCGGAGATCGGGTTCAGCTTGCTCCACTTCGGCGCCATCGCCTTGCCCGAGAACCGACCGCCGCCCAGCGAGATCGGACCGAGCACGGCGGCGACGGTCAGCAGCAGGAACAACGGGAGCAGCATCACCAGCCCCTCGGTGATGCGCGTCTGCAGCACCACGTGCAGCATGCCCGTGTCGAGCAGGAGCTCGCGCTCCAGGGTCCAGCTGCGCCGCAGGATCCCCTGCAGACCCTGAAAGATGCCGCCGCCCATCACCAGCAGGCCACCCGCGCCGCCGAGCAGCACCAGGGTGGTGTTCAGTTCGCGCGAGCGCGCGACCTGGCCCTTCTCCCGGGCCTCGCGCAACCGTTTCGGGGTCGGTTGTTCACTCTTTTCCTGGGAGGTGTCGTTTTCGGCCATCGCCTAGCGCCCGGTGTTCTGGCCGATCAGCGTGAAGGCATCGGCGAGGAGGTCGGTGAACTGCGGGACCAGCACCGGCAGCGTGAGCAGCAGCAGCACGAAGCCCAGCAGGATCATCATCGGGAAGCCCACCGCGAAGATGTTCAGCTGCGGGGCCGCGCGCGTGACCACGCCCATCGAGAGGTTGACCAGCAGCATCGAGGCCACCGCGGGCAGCGCCACCAGCAGCGCGTACACGAACATGGTGCTGCCCCAGCTGACCAGTGCCCAGAGATCCGCGCGCGCGATCCCATCCACCGTCACGGGCATGCTGTGGAAGCTCATCAGGGTCAGCTCGATCAGCGCGACGTGCCCGTTGAGCGCGAGGAAGATCAGCGTCGACATGATCACGAAATAGGTGGAGACCACCGGCACCTGCACGCCCTGCTGCGGGTCCACCATCGAGGCGAAGCCCAGGCCCATCGACAGCGCGATGGTCTCGCCGGCCTGCGTCATCGCGCTGAAGACCATCTGCAGCACGAAGCCGATGGTCAGCCCGATCAGGATCTGCTGTACGGAGATCACCATCCCGGCGAGGCTCAGCGGCTCCACCGCCGGCGGCAGCGGGATCAGCGGGGCCACGACCAGCGCCAGCAGGAAGGCGAAGGCGAGCCGGATCCGCACCGTCACCATGCCCGCACCGAACAGCGGTGCGGCCATCAGCATCGCCCCGATGCGCAGGAAGGGCCACAGGACGGACCCGACCCAGGCGGTGATCTCGGCGGTGGTGAAGTGCATCGTCGCGCGCTCCGCGGGAGGCCGGGCCTACCCGATCATTCCCGGTATCGCGTCGTAGAGACGCAGCGTGTAGTCCACGACCAGGCCCAGCATCCAGTTGCCGGCAATGGCCAGTGCCACGAACATCCCCAGCAGCTTGGGGATGAACGACAGGGTCATCTCCTGGATCTGGGTCGCTGCCTGGACCATGCCGATCGCCAGTCCGATCGCCAGCGCGGTCAGCAGTATCGGCGCGCTCAGCAGCGCGATCACCATCAGCGCCTCGCGTCCGATCTCGACGACGGTTTCAGGGGTCATGGCCCGGTCACCTCCCATTCGCGGGTGCCGCCGGCACGAGGGCGTCGGCGGGGTTCACAGGAAGAAGCTGGACGCGAGGGTGCCCATGATCAGCGCCCAGCCGTCCACCAGCACGAAGAGCATCACCTTGAAGGGCAGCGAGATGATCAGTGGCGACAGCATCACCATGCCCATCGACATCAGTACGCTGGCCACCACCAGGTCGATGATCAGAAACGGAATCAGGATCAGGAACCCGATCTGGAAGGCCGTCTTCAGCTCACTGGTCACGAAGGAGGCGACCAGCAGGGTGAAGGGCACGTCGTCCGGGGACTCGAAGCCGTCGCGGCCGCTGATGCGCGCGAACATCGCGAGGTCGTTCTCGCGGGTCTGGGCCAGCATGAATTCACGCAGCGGACCGCCGGCCTCGACCACCGCCTGTTCCGCGCCCAGCTCCTCCTGCATGTAGGGCTGCACCGCGGCCACGTTGATCTCGTCGAAGACCGGCGCCATCACGAACAGGGTCAGGAACAGCGCCAGCCCGATCAGGACCTGGTTGGAGGGGGTCTGCTGCGTCCCCAGACCCTGGCGCAGCAGGGCCAGCACGATGATGATCCGGGTGAAGGCCGTCAGCATGATCAGGCCTGCCGGCAGCAGGCTGAGCAGCGTCATCAGGATCAGGATCTGCAGCGTGACCGAGTAGGTCTGCTCCCCCTCGGGACCGGTTGTCACGCTCAGCACCTCGAGACCGGCCTGGCCCCAGGCGGGCTGGATCGAGATGCCGAGCAGGAGCAGCACCGGCAGCACGAAATTGCGCAGTCTCACGCCGTCGGCTCCCGGTTCAGGGCCGCGCGCAGGCGGTGGGCGAAGGGGGAATCGGACCGCGCCGTGCCGTCCTGCGCGCCCCTGCCCTCGACGCGGATCGGCTCCTCCAGCACGTGCAGGGTCTGCACGCGACCGGGGGCCACGCCGACCAGCAGCTGCCGCTCGCCCACCTGGACCAGCACCATGCGCTCGCGCGACCCCAGGGAGATGCCCCCCAGCACGCGGAACTCGCTGCCCAGGCGCGACTGGATGCCCCCGACCCTGCGCATCAGGAAGGCCAGGACCAGGATCGCCGCGATCACCAGGATCAGCCCCACCAGCAGCTGCGCGAGATAGGCGGCATCCATTCCGGCGCCGGCGGGAACCGGCCATGCGCCCCCGGCGGTCCCGGCCGCCAGCGCGCCCGGGGCCAGGCCCGCGATCACGGCCGCCGCGGCCCCGCCGCGCCGGAGCGCGACCGCGGACAGTGGTCCGGTGGCGAGACCGCGCATCACTTCAGCTTCTTCACGCGTTCGGCGGGGCTGATCACATCGGTGAGCCGGATGCCGAACTTCTCGTTCACCACCACGACCTCGCCGTGCGCGATCAGCGTGCCGTTCACGAACACGTCCAGCGGCTCCCCGGCCAGCCGGTCGAGTTCCACGATCGACCCCTGGTTGAGCTGGAGGAGATTCCGGATCGCGATGCGGGTGCGCCCGATCTCCGCGGAGAGCGTCACCGGGATATCCAGCACCACCTCCAGGTTCACGTCGTCCCGCTCCCCCCAGGTCATCGATTCATCGCCGGAGGAGCCCTTGGCAGAAGACCCCTTGGCAGAAGACCCCGGTGCAGAAGATTCCGGCTCGTCGGAGAGCGGCTCGAAGCTCGCCTTCTCGACGGACTCCCGCCCCGAATCGGGCGCCTCGGCGTGACCGGCGTGCCTTTCCTCCGGCCCCCTGCGGGACCCGGAAGCGGCCGCCGGGGGCTCCTGTCCAACGTCCCGTTTCGTGTCGTCGCTCATGACTCGTGATCCTCTGGATGGTCAGTTCGAGCGCGCGATGCGCTCGGTCACCTGGATGGCGTTCCGGCCGTCGGAAATTCCGAAGCGGCCGCGGGCGACGGGTATGCCCTCCGCGCGCAGCAGGTGCTGCCGCGGGAGCTCCACCGGGATGATGTCGCCCGGCTGCAGCCGCATCACCTGCCCCAGCGTCAGCCGGGTCTCCGCCAGCAGGGCCACGGCCTCGACCTCGGCGGTCTTCAGTTCGTCGCGCAGGCCGCGGACCCAGCGCTGGTCCTGGTCCGGGCGGTCACTCTGGAAGCCCGCATCGAGCACCTCGCGGATCGGTTCGATCATGAAATACGGAAGGGTCACGTGGAGATCGCCGCCGCCGCCGTCGAGGTCGACCCGGAAGCTCATCACCATCACCACCTCCGACGGGCTCACGATGCTGGTGTACTCGGGATTCACCTCCGAGCTCACGTACTCGAAATCGAGCTCCATCACGGGCGTCCAGGCCCTCTTCAGGTCGGTGAAGACCTGGTCCAGCATCACCCGTATCACCCGGACCTCGGTCGGGGTGAACTCCCGGTCCTCGATCTTCGCGCTGTAGCGGCCGTCGCCGCCGAAGAAGTTGTCGACCAGGATCGACACGAGCTCGGGGTCCAGCACGAACAGGGCCGTGCCGTGCAGCGGGCGGACCTTCACGGTGCTCAGGCTGGTCGGCACGGCCAGGGCCTGGACGTACTCGGAGAACCTGGTCATGTGCACGCCGTTCAGCGCGATCTCCGCGTTGCGGCGCATCAGGCGGAAGAGACTGATGCGCAGGAAGCGGGCGAAGCGCTCGTTGACCATCTGCAGCGTCGGCATCCGCCCGCGCACGATGCGGTCCTTGCTGGTGAAGTCATAGGGCCGCGCGATCCCGTCCCGCGCCTGCAGGTCGTTGTCGGTGTCCACCTCGCCGCTGTCCACGCCCTGGAGCAGCGCGTCGATCTCTTCCTGGGAGAGCAGTTCTTCAGGCGCCATGATCGACTCACTGCATCACGAAGGAGGTGAAGTAGATCGACTCGACGCCGGGATTTCCGGTGTTGCGGTCGAGGACGTCCCGGATCGTCTCCAGCATCTCCTGGCGCGTCGCCTCCTTGCCCTCGGCGCTGTTGAGCTGCTCGTAGGTCTTCCCGCTCAGCAGCATGATCAGGTCGTTGCGGATCACCGGGGTGTGCTGGTCCACGGCCTCCCCGACCTTCGGATCACGCATGGCCATCACCACGCCCACCTGCACGAAGCGGACGCGGCCCGGCCCGTCGATGTTGCCGAGCAACTCCGGCTCGAGGGCCTTGTAGATCAGCGGCCGCTTGGTATCCGCAGCGGCAGGATCGGTGGTCGCCGGGTCGCTGCCGAGCACGAAATAGAGGGCACCGCCCACGGCGCCGGCGCCGAGCAGCACCGCGACCAGGATGATCAGCACCAGCTTCAGCGCCCCGCCCTTCGGCCGTGCGGCCGCTACGCCGTCGGCCAGGTTCAGATCGTCTTTTCCCACCATGTCCCTCGCACCCTTTCTACGCTGCAGGGTGTTCAGCAAATGGCGTGCCACTCGCATGGACGGCGCAATTGTTATTTATTTTCAGATGGATACAGAATCAACGCCAGCCATCTGTCGAGGTTTTGACGGGCGCCAGACCCGGCGGGTGCCGGAATGCCGGCGCGCGGCGTGGAGGCGCTGAGGTGCCCCGAGGCATGCAAGCGCAAGCCCATAGGAGTGCGGCGGCTTGCCGCCGCTTTGCCCTGCAGGAGGCTCGCCTCCTGCCACGAAAGCAGGCCCCGGACCCCGGGGGAAAGACTTGCGAATCCGTACGGGCCACGCTGGGCGGGCGGGCCACCCTGGGCGGGCGGGCCGGCCAGGCGTTGTCGCAGCGTCCCGGCGCGCCCCCCCGCGGGACGCCGTGAATACCTCCCTGTAGGCTTGACGGCAGCATCCCTGCTGCCGACACCCGCGGGGGACCGCACCGGGACGCTACTCGACCCACGGGCGCCCCCCGC
>RECA01000134.1 GCA_007692435.1 Thioalkalivibrio sp.
TGGCATTACGCCCCGAAGTGATGCTGGACAAACTGTGCCACTGGCTGGACCTGGATTTTGACCCGGGCATGCTCGCGCCTGCCGGTACTCGCAGTCATATCATCCGAGGCAACCGTGCCCGTCAGAACAGCTCAAGCATGAGTGCAATACAATATGACGCGCGCTGGATGACCTCATCACGGCTTATGCTGCAAAGCCCATTGCTGTTGCCACTCGTGAAGCGCAACCGCCGTCTGGTTTATGCCAACACTGGCGGTGCAGGCAGAAAATAGCCGGCCCAACCAGGGAGCCATCCGTCGCCCGCTTTCATGCGACCCACCCTGTTGCTGCCTCATGGCGATGAACGATGCGACCCAGGGATTACAGGAACGTCTGCAGCGCGATGCGGCGGCCGGGAAGCATCAGGACGCAACAGGGGCCGTCTGCATCGGGCTTTCACGTACCCGGCGGTAGCATCGCCCGCACCCGCCGCACGACCTCCGCCGCCAGCGCTTCACTCGATGGAAGGTCCTCCCCCCCGCCTGCCATCTGGATGCCGAGCAGATGCAGGTGCCCCGGCAAGGCACCAAGCGCCTGCGCCAGCGCCAGCGTCTCGGCAAGTCCCAGGTGGTGGCTCGACGGCGGGTGCGCATGGGCGAGCAGATCGTCGAGGACCAGCTCGCGAAGGGTTCCGGCCGGGAGTCCGGCCTCCATCGCGTCGATCAGAACCACCCGGGCATCGGGCTGCAGATGATCGAGCAGCGCCGGCCCCGGGCGATCGAGCGTCAGCAGTTCCGCGTGCCGGTCGAGGCCGGCGCTGCGCAGCCAATCGATCGCCAGCCAGCCGAGATCGTCCCCGGCAGCCGGCGACCCGATGCCGATGATGCGCCAGAGTGGCGACGGCCTGCCCTGCCCCCGATTCACCGGCGCTCGACGCGCACCTTAAGGAAGTGCGTGGCGCAGGAGATGCAGGGGTCGTAGTTGCGGATCACCGTCTCGCCGCGCAGGCGCAGGGCGTCGTCGTCGTTGTGCAGACCGAAGGCCTCCAGGGAGCATTTCAGGTCCTCCTCGATCCGCGCCTGGTTCTGCGCGGTGGGGGGAACGATCTGCGCCGACAGGACCTTGCCCGCCGCGTCGGTCTCGTAGCGGTGCCAGAGCAGGCCGCGTGGCGCCTCGGTGGCACCGCAGCCGACACCGGCCTGCACCGTGGTCGGGACGTGGGCGGGCTCCTCCGGGCGGTAGGCCTCGAGCAGACGGATCGCCTCGAGGACCACCTCGTGGATCTCCACGGCCCGGGCGATCAGCGAATGGAACATGTTGCGGCTGGGCAGACTCAGGCCGGTCGCCTCCAGCGCCGCACGCACCGGTGGCGAGAGGCGGTCGTGATTCAGGTTCAGCCGGGCCAGCGGTCCGACGAGGTACGGCTCGCCGTCGAGGTGGGCATAGAGCGCGGTCGAGTGGGCGACGTGGGATTCCCGGAAGTGGTCGAGGTAGTCCTTCGCCGGAAGATCGAGGCCCCGGTCCGAGACGATCCTGCCGGAGTACATCGCGTATTCGCTGTCGTGGCGCAGGGCGACGGAGACGAATTCCTGCTCGTCGTCCGGGAGCGGCAGCGACGCGGTGAAGGCCACCAGCGCCTCGGCATCCGGGAGGGCCGCGCGCAGTTCCTCGAGCAACGCGGCCGCCCGGTCCGGGTCGGGTCCACGATGAAACCCGCCCATGCGCATGCCGACCGGATGCACGGAACGGCCGCCGAACAACCGGATGAGGTCGTTGCCAAGCCGTTGCAGCCGCAGGCCCCGCCGCACGGCATCGGGATGCTTGCCGGCCATCGCGATGGCGTTGTCGAAACCGAGGAAGTCGGGCAGCGCAAGCAGGTGAACGTGCAGCGCGTGGCTCTGCAGCCACTCGCCGCAGTACATCAGGCGCCGCAGGTGCAACACATGGGGTGAGGCCTGCACGCCGAAGGCCTGCTCCAGTGCCTGCACGGCCGTCATCTGGTAGGCCACCGGGCAGATTCCGCAGATCCGGGCGACGATGTCCAGGACTTCCTGCGGCCCGCGCCCCTCGAGAAACTTCTCGAAGTAGCGTGGCGGCTCGAAGATGCGCAGGCGCAGCGTGTCGATCCGCCCCTCGGATGCACTCAGCTCGAGCGCGCCCTCACCCTCGACCCGGGCCAGCACCGGAACCTCGATGCGGATGTCGCGGTTCTCCATCAGGACCGCTCCTTCCAGGCCAGCCACTCGGTCCGGAAGGCTGGCGCATGGCTGTTGATGAAGTGGAAGCGCTTCGCGACCGACTCGGGCATCAGGCCGAGACCCTCGAAGCGCCGCGAGAGCGAGGTGGTGTTCGGATTCTCGGCCGGGCCGAAGCAGGCGTAGCAGTCGCGTCCGAAGGCCGGGCACAGGGCCCCGCAGCCGGTGTGCGTGACCGGGCCCATGCAGGGAATGCCCTTGGCGACCAGCACGCAGACGTGCTGCTGGCGCTTGCACTCGACGCAGAGCTTGTCCTTGTCGACCACCGGCGCGACCCCGAACAGCAGCTGACGCACGGCCTGGAAGACCTGCCGCGCATTCACCGGGCAGCCCCAGAGCTCCAGGTCCACCTTCACGTGTTCCGCGACCGGCGTCGCGGTATCCAGACTGTTGATGAACTCCGGCTGGGCGTAGACCGCCTCGGTCCACCCGGTCGCCCCGTCGGCATTGAAGTTGCGCAGGGCCTGCAGCCCGCCCGAGGTGGCACAGGCGCCCAGGCTGACCATGAAGCGGCTGTTCGCCCGGACCGCCTGGATGCGCTCCGACTCTTCCGGGGTGGAGATGCTGCCCTCGACGAAGGCGATGTCGACGGCAGCCTCGGGATCCATCGGGCCGGCCTCGGCAAAGTGCACGATCTCCACGAGCTGGGCCAGTTCGAGCAGGGCCTCCCCGGCGTTGATGAAGGCGAGCTGACAGCCGTCGCAAGAGCTGAACTTGTGCACCGCGACGCGCGGCCTCGCATTCTCGCGCGTGTTCAGCCGCTCGAGGGCGGTAGTCTGTGTGCGACTGGTAACCGGCATATCGCCTCCCGTCAGAAACCGGTGACGCCCAGCCAGGGGCGCAGCGCCGGATAGTGGAACACCGGGCCATCCTGACAGACGAAATAGGGTCCCACCTGGCAGTGGCCGCAGTGCCCGATGCCGCACTGCATGTTGCGCTCGATGCTGAGCCACATCGATTCGGCCGGCACGTTCAGCGCCAGCAGACGATCGATCGAGGCCTTCATCATCACCTCGGGCCCGCAGAGCATCACGATGCTGCGATCCGGGTCGATGTTGGCCTGGTTGAACAGCACCGTGACCTTGCCCACGCTGAAGGGCCAGTTCGGCCCGCCCACGTCGGCGGCCAGAAGGACCTGGGTGTTCGGCATCGCCTGCCAGCGCTCGTACTGCCGGCGCCAGATCAGGTCATCGGTGTGCTTCACGCCCTGCAGGATCACCAGCCGCCCGAAGCGCTCGCGACGGCTCAACACGTAGCGGATCATCGACACCACCGGCGCACAGCCGAGTCCGCCGGTCACGATCACGACGTCCCGCCCTTCGGCCTCCTCGAGCGGCCAGCCACGGCCGTAGGGCCCCCTGAGCCCCAGGCGGTCGCCCACCTGGAGGCGTTCCATGCCCGCGGTGACCCGACCGACCGTACGGATGGTGTGTTCCAGCGGCCCTTCGTGGTCGGGATCGGAGACGATGGAGATCGGTATCTCGCCGACGCCGTAGAGGTAGAGCATGTTGTACTGCCCCGGGAGCAGCCGGTAGGCGGATGCCACCTCGGGATCGGTGAAGCTCAGGTGCAGCGTGTAGATGCTCGGCGTCTCCTCGACCCGTTCCACCACCTCGACTTCGACCGGCCGGTCAGGATTGTGCATCGCCGGACTCCATGAGCGCCGTAACCTCGGCGGTGATGTCGATGCCCACCGGGCACCAGGCGATGCAGCGCCCGCAGCCGACACAGCCGGATCGCCCGTACTGCTCGTGCCACGACGCCAGCTTGTGGGTCAGCCACTGCCGGTAGCGCAGGCGCGTCTCCTCGCGCACCAGGAAGTGACCCATGTAGCTGTGAACGGCCGTGAAACAGGAGTCCCACTGGCGCAGATGCTCGCTGGTCTCGCCGGTCAGCGCGGGTTCGTCCTGCTCGGCGTGGCAGAAGCAGGTGGGACAGACCGCCGTGCAGTTCCCGCAGGAGAGGCAGCGACGCCCCACGTGGTCCCAGTGCGCGTGTTCGAGGCGGGCGTAGAGCGCATCCTTGAGGTTGCGCGAGGGCAGGCTCCTGCCCTGCCCGAGGGCCGCGGCCTCGACCTCCCGGTCGGCCTTGCCCTGTTGCACCGACGAGGCGGGGTCGAGCCCCATCGCTGCGAGTACCGCGCGGCCGCGATCGGTGGCCGCCGTGACCACGAAGCCTTCGTCCAGCTCGGACATCGCGAGGTCGTAACCCGACTCGGCGCGGGGCCCGTCACCCGTCGATGCGCAAAAGCAGGTGTCGGCGGGATGGCTGCAGTGCACCGCCACCAGGAACAGGCTCGACCGCCGGGCCGCGTAGTGCGGATCCGGGTACGGGGGCTTCAGGAAGTGCTGTTCGTGGATCTGCAACGCGGCGAGGTCGCAGGCGCGGACACCGATCACCGCGGTGGGTTCGTGCTCCTGCGCGAGATCCCGGAACGCGAGCCGGCCCGACTCGTCGCGTTCGCAGCGCCAGAGGGTCTCGCGCGGGGCGAAGGTCAGCGGCTTGAGCGCCTGCGCACCGTTGGCCCAGGAGAAGGCGCGCACGCCGTCCTCCTGCGACTCGAGCCGATACGTGCCGGGTGCCTGCCGGTCGCGCACGCCGCGCGGCAGATCCGCCGCCGATGCGATGTCGCGGTAGACGATGGCCCCGTCCCGGGCGACGGGTCCGACAACGCGCGAAAACCCCTCGTCCCGGATGGCGTCGAAAAGGGAGTCCATGGAAGTTCGCGGCAGAAACAGGGCAGAAGTTTCCATGCCAATGAGCGTAGCCCATCAGGTCCAGAGCGGCGTTGATTCAGATCAGAAAGGGCGCCCATCGCGGCTGAGGCGGGCCCGTTGACGCGGCTGGCCACCGCGACTCTCGCCAGGGTATCCGGCAAAACCCTCGAACCGCCTCCGGTAGACTTCCTTTCGCGCTCCTGTTGTGGCTAAACTCGGCACATGTCGATACACGCTTCAGGCTCCTGCGACCAGTGTTCCCTGAAGCTGCTGTGTCTGCCTGTCGGGCTGCCCGACACAGAGTTGTGGCAACTGGACGAGATCGTCCAGCGGCGACGACCGATTCCCAAGGGTAAGGTCCTGTTTCGCATGGGTTCCCCCTTCGCCTCGGTGTTCGCTGTAAGGACGGGATCGCTGAAGACCGTGCTGCTCTCGGACGACGGCACCGAGCAGGTGACCGGCTTTGCCCTCGCCGGAGAATTGCTGGGACTGGATGCGATCAATCACGGTGAGCACCCGGTCAGCGCCGTGGCACTCGAATCGACCAGTGTCTGCGAGATTCCCTTCGACAAGCTCGACACGCTCGCGGGGCAACTGCCGGGCTTCCGCCAGCACTTCATGCGCATGATGAGCCGGGAGATCGCCTCCGATGAATCCCTGCTCGCGCTTCTCGGTCAGCGCAGTGCCGAGCAACGGCTCGCCGCCTTCCTGCTGAGCCTGTCCACGCGCTTCCGCGCCCGCGGACTGGTCGCCGACCGCTTCTGCCTCAGCATGTCCCGCGCGGACATCGCCAACCACCTCGGTCTGACGCAGGAGACCATCAGCCGCCTGTTCACGCAGTTCCGCAAGCAGGGCCTGATCGAGATCCACACCCGCGATCTGCGCCTGATCGACATGGACAGCCTGCACCGGATCGCGGGCATCCGGTTTGAGCCCCTCTCCCAGACCGCCTGATCCGGAAGCCTTCTGGTCCTTTGCCGTCGCCGCGTGGGATCGCGCGGATGTTCGTGATCTCCTGCTTCGCTGGCAGGAACAACACGGTATCGACGTGATCTTCCTGCTCTTCGCCTGCTGGCTGCCCCAGGCACTGCCGCCGGCACACTGGACCGCCCTGGAGTCGGCCGCCACCGACTGGAATACGACCGTCACGCGCCGGATACGCGCCCTGCGGCGCAGGGTTCGTACGATCGACTGGCCGCAGGGCTACGAGGCGGCGCTCGGGCTGGAACTCGCCAGCGAGCGCATCGAGGCGACCTGGCTCGCCCGCGCCACCGGCACCGCGGAGGACCCCATTCGGCGACCCGACCTCGACCAGCGCATCGGCTGCCTGTTCGGACAACTGCCCCCGGCAGAACGGACCGCCTTCCTCGCGGCGATCCGCCCCCGACCATGAAAGAAGCGTAGGGCGGAAGAGGGCGAAGCCCGTCATCCGCCATC
>RECA01000200.1 GCA_007692435.1 Thioalkalivibrio sp.
GCTCGGGCATTTCCGGGAACGGCCGGCCAATGTCGGGGGCGCTCTCCAGCAGCAGTAAGTGCTTCTCGATGGCCTGACCGGCCCGCCGGGCGGCTTCCGGGAGCTTCGCGACCAGAAACCGCCGGCAGCGCTCCAAGCCTTCCCAAGCGCCTTCGGTAACGATTACTCGTGGCACTCGTGCACGGTACTTTCGTCATCGGTGCCCCAGGTGTTCAACCAGGTCCGAACTTCCTGGCCGGTCAGGTGGCGGCCGGTTTCCTGGTAGGCCGTCCAGGATGCCAAGGCTTCCTGCTTGAAGCTCTCGCGGGCTTCCTCGCGCTCGACGTACTGCTGGATGGCTTCCAGCATGATCCAGTGCGGCGAGCGCCGTCGCTGACTGGCCAGCCGCTGGACGCGACTTTTCAGCGTGTCGTCGATCTTGAGAGACGTTGCCATGGGAGACCTCCTATCACGTGGTAATACCTCGTAATAAGATAGTTCTTTGCAGTCCTCGAGTCCATCCAGGCAGCCGCGCTGAACACCTCTCCCGCGCATTCCCCCTGCTCGGCGTTCGCCAGGACCGGGTCAATCGGGTTTTCCCTTGCGGGGCGGCGCGTGGCTGGCGGCAGGAGCGGCTTCCAGCCGCGATTAGCGGTGGGCATGGTGCCCGGGGCCAATCGCGGCCAGAGGGCGCTCCTACGAGGGGTTTTGGGCGCTGGCGGGAACTGGTGCAGATTTATCTCAATCGGTCCCAGATCTGGTCCCGTATTTCCGGGGCTGACACCTCCCATACTGGGTAGGACAGGGCCAGTGCGACGAGGAGCAGGCCGCCCAGCAGCAGCAGCGCCTTGATCCAGCCGGCGCGGCGCGTGTGCCGGGGACCGTCCCCCGGGTCGCGGTTGTGGGTCGGGGTGGCTTCGTCTGGGTCTGGCACGTACTGCCAATGCAGCCCCGGTGTCGCCGATCGGGTTTCATCCGCAGGCGCCCGGATGTTCGAGCCTGGTGCAGGCTCCCTGTACCTTGGTGCGCTGGCCCCCAGCGGTTTTGCCCGCACTGCCGGGCGATCGGGTTTGGGCGCACGGGCCGTCGGCGGTTCCGGGCGCCGGTGCGCTGATTCCGCCACGGGGGCCGGTGGGTCTTCCTGCGTCGTCTCTGCCGCCGGCGGCGGGGCCGCAGTCCGGTCTGGTGAGGCGACGGGACCCTTCAGCCCCTGATCGATCTCATCCGGATCCTCGGCAGCCGGCTGCGGCGGGGCCGGAGACGCCGGCGCCGCAGCCAACGGAGCATCGGTGCCCGGGTCTTCGCCAGCGGCCCCGGTCGGCGCTGGAGAGGGCTGTGGTGCTCTCAGTGCTTTGTCGGTGGTCGGGGCTTCACCAGCGGCCCTGGTCGGCGCATCAGAGGGCTGCGCGTCCCTCAGCGCTTCTGCGGCGGCCGAGCCGTCGCCCGCCGGCCCCCGCTCCCGTCCCCCCAGGCGCTCCTGGCGCAATTCCTCGATCAGGCCTCGGGCATCGTTGGCGGTCAGGGTGTGCAGTTCGGAAATGGCGCCGTGCAGCAGCAGGCGGCTGCAGATCAGGTTGATCCGGCGCGGGATGCCCTGGCTGAACGCGTGCACCAGTTTCAGCACGCCCGGTTCGAAGGCGGGATCGCCGCGCCAGCCGGCCTGTTCGAGCCGGTGCCGGACGTAGCCGATCGTCTCCTTCAGATCCAGGGGCTGCAGCTGCCACGCGGCGATCAGGCGCTGGTGCACCTGCTCGAGTTCCGGACGGCGCAACATGTCGGCGAGTGGTTCCTGTCCCAGCAGCACGATCTGCAGCAGCGGCTGGCCGGCGCGCTGCAGGTTGGTGAGCAGGCGCAGTTCCTCGAGCGCGGTCGGGGCCAGGTCCTGGGCCTCGTCGATGATCAGCAGCGTGCGCAGGCCCTGCTGGTGCATCTGCGCGAAGAACTCCATCAGCCGCTGCAGCACCTGCGACTTGCGCGGTGCCTGGGATTCCAGCCCGAAGCCGTACGCGGTCATGCGCAGCAGGTCGTCCGCCTCGAGCTGCGTGCTGACCAGGGTCGTGGTCACGACCTCCCGCTTCGGCAGGTGCTCGAGCAGGTCGTTGACCAGCGTCGTCTTGCCGGTGCCGGGGCTGCCCGTGATCATCACGAAGCCCTCGGCCCGGTGCAGCGCGTACTCCACGTACGCCTTCGCCCGGGCGTAGCTCCGGTGCGGGAAGCAGAATCGTGGTTCGACGCTGAGGCGGAACGGATCCGCGTTCAGACCATAAAAGGCTTCGTACATGGCGTTGGTGCGTCCTTGGCGTGAAAATACACGGCCCAGTTCTGTAGGTCGGGTTAGCGTAGCGTAACCCGACGTGCCGGGAACGACGCTGTTTTGCGGCCCTGGGTGGGTGCGCGACCCGTTGGGTTACGCCCTTTGGGCTAACCCAACCTGCGGTTGGCGGCTTTTCATCGTCAGGGGTGGCGCAGGACCATGAAAGTTCGCGTGCAAGTCTCGCGGACTTCCGGGCAGTCTCGGGGTGGGCGCATTTCGCGTCAAGCCGGGCGCCAGGACGAGTAACGCCGGAGGCTCAAGTAACGCCCTGATCCGCCGACAACGGAATCAGACGCTCTGTAGCGGCGCGGGAACTCGGGGCTGGGCGAGGATTACGGCGCCTGGTCGCCCGGCAGGGGGCGGCCGGTCAGGAACGTGATCGCGGTCGCCCCTTTGCGTTAATGTGTGTAAACGGTTTGAAACCCAAATAACGTCTACTATGGTGAATAGGGAAGCATGAATAGCGACCCACGCGGGATCTGTGACAACGACCTGGCGGCGAATGCGCCGCCTGGCGCGATCCGGTCTGGCGGAGGGCCCGAACGGCAGCAACGGGGACAGAGGTGCAAACCTGCCCCCGTTGCTGCCGTTCGGCCGTGCTTGAGGAATTTGAGGAACACGCTGTATGGATGAAATGCTGGCCCAGGCCCTTGGCTACCTGCGCGGCATCTGGCGGTATCGCTGGGTGGCGCTGCTGGTTGCCTGGGTGGTGGCCGTGGCGGGCTGGGTGCACGTCAGCCAGATGCCGGACCAGTACCAGGCCTCGGCCCAGGTGCACGTGGATACCGACTCCGTGTTGCGGCCCCTGATGACCGGCCTGGCGGTGGAGCCCAACGTGCAGCAGCGGGTGGATATGATGACCCGGACCCTGCTCACGCGGCCCACCCTGGAAACGGTGGCCCGCGAGACCGACATGCACCTGCGCGCGACCACCGAGGCGCAGATGAACGCGGTCATCGCGGGCCTGCGCACGAACCTGAGCATCCAGCAGGCAGGCGGTCAGCGGCGCGGCAGGGACGCCGCGAACGTGTACACGGTCGCATATACGGCCGAGGATCCTCGCCAAGCCTACGCCGTGGTTCAGTCCCTGCTGAACCAGTTCGTCGAGGGTTTCCTCGGCGATACCCGCGTCGATCGCGATACCGCCCAGCGCTTTCTCGACCAGCAGATTCGCGAGTACGAACAGCGTCTGGAGGCCGCCGAGCAGCGTCTCGCGGATTTCCGACGGCAGAACGCCGGCCTGCTGCCCGGCGACCGGGGCGACTACTACCAGCGCCTGCAGCGCGCTCAGGAAGAGCTTCGGCAGACGGAGCTGGAGCTGCGCGAGGCGGTGAACCGGCGCGACGAGATCCAGCGGCAGCTAGCCAGCGGAACAGTGAATACGGGCTCGTCGGTTTCGCTGACCCCGACGCTGGACACCCGCATCGACAATGTCCAGACGCGGCTGGACGAGCTTTCGCTTTCCTTCACGGATCGCCATCCGGATATCGCCGCGCTCCGCCGCACGCTGGAGGATCTGGAACAGCAGCGCAACGAGGCGCTGGAGATGTTCCAGCAGGGCCTGCGCACCGATGCCTCGGCACTGGAGCAAAACCCCGTGTACCAGCAGATGCGCATGACGCTCTCACAGGTGCAGGTGGAGGTTTCCTCGCTGGAGGTCAGGGCCGCCGAACACCGCAGGCGGATCGACGAACTGCAGGGGCTGGTGGACACGGTCCCGCAGATCGAGGCCGAGCTCAAGCGGCTGGACCGCGATTACAACGTGAACCAGCAGCAGTTCGCCGAACTGCTGCAGCGGCGCGAGCGGGCGGCGATGTCCCAGAGCCTCGAGGATCGGGGTGACCGGGTGCAGTTCCGGGTCATCGAGCCGGCGCGGGTGCCATTGTCACCTTCCGGCCCGGACCGCTTCCGCCTCTCGACCGCCGTGCTGTTTCTCGGCCTGCTGGCCGGTGGCGGCGTCTCCTTCCTGCTCTCGCAGGTGCGCCCGATGTTCTACGACCGCCGTGTCCTGAGCGCGGTGACCGGCTTCCCCGTGCTCGGCACGGTGTCGTTGTCCCGCAACGCCCCGCGGCGTTTTCGCGAGCGCCTGGAGATCAGCGCGTTCATGACGATCAGCGCCGCCCTGCTGCTCGCCTTCGGCGTGGTGATCGCGAGCGGCGGCCTCGACCTTGCGCTGATCACGGAGGTGTTCCGATGAGCACGCATGACGACCGTACGGCCAGCCTGATCGAGAAGGCGACCCATCGCCTGCGGCAACCCGAGCAGCCCGCACCGGTTGCCGGGCCTGCGGGTTTCCAGCCGCAGCGCGGTGGCGCGGATGCCGCCGCCGGCCGTGATGCCGCCCCCGGCGAGCCCTCGGGGAAGAGCGTGAAGATCGACATCGGCCGCCTCCGCGCGCAGGGCTACCTCACGCCCGACGGCGAGCGCACGCAGGTGGCCGAGGAATTCCGCGCGATCAAGCGCCCGCTACTGGACAACGCGTTCGGGAAGTCGGCAGCGCTGGTCGAGCACGGCAACCTGATCATGGTCACGAGTTCGATCCCGGGGGAGGGCAAGACTTACACGGCGATGAACCTCGCGATGAGTATCGCGATGGAGATGGACAAGACCGTGCTGCTGATCGACGCCGACGCCGGGCGCGCCCGCATCCACGATCTGCTGAACATCCCGTTGGGGCCGGGCCTGATGGACCTGCTGATCGACGAGTCCCTCGATGTCGCGGACGTGATGCTGCGCACCAACATCCCCAAGCTGCGGCTGATCCCGATGGGCCAGTTCCACGCCCACTCCACCGAGCTCCTGGCCAGCGACAACATGAGCCGCCTCGTGCGCGAGCTCGAGACCCGCTATCCCGATCGGCTGGTCATCTTCGACTCCCCGCCCATCCTTGCGACCAGCGATGCCGCCGTGTTGGCCGGTCTGGTCGGGCAGGTGGTCTTCGTGGTCGAGGCCAGCCATACACCCCAGGGCTACGTGAAGGACGCACTCGCGCTGATCGACAGTTCCAAGCCGATCGGCCTCGTGCTGAACAAGGCCCGGAAGGCGGCGGGATCGAGCTATTACGGGTACGGCTCCTACGGGTACGGCTACCACGGAGCGAAGGCGTGACCGGCGAGCTGCAAAAGCGGCGCCCGACCAACGGGATGACGGTCGATGTGGAGGACTATTTCCAGGTCGCCGCATTTGATGAGCACATCCGGCGCGAACACTGGGATCAGATACCCTGCCGGGTGGAGGCGAATGTCGACCGTATCCTCGCCCTGTTCGACGAGCACGGCGTCAAGGGCACCTTCTTCGTGCTCGGCTGGATGGCGGAGCGCTACCCGCAAATGCTGCGGCGGATCGTGGCGGGCGGCCACGAGGTCGCGAGCCACGGGTACGATCACGTCCGCATTGTCCACCAGACGCCGCAGGCCTTCCGCGAGGAGGTGCACCGGACCGGCGCGCTGCTGGAGGACGCCACGGGCAATCCGGTCCGCGGGTACCGCGCGGCCACATTCTCCATCGTTGAGGAAACCCTGTGGGCGCTGGACGAACTGCTCGAGGCCGGCTACCAGTACAGCTCCAGCATCTATCCGGTTCACCACGACCTCTACGGCATGCCCGACGCCCCGCGTTTTCCCTTCCGGCACCTCGGCGAGGGCGGCCTGCTCGAGGTCCCGGTGACCACGGTCAAGATCGGCAAGACGAACGTCCCCTGTGGTGGCGGCGGCTACTTCCGGCTGTTCCCCTACGCGCTCTCACGCTGGGCCCTCAGGCGCGTGAACGAGCATGACGGCCAGTCCGCGGTGTTCTTCTTTCACCCCTGGGAAATCGACCCGGAACAGCCCCGCCAGACCGGCATCGGGATGAAGACCCGGGTGCGGCACTACCTCAATCTTTCCCGCATGGAGGGGCGCCTGGCCCGGCTGCTCAAGGACTTCGACTGGGGCCGGATGGACGACGTCTTTCTCGAACGGCGGAGTGACGTGCCTTGAACCAGGCGCTGGACCCGGTCGCCGCAACGGCCGGCCCATCCCTGCGCACCTGGATCTGGGCCGGCGCCCTGTGGTTCGCCCTCGTCGCGCTGATGATCGCGACCAACCCCGGC
>RECA01000165.1 GCA_007692435.1 Thioalkalivibrio sp.
AAAAAAACCCCTCGCGAGCAAGAAACGTTTTTCCGTTGCCGCCGCCGGGGGGTGTCGCAACCATGGCCGCATCGATACACGGAGCCTGGACGATGCGCATCCGCCTAGCCCTGCTGCTGCTCTGCCTCGGCCTGTCGCCGGTCGTCGCCGGCGCCGACCGGGAGAGCGAGCGCGAGTACCTCGCGCGCTTCGCCCACGAGCTGGAAGCGATCATGCCGCTCCTGGAGACGGCCGAGCGCCACGCGGATCCGGACGCGCGCATCCGCTTCCGCTACGACTGGTTGCGCCAGGATCTGGAGCGGGTGGGGCAGGGGATCCGGGAGCACCTGCAGGCGCCCCGCGCGGAGCCGCGCCGGGTCGAGCCGCTGCGCGGGGACTACCGCCGGTGAACGCCGCGCAGCAAAGCGCTTTCACCCAGGCCTCGGCGGTGGCCCCGGGCACGTTGCTGCTGACCATCGCCGCGCTCGCGGCCGTGCTGTACCTGACCTGGCTGGCCTGGATCGCCTTCGGGCAGTTCCACGCCTGGCGGGACCACCGCGCCACGCTGTTCGACCTGACGTGGATCACCCTCCGGGCGGCCTTCATCGTGCTGCTGCTCGGGTATTTCCTCAGACCGTAGCGGGACTGACCCGCCAAGGAGACTTCGCATGAAAACCCAAACGCTCCTGCACACCCTGCGTCTGCGCGGGCTGGCCCTGGTCGCGGGCCTGGCCGCGGCCGGATCCCTGCACGCCCAGGGGCTGCCGACGCCGGTCGATCCGACCGCGGGTGCGCCGGCCGGCAACTGGCTGCTGCTGATTCGCGGCTATATCGCCGACGGCGCCATCATCCTGGGCCTGGCCATTGCGGCCGTCGGTCTGCTCTGGATCGCCTACACCGGTGTGGCCAAGTTCAACGAGGCGCGCACCGGCAAGGCCGAGTGGAGCGAGCTGGGCGTGCTCGGCATCGTCGGGGCCGCGGTGCTCTTGTTCATGATGTTCCTGCTCAACCAGGCGGCCACGATCTTCGCCTGAACCATGGACCGGGTCTTTCTCAACGCGGACCGGCTGAACGGCGAGCCCCCGATCTTTCGGGGGTGTTCGTCGAGCGAACTGGTCGCGCTCGCGGTGCTCGCGTTCGTCACCTGGGTGCCGCTGGGCCTTTTGCTCGGACTCCTGGTGGGCGCGCCGATCATGGGCATCGGGTTTGCCGGGATCGCGATCATCGGCTCGGTGTTCGTTTCCGCGACGGTCCTGCAGAAACTCAAGCGCGGCCGTCCGGACCACGACTACTGGCACCGTTTTCTGATCCGGCTCGAGGCCCTGGGCCTGCGCCGGTCGGGGTTCATCCGCCGCGAGGGCATCTGGGACCTGGGCCGGAGCTTCTGGCCATGAGCTACCACCGGGAGATTCACAACGTGCGCACGCACATCGCCACGCTGCGCCTGGCGCTGCTGGCGCTGACCCTGCTCGCGGTGTTCATGGGCTGGGGCTGGCACAACGCGCCGCGGTATCTCACCGTGCACATCCCGCCGGACCTGCGTGCCGGCTCGCTGCAACCGGCGCACGAGGTGCCGCAGGCGAACGTGTATGCGTTTGCCTACTACATCTGGCAGCAACTGCACCGCTGGCCGGAGGACGGTCACCAGGACTACGGCCGCAACGTGTTTCGCCTGTCGGCGTTCCTGACGCCCGCGTTTCGGGCGCAGCTGACCCGGGACATCGAGGAGCGGGGCCGGCGCGGCGAGCTGCTGGGGCGCGTGCGCACTGCGCGCGAGGCGGTCGGCGCGGGCTTCGAGCCGCGCCGGGTCGAGGTGGTCCGCGACGGCGACGCCTGGGTGGTCTGGCTGGATCTCGAGATCACCGAGTCGGTGCGCGGCATGAACGTGAAGCACACGCAGGTGCGCTACCCGCTGCGGGTGGTGCGCTACGACGTCGACCGCGAGAAGAACCCCTGGGGCCTGGCGCTCGCGGGGTTTGCGTCGGCCCCGGCGCGCATCGATGCCGATTCCCAGGAGGAGCGGCCGTGAAAGTGTCGCTGGTCACGGCCGCCTGGCTGCTGTTGCTGCTTCTGCTGCTGGGCGTGCCGCTCGGCGTTGACGCACAGGAGAACGAGGTTCCTGACCGCGTGGTCTGGGACCGTACCCCGATCCGGGTGGTCCTGCCGGTCGGCACCGAGCGCCTGGTGCACTTTCCGGAACACGCGGTGCGGGTCGGTGTGCCGGACACGCTGCCGCTACGCACGCTGAGCGTGGACGGCACGGTGTACTGGCAGGCCCAGGCCCCGTTCGCGCCGGTGCGGGTGATCGTGCAGGGCCTCGAGGAGGGGGGCGGGTACTACCTGCTCGATCTCGAGGCCCAGGAGTCGGCGCCGGCGGTAGCGCTTGCGATCCTGCGCCCGGGCACTGAACGTCCCGCGCACGTGCGGGCCGGTGCACCGGACGAGCCCCGGCACCAGAACCTCGACTACGTGGCGCTCACGCGCTTCGCCGCCCAGCAGATGTACGCGCCGGCCCGGCTGCGCCCGGCGCATCCCCAGGTCCGCCCGGTGGCGGTGCCCGAGGGGCCGATCGCGCTCGTGCGCGGCGGCACCATCGAGGCGGTGCCGCTGATCGGCTGGCGCCACCGCGGCCTGTACGTCACCGCGGTGCGCCTGCAGAACCGGGCGCCCGAGCCCGCGGTCCTGGATCCGCGCGACCTGCGCGGCGAATGGCTGGCCGCGACCTTCCAGCATGCGCGGCTGCTCGCCCACGGTGACGAGGCCGACACCACGGCGGTCTACCTGCTGTCGCGCCGGCCGTTCGGCGAGTCCCTGGCGGGGGTGCGCTGATGGCCTTCGCCCAGGGCAACCGCCTGCTGCCGATCATCGCCACCGCCGCGGCGCTGATGGCCGCGTTCGTGCTGCTGCGCGCCTGCGGCGAGACCGAGGACACGGTCCACCTGCGCGAGATCCCGCAGGCTCCAGCGCCGGACCACGACTCCCCGGCCGAGACCATTCGCACGCTCTCGGCCCAGGTCGCGGACATGTCGTCGACCTTCGAGGCGCTGCGCACCGAGAACGAGACGCTGCGCCGGGAACAGGTGCGCCGCGAAAGCCAGCTCGACCGCGAGGTCAGCCGCCGGGTGCAGGAGGAACTCGCACGCCACCGCGACGCGCCCGTGCGCGGGCTCGAGGGCGTGATGGAGCGCATCGACCGCCTGTCCGGACGGGTCGAGGACCTGTCTGGGCGCCCGCCGTCCCGCGCGGAGCTGGAGATCCCGATCGGCCTGGGCCTGGAGGACGACGCGCCGGCCGTGCGGATGCGCCAGGCAACGCCCATCCGCTGGGTCGAGCCACTCGGCTGGGACGGCAACGGCGCCGGCACTGGAGCCACCGCCCCGCGCCGGCGCGTGTTGGACGACACCCCTGCGCCACGCATGGAGCGCCCCGTGGCCCGGGCGACGCAAGTCGCGGCACACGCCGTCCCCGGCTTGCGTCCGGGCGCCGAGGCGGACGAGGCGGTCCGACCCGTCTACACCGTGCCGCGCAACGCCACCCTGGTCGGGTCCACCGCGATGACCGCGCTGATCGGGCGCATCCCGCGCCGCGGGACGGTCGAGGACCCGATGCGCTTCAAGATCATCCAGGGGCGCGACAACCTCGCGGCCAACGGGCTGACCATCCCCGGTGTGGAGGGCATGGTCTGGAGCGGTACCGCCACCGGCGACTGGACCTTGAGTTGCGTGCGCGGCCAGCTCGACTCGGTCACCTTCGTGTTCGAGGACGGCACCATCCGCACGTTGCCCGACCACGATCCGGCCATCGGTCCCGGCCCCGGCGAGGATCGCGACGCCACCGGCGATCAGAAGCCGCTTGGCTGGATCTCCGACGAACGCGGCTACCCGTGCATCAGCGGGAAGCGCGTGACCAACGCGCCGCAGTTTCTCGCCTCCCGCGCCGGCCTGATCGGCCTGGCGGCCGCCGGCGAGGCCATCGCCGCCGGCGAGACCACCACGACGGTCACGGCCGAGGGCACGCGCATCGGCACCATCACCGGCGACCAGGGGCGCTTCATCGCCGGACGCACGATCTCGGGCGGCGCGGACGAGGTCGTGCGCTGGCTGATCGAGCGCCAGGAACAGAGCTTCGATGCGGTGGTCACCGCCGCCGGCGTGCCCGTGGCCCTGCACATCGACCGCGAACTGCGCATCGACTACGTCCCCGAACCCACCGGCCGGAGGCTGACCCATGAAACCGATCGCGATTACCGCACTCTGCGCCTCGATTAGCGTGTTGGCGGGCTGCGCCTCGACCAAGGACGCGATCCTGCCGCAGGACGGGCCGACCATGATGGAGATCTACGAACAGCATCAGCTGGGCGTGGACGCGGGAGACCGGAACGACCGGGCGCGCGAGGCCCTGCAGCGGCCGCGCCCGCTGCAGCCGGATACCGCCGATCTTGCCGGGTACACGCGCGAGGCGGCGGACGAGATCGAGACGCGGTTCGCGCGGCTGCCGAACCCGACGCTGGTGATGTTCATCTTCCCGCACCTGGCCGGCGCGGATGCGGTGCCGGTCCCGGGCTACGCGACCAGCTTCCCGCTGTACGAGCGCACCCATTACGCACTGCCCGGCGAGGTGGTGCGGTGATCGATCTATGGCTCAAGTCGCTCTCGCCGAGGCGCGAGGCCTCGGCGCAGGAGACGCCAACACCGCCGGCACCGGTCACCACGTCGGACGGACGGCCGTACGGACGCCGGGCCACCGACGGGCAGCACTGGTTCCACCGCATCCGGGGGTCGCTGCGGCAGTCGCAGTGGGCGTCGCTGTTTCTGCGCCCGCCGTCGTTCACCAACCTGCTGCCCTGGGCGCACTACGATCCGAAGACGCAGGTGTTCCTGCTCGAGGACTGGCGCAGCGTCGCGGCGCTGTTTGAGCTGGACCCGATCCCGACCGAGGCCGCGACCGAGGCCAGCCTCGAGGCACTGAGCGAGACCATTCGCAACGTGATCGCCGAGGCGATCCCCGAGGACGACGGCTCGCCCTGGGTCCTGCAACTGTTCAGTCAGGACGACACCGACCTGCGCGACTACCTGGACGAACTGCGCGCCTACGCGGCCGAGCGGGTGCCCGACAACCCCCTGACCGAGGACTTCCTGCAGATGATGGAGGCCCATCTCGCGCGGGTCGGGCGCCCGGAGGGGCTGTTCGTCGACACCGCCGTGACCGGTGCCCGCTGGCACGCGCGGCGCCGGCGCATGCGTGCAGTGATCTACCGGCGCATCCAGCCGGGCGCTTTCCTGCGCTCCGGCTTCGCCACCTACGAGGACAGCCTGAACGAGGTGTGCAGCCGCTTCCTGGCCGCGCTGCACTCCACCGGCGTGCACGGCCGGCGCTGCGACGACCGCGACCTGTACGCGTGGCTGTTCCCCTGGTTCAACCCGCGGCCCGCGCTCCCCGAAGGCGCGCGGCCGCTGGACCTCGCCGCCTGGGGCGACGAGGCCCCGCTGCCGTTCTCGATCGACCTCGCCGAGCAGATGGTGCTGGGGACCCCGCAGTCCCGCGACGGCGCCTGGTGGTTCGACGGGCTCCCGCACCGCTGCCTCAGCGTGCACGGGCTGCGCACGCGCACGCGTCCCGGTCAGCTCACCGGGGAGCGCCGCCAGGGCGAGCACATCAACACCGTGTTCGACCTGATGCCCGAGCACACGATCCTGGCGATGACCATCCTCATCCGGCCCCAGGACCAGGTCGCCAACCACATCGCCCGGGTCAAGGCCGCTTCCAGGGTCGACACGGCCGAGGCCTCGATCGCGCTCGAGCAGTGCCAGGTCGCGGAACGCGAGATGGCCCAGGGCAACAAGCTCTACCCGGTGCACCTGGCGTTCTACCTGCGCGGGAACGACGCCGACGACCTGCGCCGCAAGGTGAACGACACCCACGCGATGCTGATCAACTACGGGTTGCAGGTGATCGAGCCGGAGGACGACGTGCTCGCGCTCGACTCCTACATCCGCAACCTGCCGATGAACTACGACGCACAGCAGGATAGCCGCAGTCGCCGCTCGCGGCTGTGGTACACCTCGCAGATCGCCAACCTCGCGCCGCTCTACGGCCGCAGCCGCGGCACCGGCCACCCGGGGCTGACCTACTTCAACCGCGGCGGCGAGCCGCTGACCTTCGATCCCCTGAACAAGGCCGACCGGGCCAAGAACGCCTTTGCGCTGATCGTCGGACCGATGGGCGCGGGCAAGTCGGCCTGGCTGGTCCATGCGCTGATGCAGATGGCCGCGATCTACCGCCCGCGCATCTTCATCATCGAGAAGGGCGACTCGTTCGGACTGCTCGGCAAGTTCTTCGCGAGCCGCGGCCTGTCGGTGAACCAGGTGTCGCT
>RECA01000090.1 GCA_007692435.1 Thioalkalivibrio sp.
GGATGACGGGCTTCGCCCTCTTCCGCCCTACGCTTCTTTCATGGTCGGGGGTGGTTGCCAGGCGCCATGAGAGTTAGCCGTATTCCGCGAGGAAGCCGTGCACCCGGTCCATCATCTCCCGGGAGCCCACGTAGAAGGGCACGCGCTGGTGCAGGCTGACCGGCACCTCGTCCAGGGTGCGGCCGGTACCATTGCTCGCCGCGCCGTTCGCCTGCTCGGCAATGAAGGCGATCGGGTTGCACTCGTAGATCAGCCTCAGCTTGCCCTTGGGCGCGGCCTGGGTCTGCGGATAGATGAAGATGCCGCCCATCAGGAGGTTGCGGTGGAAGTCGGAGACCAGCGAGCCGATGTAGCGGGAGGTGTACGGCCGGTCCGTCTCCGGGTCGATCTCCTGGCAGTACTTGATGTACTTCTTCACGCCCAGCGGGAAGTGGATGTAGTTGCCCTCGTTGATGCTGTAGATCCTGCCGGTGTCTGGCGTGCGGATGCGTGCGTGTGACAGGCAGAACTCGCCGATGCCGGGGTCGAGCGTGAAGCCGTCCACTCCCTCGCCGGTGGTGTACACCAGCATCGTCGACGAGCCGTAGATCACGTAGCCGGCCGCGACCTGCCGTGTCCCCGGTTGCAGGAAGTCCGAGACGTCGGCCTGCTCGCCGCCGGGGCTCAGCCGGCGGTAGATCGAGAAGATCGTGCCCACGGAGACGTTCACCTCGATGTTCGAAGAGCCGTCCAGCGGGTCCATGCAGACGATGTAGTGTCCCTCGCGCGACAGCCCCTCGTCGAAGGTGATGATCTCCTGGTTCTCTTCCGAGGCCACCGCGCAGACCTCGCCCGAGGCCTTGATGGCGGCCATGAAGTGATCGTTCGCGAAGACGTCGAGCTTCTTCACGTCCTCGCCCTGGACGTTCACCTCGCCGGCCTTGCCGAGGATGTCCACCAGTCCGGCCTTGTTGATCTTCTTGTTCACGATCTTGGCCGCAATCCCGATGTGGTGGAGCAGCCGCGAGAGGTCGCCCTTCGCCTCCGGATGCTCGTCCTGGCGGTTGATGATGAACTCGTTGAGGGTGACGATCGGGTACCCCGCGCTGGCCTGCATGGTGTCTTCCATCGTTTGAGTGAGTCCCGAGAAAGTATACCTGCAGTAGGGTTATAGGGCAGCGTGCATCGGACCCTCGGCCGCAGGAAGCCAGGCCCCTGGGCGATGGTTTTCCAACGCCGGATCGCCGAGAAGGCTCGCCTCCCACAGGGGCTAGCCGGATCGCCCAGAGGGATCGCCTCCCGCCGGCCTCAGGACTCGCCGCCGGCTCCTGCGCGCCGCTCCACCCAGCGTCGTGCCACGCCGCCGAGCAGCAGGAGGCCCGCGAGCACGAACAGCGGCAGTACCGTTGAGGGCTGCAATGCGTCCCCCGTCTCGATCGCCTCCACCGCGCCGTGGATCGCGCTTGCGTAGACGCCCCACTTAACGGTCAGGCCGAGCACAGCGGCCAGCAGGAAGGTCCTCAGCGGCAGCCCCAGCACGCCGCCGGCGTAATTCACGAAGGAGTGCGGAAAGCCCGGGAAGACGCGCAATGCGGTCTGGGTGAGCAGATCGCTGCGCTGCTCGAGGAGCGCCACAACGCGCTCCGCGTTCTTTCCGGGCGACCAGCGTTTTCCCACCCGATGCGAAAACCGGTGCGCACCGAAGGCACCGGCGACGCTGCCGATGAGCAGCATGACCACGGACACCACCGGCGGGTAAAAAGGTGCGATCACCCAGAGCATCAGGCTTCCGGGAAGCGCGAAGGTGAACAGGACCGCCATCAGCAGCACGACCGCGACGATCGCCACCGGGAGATCGGCGATGCGGTCGCCCCACTCGAGCAGTTGGGTCAGCTCGCGCGTGTGCCAGTTGGCGAGTACCAGGCCCAGGATCACCAGGGTGGCCAGCAAGAGCCCGCCCCAGTGCCGCCGCAGCAGAGTCGCGATCCCTTTCAACGTGGCCTCCGGTTCATCGGGCAGGGATTCCGGTCGGAGGCATCGGGGCACCCATGAGGGAAAAGGCGTCGGGATCCCCATCTTCCGGACATACGATGGGCCCTGGCAAGTATTGTCAGGAGGACGACCCCGCTTCACGCAGCAGGTCGAGACCGTGCCGCGCGATCATCCGCTCCTCGTCGGTGGGGATCACCCACACCCCGACGCGGCTACCGGCCTCGCTGATCCGCTCGCGGTGGTCCTCGTTGGCCTGCGCATCGATCGCCACTCCCAGCCACCCGAGGGCTTCACAGATGCGCGCGCGCACCGGTGGCGCGTGCTCGCCGATGCCGCCGGTGAACACCAGGTGATCCAGACCGCCGAGCATCCCGGTGAGCGCGCCGATCTCCCTGACCGTGCGGTGCACAAAGACATCGACCGCCTCCGCGGCCGAGGGCTCGTCGCTCTCGAGCAGGGTGCGCATGTCCCCGCTGATGCCCGACACCCCGAGGAGGCCGGACTCCTCGTAGAGCAGGGTGCCGACCTCTTCGGCGCTCATGCCCTTTTCCTGCAACAGGAAGAGAACCGCGCCCGGGTCCAGTGCGCCGCAGCGGGTGCTCATCGGCAGCCCGTCCAGCGCGGTGAATCCCATCGTCGTTGCCACGCTCTCACCGTCTTGAAGGGCGGCGAGGCTGGCTCCGCTTCCGAGGTGGGCGATCACGGCACGCCCGGTATCGTCGCGATCGAGGCAGCGGGCGAGTGCGCCGGCGATGAACTCGTAGGAGAGTCCGTGAAAGCCGTAGCGCATCACGCCCTCGTCGGCGAGGTGACGGGGCAGGGCCAGCCGGCGCTCGATCCGTGACTGTGTGTGGTGAAAGGCGGTGTCGAAGCAGGCGAACTGAAGGAGTTCGGGCCGGGACTCCGAGAGCGACCGGATCGGTGCGAGGTTGTGCGGCTGGTGCAGCGGGGCAAGTGGCACCAGGGCCTCCATTCGCTCAAGTATTTCGCTGGTCACCCGCACCGGCCCAATGAAGTGCTGACCTCCGTGGACCACCCGGTGCCCGGCCGCAAGCAGACGGCGGCCCTCGAGCGCTTCATCGAGCCACTCCAGCAGGAAGTCGAGGGCCTGCTCGTGGCCGAAGGTCTCGCCTTCATCGCCGGGGTGACGGTCTTCCACCACATCCCCGGAGGCGTCTTCCACCTTGAAGCGCGGCGTGGCATCGAGGCCGGTGATCTGTCCATGAAAATGCCGCACTGGATCCCTGTCGGGGGAATCCGGATCGATCTCGTAGAGCGCGAACTTCAGGCTGGACGAGCCGCTGTTCAGCACCAGCAGATCACCGGACATCGTGAACCTCCTCTTGATGAAATTTCACAGAGTCGCCGGCGAGCGCGCTCCGTTTGAGTGCCTGTCTCTTGGGGGATCTCCCGGTTCCCATCTCACGGTCCTGGGTTTGGAGAGGTGTCCCCAGTGTAATGCATGGCCGCTCGGTGCCTGCAGGAGCGGCCTCTCCCACAGCCACTACGGGGTGTGGTGGGATTGGTATTCAGCCAGGAGGAGGGCGAGTGCGCAGGAGGCCATGCGGGTGAGGGCATCGTCCGCGCGGCTGGTGAGCATGATCGGGACGCGGGCGCCGACGACGACGCCGGCGCCGGTGGCATCGGCGAGGTAGGTCAACTGCTTCATCAGCATGTTGGCGGCCTCGACGTCCGGGGCGACCAGGATGTCGGCCCGGCCGGCGACCTCGGACTCGATGCCCTTGGTGCGGGCGGCGCTCTCGGAGATTGCGTTGTCGAAGGCGAGCGGGCCATCGAGGAGGCCGCCCTTGATCTGACCGCGCTCCGCCATCTTGCACAGGGCAGCGGCCTCCACCGTCGAGGAGAGCTTCGGGTTTATTGTTTCAGTCGCGGACAGGATCGCGACACGCGGCTCCTCGATCTCCGCCGCGTGGGCGAGTTCGATCGCGTTGCGAACGATGTCGGCCTTGTGTTCCAGTGTCGGGTAGATGTTGATCGCGGCGTCGGTGATGAACAGCGGGCGCGGATAGGTGGGCACGTCGAAGGCCATCACGTGGCTCAGACGGCGGGCGGTGCGCAGCCCCTTCTCCTTGTGCAACGTGGCGCGCAGCAGCTCGTCGGTGTGCAGGCTGCCCTTCATCAGGGCCCCGACCTTGCCCTCCCGGGCCAGTGCCACGGAGCGCTCGGCGGCCTCGTGACTGTGTTTCGTGGAGATCAGCTGGAAGTCGGAGATGTCGACCTCCGCCTCCTCGGCGGCCTGCCGGATGCGTTCCTCCGGCCCGACGAGGACCGGGATGATCAGGCCCTTGCCGGCCGCCTGCAACGCACCCTTCAGGGAATGGGGATCGACCGGGTGCACGACCGCGGTGGGCAGGGGCTCCGGACTCGAGGCGGCCTCCAGAAGCTCGTGCAGGTGGGCGCGCTCGGCCATGCGCACCTGCGGCATCACCGTTCGCGGGCGCTTGACCTTGTCCGTGGGCGCCACCACGTCCGCATCCCCCTCGATGACCGTCTTCCCCTCCTGGTTCTGGCAGAGGCAGTGGAAGCGGATGCGCTTCTTCTCGTCGTTCTTCTCGGTGGCCTCGACCGTTACCGTGAGGATGTCGCCGAGCACCACGGGCTTCTTGAAGCGCAGCGTCTGGCCGAGATAGATCGTGCCGGGTCCCGGCAACTCCGTGCCGAGCAATGTCGAGATCAGCGCGCCACCCCACATGCCGTGGGCGATGATCTCCTGGAAGCGGCTGCTCTTCGCGAAGTCCTCGTCCACGTGCGCCGGGTTCACGTCCCCGGACATCACCGCGAACAGCTTCACGTCCTCCATGGTCAGCCGGCGCTCGAGCGTGGCGGTGTCGCCGACCTCGATCTCGTCGTAGGTCCGGTTTTCGATGTGCGTATCGGAGGGAGGCATGGCTCAGGCCTTTATGTTCAGTCCGCCGTCGACGTACGTCGTCAGGCCGGTGATTGAACGGGCCGCGTCGCTGACAAGGAAGCGCGCCGTCTGCCCGATGTCCTCGATGGTCACCAGGCGCCGCGTGGGCGCGCGTTCCTCCGCGTCCTGCAGCAGCTTCTCGAAGTCGCGGATGCCGGAGGAGGCGCGGGTCTCGACGGGTCCCGGCGACAGCGCCAGCACGCGGATGCCGGCGGGGCCGAGTTCCTCCGCCATGTAGCGCACCGAGGACTCCAGTGCGGCCTTCACGGGACCCATCACGCCGTAGTTCTCCACCACCCGCTCGGCGCCCTGGTAACTCATCGTGATCAGGCAGCCGCCGTCGGTCATCAGCGGCTCCGCGAGGCGGGCCATGCGCATGAAGGAATGGCAGGAGATGTCCATCGCGAGCAGGAAGCCGTCGAGGCTGGAATCGACCACGCGGCCCTGCAGGTCGTCGCGCGGGGCGAAGGCCATCGAGTGAATGACGAAGTCGAGCCGCCCCCAGCGGTCGGATGCTGCCTGGAACAGGGCCTCGAGCTGTTCGTGTTCGCGCACGTCGCAGAGGATGAGTGGGGAATCGCCGAGCTGTTCGGACAGCGGGCGCACATGCCCTTCGGCCTTCGGATGGCCGTAACTCAGAATGAGCTCCGCGCCTGCCTGATGCAGGGCGCGCGCGCACCCGAATGCGATGCTCTGTTCGTTGGCGATGCCGGTGACGATGCCGGTCTTGCCGGAAAGCGAGATTGGGTCGCTCATCGAAACGCTCCTGGCCCGCAGGCGGTTGGCGCGGTCGATGGTGTCTGTCCGCGGGTTGTGCGTTGCACAAGAAGGTTAGCAAAGTCTGACCACCCGTGCACAAGCGGGCATCCGCCCGCCGTCAACGGCCGGTCGCGCCGGCGAGCGCACCGCGATCGAAGCGGTTTTCGTAGAGACGCAGCAGGGCCGGTATCACCAGCAGCACCAGGAATGTTGCGACGCCCAGTCCGAAGACGATGGAGATGGCCATCGGGATCAGGAACTGCGCCTGCAGCGATCCCTCGAACAGCAGCGGCGTGAGGCCCGCGATGGTGGTCGCGGAGGTCAGGATCACCGCGCGAAGGCGTTGGCAAGAGGCCTCGACGATCGCCTCGCGCAGGGCCAGCCCTTCGTCGCGCAGCCCCTGATAGAAGCTGACCAGGATGATGGAGTTGTTGACGACGATCCCGGTCAGGCCGAAGAGGCCGAAGATGGACAGGATCGTCAGCTCCACCCCCAGCAGCCAGTGCCCGAGAAAGGCCCCGACGACCCCGAAGGGGATGATCGCCATCACGATCAGCGGCCAGCCCCAGGATGCGAAGACCCAGGCCAGTGTCAGGTACATGAGGCCGAGAGCGAGGACCAGCCCGACGCGCATGTCGGCGAAGGTCTCTGCCTGGTCGGCGGCTCGGCCCTCGAAGGAGTAGTCCACCCCGTGCCGTTGCGCCAGCTCGTCCAGCGGCCCGTCTTCCAGCGCTGCGCGCACGCGGGCGGCGTTGTTCACCGCGCGGTCGACCTCCGCCGATACGTGGATCGCCAGCCGCGTGTCGGCGTGCCGGAGGGTCTCGAAGCCCTGGCGCGACCGGATGTCGACCACGCTGTCGAGCGGGGCCAGTTCGGCGGAGGGAAGCCGGATCAGCAGGCGCTCGAGGGTCTCGGTGTGGTGGCGTTCGTGGTCCGGGAGACGGACCCGCACCTCCACCTCCTCGAGGTCGTCCTGGAAGATCTGCACCAGCCGGCCGTCGAAGGCGTCCCGGAGTTGCGCGCCTACGCTGTCCGTGGTCAGGCCGACCGCGAGCCCCTCCGGGCTCAGCGAGTAGATCAACTGCTCGCGGCCGAAGGGGGTGTCGTCGTTGATGGCGTAAAGCCCGGCGAAATCGGCGAAGAGTTCCGCGAGATCCAGGGCCGCATCCTTGAGTCGGTGAGGGTCGTCACCGGTCAGGCGGATATCGAGGTCGCGGCCGGGTGGTCCACCCGTGCGTTCACTGATGTTGAAGTTTTCGATGCCCGGGGCCATTTGGACCCGGTCCTCCCACTCGCGGATCAGCTCGCGGTTCAGCACGGTGCGCGCCTCCGGCGACACGAGTTCCACCTGGATGTTGCCGAACTGCTCCCCGCGCGGGGCGTTCCCGTCCCCGGGGTCGATACCCAGGCCGCGGCGCACCACCGCCGCGGTCACCAGCCCACCCCCAAGCGATTCCTCGGCCTCGTAGAGCTTTCGCTCCAGGGACTCCAGGAAGGCGTCGACGCGGTCGGGCGGGGTGCCGGCGACGAAGTTCACGCCGGCATTGACCGTCGTGCCTTCCGGTGCCGGAAAGAAGGTAAAGCCGATGCGCCCGCTCGCCGCGAGACCGACGGCGAGGATCACCGCGCCAACGGCCAGCGCGAGGGTGATGCCGGAATTGTCGACCGCCCGCGACACTGTCCGGCGGAAGATGCCGTTGCGAAAGCGCTCGAAGCCACCGTCGAAACGCGCCCGCAGGCTCCCCGCGCGCGGTGGCTCGAGCCGGGAGAGCACACCCTGCAGGTGGGCCGGCAGGATGAGGAAGGCAATGATCAGGGTCGCGATGATCACGGAGATCACCACGAGCGGAATGTCGAACAGGATGTTCCCGATGATTCCGCCAATCAGCATCAGGGGCAGAAAGGCGGCGACCGTCGTCAGGGATGCCGAGATCACGGGCGCCAGCATCCGGCGCGCGCCGTTGCCGGCCGCCTCGGTGGCGTTCTGGCCCTTCTGGTGCAGCGTATAGGCGTGCTCTGATATGACGATCGAGTTGTCGACGATGATCCCCAGCGACATGATGAAGCCGAACAGGGAGATCATGTTGATCGAGCCGCCCAGGACCCAGAGGACGATCAGCGCCGCGGTGAAGGCGATCGGGATACCCAGCGCGACGCGCAGTGCGACGGTGCGGTTCAGGAACAGGAACAGGATGCCGAGCACCAGCAGCAGGCCCCCTGCGCCGTTCTTCAGCAGCAGCAGGATGCGTTCCTGCAGCAGTTCCCAGAAGGCATCGATCACCTCGACCTGCACGCCGGGCGGCAGGGTGGGTCGCGTCGCCTCCAGCCACTCCTCGAGTGTGCGTGCCGCCTCCAGGGAATCGCCGGTCTCGGTGCGCATCAGTTGCATCTCGAGTGCCGGACGCCCGTCGGCACTGACGCTCACCTCGCCGTCGCGCGGACGCCGCTCGACCTCGGCGACCTGGCCCAGGCGCAGCAGCCCGAGCTCGGGATCGGAGCGGAGCGGGAGATCCTCGAAGGCGATGACCTCCCGCCGCTGATCCAGGCTGCGCAGCTGCCGTGCCGTATCCGCGCGTCCCACGCTGCCGGCCGGGATGTCGCGGCTGAGCCCCTCGATGCGCTGGGCGATGTCGCCGAGTGTCAACCCGGTGTCGTAGAGGGCCATCGCCGGTACCTGGATGGCCATCTCGTCCTCGGGCAATCCGGTGAACTCGACCCGTGCGATCCCGCGATCCAGCAGCTCGCGTTCGAACTGGCGGCTGAGCGTACGCAACTCGTCGATGTCGTCCAGACCGCTCACCAGCAGGGTGGCGACCGGTTCGTAGCGCACGATGCGCGTGACCACCGGCGTCTCCGCCTCATCCGGCAGGTTGCGTTGCTGGTCCACCCGGTCCTTGACCTGTTCCAGGGCCAGCGTCATGTCGGTTCCGGCCTCGAACTCGATGGTGACCGAGGCGACCCCGAGTGCGGAGGTCGATGTCATGTCGCGGATACCATCGACCGTGCGCAGGTCCTGCTCCAGCGGATCGGTGATGCCGCGCTCCACGTCCTCGGCGCTGGCACCGGTCCAGACGACCCTTACCGTGACGATGTCGAGCTCGAAGTTCGGGAAGAACTGCGTGTTCAGGTTGAGCAGCGCAAAGGAACCGCCGAGGACCATCAGCGCGATCAGCAGGTTGGCGGCAAGGCGGTGCCGCAGGAAGAGTTCGATCAGTCCGCCACGGCGTTCATGCGCCTCGGCGGGTCCGTCAGCCTCGTTCACGATGGTGCTCATCGCTGCTTCATCCCTGCTCGTCCAGGTCGTTCAGTTCGACCTCGACCCGAAGGCCATCGACCGCATTCGGGAGCCGGGTGGCCACGAGGACATCGCCGTCTTCCAGATCCGGGTGGCGTACCAGCGCCCGTGTATGCCCGTTCAGGTCGGTCACGAGACCCAGGCGCTCGACCGTCAGCCCCTCCATGCGACCGTCCACCACGCGGTAGACCCGGTCGCGCCCGTACAGGCTTTCGAAGGGCACCACCACGCTCCCGGCCTCTTCCGGCAGTCCCAGGCGCAGGTTCACGAAGCGGTTCAGCGGCAGCTTCTCGGCCCCCTCGACGATCCGGAACACCGCGCTGATGCCGGCCTCGCCGCTGCGGGTCTCGCCGGCGAGCCGATCCAGCGAGGCCCGCACGTGGCGTCCCCCCACCATCGCCTCCGCCAGCAGGCGAATGTCTTCATCCAGCAGATCCTGGATGCGCGGCACGAACATCTCCGGCAGGCTTGCCCGGACCTCGAGATCATCCAGCACGTACAGGCGGACGAGGGCATCCCCGACGCGCACCCGTTCGCCCGGGCTCACGTGCACCTCGACCAGGCGGGCGCCCGAGCGCGCACGGATCTCGGTGCGGGCGAGATCGATCCGGGCGCGCTCGGCGGCGGCGGCCGTGCGCTGCACGCGCGCCTCGGCCTGGGCGAGCCGGCTGGGGGCCTCCGCGATTGTCTGCTGCCGGCCATCCACCGTCACGCGGGCCTGCTCGAGGTTGCGCTGGGCGTCGTCGACCTCGGCGTCCGAGCCGAGATTGCGGGTGCGCAGGTCGCGCGCCCGCTCGAGTGCGCGCTCGGTGATCCGAAGCAGGGCCTGCTCGCGCCGGAGCATGCGCTGATCGGTCTCGGCGCGCAGCCGTTCGCTATCCACAGCCGCCTCCGCTTCCAGCAGATCGGCCTCCCGCTGTTCGAGGTTGAGGCGGGTCTCCGAGGGGTCGATGCGCACCAGCAGCGCATCGTCCGCAACGACCTGGCCCGCCCGGGCGGGCACCTCGTCGATCTCGCCCTCCACCGCGGCGCGCAGAACGGCGGTCTGCGGGGACGAGGTCCTTCCGAACAGGTCGAGCGTGGGCCGGTGGGTATCCGGCTCCACGACGATCCCGCTAACCTGCCAGACCCGTTCGCTCTCCTCCGGAGGGGGCGCGGTCGGGCCGGTGGCGCGCAGTGCCAGGAAGCCAATGCCCGCCGCTACGAGGATAAGCAGCGGGACAAGCTTGCGGAGCAGATTGGCTGATGAAGGCATCGGGGTCTCAGGAACGAAACGGGGGCGCGCGGGCCTATGACGTCCGGCTGGCGACGGGGTTCAACCCCGGCAACGCGCGGCAGGAAAGGGAAGGCTCCCAGTATAGCCGAGCGGGCCGTATGCGTCGGCGGGGCGGTCCACAGCAGCCGCGTCGTGGAATCCGCGGCTGCAGGACTGCTAAGCTCACCGGACAGGCGGGATTCGCCGCGAAACCGGAGGAAGCTCAAATGCAGCGACACGACATGCTCAAGGATCTGACGAAGGGTTTGACGATGATGGCGGCGGCGCTCGCGCTGGCGGTCTCCAGTGCGGCGATCGCACAGATGGGTCAGCAGCCCGGCGCGATGGAGCAGGAGTTCATGGAGATCCAGCAGCAACTCGCGCAGATCCAGCAGCAGGCGGTCGAGAACAATCCGGGACTGCGCGACCAGGCGGACGCCCTGGAAGAACTGGTAACGGACAAGATGCGGGAGGCCGGTCATGATCCGGGCGCCATCATGGAGGACCTGCTCGCCGCGCAGGCCAGGATGGAAGAAGCCCGCACCGACGCGGAACGCCGGGAGATCCTGGAGTCCCCCGAGGTGCTCCAGGCGCAGCAAGACCTGCAGGAGGCGCAGCAGGCGGCGATGCAGGATCCGGAGGTTCAGGCCGCCCAGCAGGCCCTCGAGGAAGACATGATGGACGCGATGCGCCGCGAGGACCCGCAGACGGACCGCCTGCTTGAAAGGATGCAGGAGATCCAGGAGCAGGCCCAGCCCGGGATGCGGTAACGGCAGCCGTCCTACCGCTTCAGTCGTCCGCCTCGAAGTCGAAGGTCCCGACGGGTTCGCCGGCCATCTGCCGGCGAACCACACGGACGTCCTTTTCGTTCAGCGCAAACGGGAAGCTGAAGATGTCCGCGGGGCTTGAATCGCCGTAGGGCCGGTTGCAGGCCGACACGGTGTCGCCTTCGCGGCCGGGGCAACCGGAGGTGCGGAAGGGCTGTCCCGAGTCGATCAGCGCATCCAGTTCGCGACGCTCGAGGCCGAAATCGACGATGCGGCCGGCATCGTCGAAGCGCATGTCCGCGACGCGCGCGCCGAAAAAGTCGATCAGGAAGCGCCCGAGCTGTACGCGGCGCCAGTGATCGCGGGGAACCGGCGCGCGATCCTCCATCCGCGATCCCCGTTCCGGGAAGAACGCGAACATGTGGTTGTGGCCGCCCATGTCACGGATGCGCTCGCAGACCTCCATCATGTCCCGCTCGGTCTCGCCCATCCCGCAGATCAGGTGCGCCCCGAATTTCTCCGGCCCGAAGATCTCCGCGGCCCATTCCAGCGCCCGCCAGTAACGATCCCAGCGGTGGGGGCTGTCGACCGTCTTGCCCCGGGTCTGCTCGAAGAGTTCGGGCGTGACCGCGTCCAGCGCGACGGTGAAGATGTCGGCGCCGCGATCGCGCAGGTCTTCTATTTCCGCGTAGCGCATCGTCGTCGGATTCGACAGGATGGAAACGGGAACCTCCGGCACATCCGCCACCCAGCGGTCCAGCAGGGTGATCGTGTCATCGCCCGAGTCCGGGTGCGTGATCATCGAGATGCACATGCGCTCGAAGGCGCCCTGGTCGCCGCGGTTGCGGACGCGCTCGATGACCTCGTCGTAGCGGGCGGTGGGCCAGTCCACGCGGATGAAGTTGCGATCGGCGTAGGCGCTCTCCTCCTCGCGGTGCCGCGCGAGACCGCAATAGCTGCAGTTGGCGCGGCAGCCCTCCGGGTAGGTCACCAGCAGGTTCAGGCAGTGCGTGCAGGCGGTGCGATGCATGGTGCCGTGCACCAGCCCCAGCGTGATCGCGGCGGCGGTCGACATCTGCACGTACTCCGGGGAGCGCATCTCCGGGGTTCGTGCAAGGTCGCGTGGATGGTAGAAGTTCATGGGTGTTGCCACGGACTCGGGGCGGGCGTTCATGTCACGTCCTCCGGGATTGCTTGCGTCGGTTGATTGTTGGCAGGCCACCGGTCATGCCGTTGCGGCCTCGTAGTATTCGTCGAAGGCGATCCACCCCCGGCGCTGGGTCTCATCGCGCGCGGCCGCCGGCGTATGCCAGACAGTCTGCAGGCTCTGACGCCGCTCCACTGCGCGGTGGAGCGCGGTGCCGAACTGGTCGCGCATGTCCTCGTCGTACTCCTCCAGGGCATCGCCGTCCCCGGCCAGCCATGCCGCCACTGCAGCGCCGGCGTGCTCGCCCGAGATCACCGCCGCGGCAATGCCGGCGCCGGTGATCGGGTGGGTCAGGCCCGCGGCATCGCCGACGAACAGTGTGCAGCCCTCGTGCAGGCACTCGCGCGGGCCGCCAACGGGAATCGCGCCCCCGGTGCGGCGCAGTACCGCCGGCCCGGTCAGCCCCTCGGCGATCAGGCGGCGGTGCAGGTCGTCCAGCGGCAGCTTCATGTCCCGCTGGAGGACCGGATCCACGCCCAGACCGAGATTCGCCTCGCGCCCGCGCGGAAACAACCAGGCGTAGCCGCCGGGATAGTCGTCGGAGAGCCAGATCAGCGTGTCCTCGACGGGCCGGTTGAGCGGCACGGTGTATTGCCGTGTCCGCAGCGTACGCAGTCTCGGCAGACCGAGGCGCGCAGCCACGGTGGAGTGGGGGCCGTCGGCCGCGACCAGGGCCCGGTATCGCAGCGGCACCTCGCGCCCATGCTGACGCAGGGTCGCTTGCTGCCGCAGGGGATCGAGGGCGGTCAGGTGCGCCGGGTGCCACAGCTCGGCGCCTTCTGCGCGCGCCTGCCGGGCCAGCGCACGATCGAACTCCGCCCGGTCGATCATCAGACCCGGGAAGTCGCTGCGATGAATGTGGCCGGAGGGAAGGATGCTGGCCATGCCGCCGATCGTCTGCTGGCGCACCGGGAAGTCGCGCGCGTAACGGGACATCGGAGTCGGGATGAATTCGGCGCACTGCACCGGTTCGCCGAGCACCCGGCGCCGGTCCACTGCGACCACGTCGAGGCCCGCCGCCGCGGCCCGGCCGGCGGCGCTGGCGCCGCCCGGCCCCAGGCCGACCACCAGGAGATCGACGGTCCTCACGACGGTCGAACGTCCGCGGCGCCGGGCGCGACCGTGGTCTTCGCGAGCGCGTTGCGCAGAACGGTCAGGAAGTCGTCGGGAGTGAGCATCAGCATCTCTACCGCATGGCGGTCGAAGAAGCGGCGGATGTTCGTCTCCAGCTCCCCGACCGGTGTATCGCGGAGACTGGCCTCCAGGTCGACCACTGTCCGGCCGGGCTTCACGAAGAAATCCCCGGTGATCCAGACCTGCTTGATCCGGTCGCGGGCGTGGTCCATCGCCAGCGCCGCGCGCATCAGGCCGCCGGGCGACTTGTGCAGACCCTCCAGCACGCCGGCTTCCGATGACGGCCGGTCGTGCTGGTAGACCCACTCCGGGGTGTCCATCTCGGCGAGCGCCTCGGCAAACTTGCGTTCCTCCGCCGCGTTCAGGGCGTCGGACCACTCCAGCTCAACGCCGAAGGCCTCGGCGAAGGCGGCTGCCAGGCTCTGCTCCACCTCCTCGAAGGGGGGCAGTTGACCGAGCAGATCCTTCAGGTTGGCGACCCGGTCGCGTGCCGACGAGATCGCCTTGTCCGAGAGCTTTTCCGCGGGTATGCGCAGCACCCGGAGCATCCGCTCCACGTCGAAGTCGATCAGCAGGGTCCCCTGGTACAGTATGGACTCGCCATCAAAGGCACCCCCGGTTCCGGATACCTTGCGCCCGTCCACCTCGATGTCGTTGCGTGGACGGAAGCGCGCATCGACGCCGAGTGCGCTGATGCCGCGGGCGGCTGCCTGGCAGATGCGTTCGGCGATCGCGGGCATTTCGGCGGTGCCGAGAAAACGCTTGTCGAGGTAGAGTTCCCAGCCGATCTGGGTCTCGTCGAAGTAGATCGCACCGCCGCCGGTGATCCGGCGCTGGATGTCGATTCCGTTGTCAACACAATAGTCGCTGCGCAGTTCCTGGTTAACACTCTGGTGAAAACCGACCAGCGCACACGGCCGGAAGCGCAGGAATCGCAGGGTGTGGGGCGAGGTCCCTTCCTGGTGTGATTCGAGCAGTGCACGGTTGAGTGCAAGGTTCTCTGCGGCACGGCGCAGGCCGGTGTCGATCACGCGCAGGGTGTTCTGATCACGCATTGTGGGGCTCCATTAACCTGAAGATCCGGGATTGAGTGCTCATACAGGAATCTCCGTGCCCGGGGCGGGTGCGGACACCACCGGGATGCCGATGCCGCGACTCCCGGCGCGGCGCCGCGCCTCCTCGCGCACGATGGTGTCGACGTCCAGCTCGAGCCCGTCGGACGCGTTCTGCACCGCCATCACCTCGTCACCCACCACGATGGAGCAGCAGGCCGGCGTCACGCGCACCCTGCGTCCCAGGCGGGCAGCCAGTTCCACCGCCCCGTCGGCGGGGTGCGCAATGCCGTCGAGCCCCGCCATCACCGCGTAGGTGTCGATCTCCATCCGCGACTCTCCCGGTGGCCTGGCGCAGCCGAGCAGCAGGGAGGTGTCGGGAAGGGCCTGACGCGCCGACTGGAAGAAGCGGCCGACATCGGACGAGTCCGGGGTCACGAAGGGCTTCTTCTCGGGCGCATAGAAGGGCATCACGACCACCAGGACCACCGCGTCGGGCAGGTGCCGCTGGATGATCTCCAGCGCGCGCCATTCGCCGAGCATCCGCCCGTAGTGCAGCCCGATCACGATGTGGGGCACCACCCGCATCGAGGTCCGGACCAGGTTTTCCAGGGTCGCCTCGAAGTCGTCCACCGACCGGCGCAGGTGGTAGACGTTCGTGATGGTCTCCTGGGCGCCGATCACGTCCATCATCGCGACATCGACGCCCGCGTCCGCCATCGCAAACGCGGCATCGCGATCCATCAACGCGGCGTGGGCGGCGATACGGAATTCGGGGTGGCTGTCCTTGATGCGCCGGATGGTCTCGTAATAGGGCGCGTATTCGACCTCGTTGCGATGGTTCGACCCGCCGGTCAGCAACAGGCCGTTTGCGCCGTCGTCAATCAGTTCGTTCACCACTCGCCACAGGTCGTCCGGCGTGCGCGCGGGGATCATCGGTTCGAGGATGGCGGCCTTGCAATGGTCGCACTGCAGCTTGCATTCGCTCCCCGTGACCGATACCGCGGGCCAGGCATTCTTTCCGCAACTCTTGATTTCGGAGGTCTCGTAGGACTTGAAGGTGGGCGTGTAAAAATGGACCGGAGGTGCAGCGCGTTCCCGGGCTCGATGGCCCACTTGGTGGCCAAGCCGCTCGAGGCCCCGGACCAGTTCGGTATCGAGTTCGAGATCCTGCAGGGGCTCCACCGCCTGCACCAGTTGCTGCCAATTGGTCATCACGACATACCCCCACGTTTGAATCTGCTGTCACTGCACCTCCGCCCGGCGGGCCGAATGGCAGCATCTCGACCCCATGGTCCCATCAGTGTCTGCGTCACTATCTGATCCAAATCAATTCGGAACCGAATTCAAATGGCCTAAAGTGTAGGCACAAATTTTCCAAAGTGAAGCCAAGGATGTGTCTGCGGTCATGACGTTTTCCTGCCGGACCCGGGCGCTGCAACGCAACAAAAGGGGCCGCCGTTGGCAGGCGGCATGGGAGGGGCGATGACGAAGAACTCAGTACAACCTGGATTGCGGTTCCGGCGCCTGGCGTGCAGGGTCGTGGACGATGGCCTGCGCAGCGCTCGCGAGCACGCGCTCCTGGACGCAGAGCTCCTGCGCGGCGCCACGGCGCTGCGCTTCGCCCGTTACCCCATCAGTGCTCGGCCCGGAGCTCACGAGCGGGCCGCGATCGCCGTGCGCGGTGACTACTGCGAGGAACAGGGCATCGAGGTGGTGCCCAGGCTGACCGGAGGCGGCGCGTTGTACCTGGACCCGGCACAGCTGTGCTGGTCGCTGGTGCTGCCGACGGGGCATTCCGGGCCGGCCCGGCTCGCGGACCTCCTCGCGCTGCATGGAGCGGCGATGGTGGCCGCACTGGATCGCCTGGGCGTTGCGGCGCGATTCGTCTTCCCCAATGACGTCGAGGCCGGCGGCCGCAAGGTGGGCGGTGGTTTCGCCGCACATCACGGCGACCGGATCCTGCTGCAGGGAAGTCTGCTGGTGGACACGCCGGACGCCGAGACGATGCTGAAGGTCCTGCGGGTTCCGACGGAAAAGCTCTCTCACGAAGGCGTGCTCAGCGCCCGCGAACGCCTGAGCAGCGTCGGCGCCATCCTCGGACACACCCCCACGCTCGAGAAGATCCGCGAATCGCTGGAACATTCCCTCGCCGAGGCCTTCCAGCTGCAGCTCGAACCCGCCGCAGAAACGGCTCCCGGCCGCGATCCTTGCTCCGAGGAAGAGGCCTCCCCCAAAGCGCCACCCGCGGCCACCACGCCCGCCGGCACCCCCGACGGGCGGTCCCCGGACGCGATGAAGGCCTTCGTGAAGACGACCGGCGGTGCCATCTACCTGGAGCTCGAGCCCGATTCGGAGGGACGCGTGGACCGCGCGCTGTTCAGCGGCGCCGTGCAGTTCAGCCCGTCCGATCTGTTCACCCGGCTCGCCGATGGATTGCGCGGCAACAGGCTCGAGGAGTGCGCGGCTGCGCTGCGCCAAGGCCTGCAGGGGGTTTCCGATGCCGACCTGCTCGGTTTCGGGGGCGATGATCTCGAACACCTGGTGGGTCTGGCGGTCGCGCGCCGATCCCAGGCGGCACGGTTCGGCATGAACCGGGAACAGAGCAACACCCTGATCGTGCACAGCCCGGGGGGTGAGGCCGCCGAAGACATCCTGCGCCAGGCCACCGTGATGCTCGTCCCGTATTGTGCGAAGCTCGCCGACTGCAAGTTCCGTTTCCGGGACGGCTGTTCCGAGTGTGGCAAGTGCGAGGTCGGCGATGCCTACGCAATGGCAAGGGAGCGGGGCCTGCGCGTGGTGTCCATCACCAATTTCGAACATCTGCAGGCGACCCTGACGGAAATGCGCGCCGACGAGGTCCCGGCCTATGTCGGGATGTGCTGCGAGAGCTTCTACCTGAAGCGCCACTACGCCTTCCAGGAGGCCGGCATCCCGGCGGTCCTGACCGACATCAGCGGCGCGACCTGCTACGAGCTGCGCGAGGAGGACCTGGCCTACGCGGGCCGCTTCCGCGCCCAGGCGCACCTGAAACTGGACGTGGTCGAGAAGGTGATGCACTTCGTGCCGCCGCTCCCGAAGACCCGGTAACAGCGAACGGGGATGCCATCGCCAGGGTCGGCTCAGTGGCGGCTCGCCTTCCCGGCAGATTCGGACACCTCGATGAGGCCCTCGAGTGAGAGGTTCTCGCCGGTGATCCGGCCGGCGTCCGGGCCGAGGAAGTAGAGATACGGGCCGACCACCTGTACGGGTCTGGGGAGCAGCCCGGCGTTCTCCCCGGGATAGTGCAGTGCGCGAAAACGGGTGCGCACGGGGCCGGTATCGATGCCGTTCACGCGGATGAAGCCCTGATCGCCGGAGTGTTCCCGGGACAGGATGTCGATCAGCGCGTCCTGCCCCGCCTTCGCGACACCAAAGGCGCCCCAGAAGGCCTTGCGGGCGTTCTGGGTCGAGACCACGATCGAGCCCTGCCCGCTGTCCTCCAGCATCGGCAAGACCGCCTGCGTCAGCATCACCGGGCCGTTCAGGTTGGCCTGCATCACCTGGACCCACAATTCGGGGTCGTAGTACTTCAGCGGGGTCAGGGTGCCCGCCGAGCCGGCGTTCAGCACCAGCCCGTCGAGCCGACCGAGCGATTGCAGCACGTTCTCGGCGAGGTCGGCATAGTCCTTTACGGTCGCGCCCTCGTGATTCAGCGGGTAGATCGCAGGCTGGGGATTGCCGCCGGACTCGATGCTGTCGTAGACCTTCTCCAGCCGCTTGATGTCGCGGTCGAGCAGGACGATCGTCGCACCGGCCTCGGCGGCGGCGAGGCTCACGGCACGACCGATGCCGTCGGCCGCTCCAGTAACCAGGATCACGCGGCCCGACAGGCTGCCTGGAGCGGGCCGGTAGTCGAGCAGGGCGCTGGGATCGAGTTCGGACAAGGCCGTCTCCTTCGCGTTTGCGTCCCATTCTAGCAGCCTGACGGACTGTGGTGCCCGCAGCGAGCCGCGCGGGAAGGCAGGCGCAGTCCTTGGTGCAAAGTGGTTCGGAGCAGGAAGAATCAAGGAATATGCCCCGCTGTACCATCGGCGCGGCTGGAGCAGCCCGGATGCGACAGGCTGCAAGAACACAAGACTCCGCGGCTTCGATGGATCCGGGGCAGGGACCGGTGCCGGCGCCAACCGTATTCGCTTGTCTCCCGGCCAAAAGTTGATTAAGTTGCATTAAAGGCGCGGCCGGGGAGTGCAGCGTTGGAACGCACCGTGGCCCAATGACCTGGCTGGCCTTGCGGCCCCGGCTCGTGGGTCACGAGGGCCACGAGCTGGAGTATGAGCATGCACGACGACGGACGCGCATCGCCGAGGGAACCGGCTCACGGGAAGCCGATGGCAGCCGCGCCGTTGCGGGATCCCGGGCGAGGAGAGGCCGAAACGGGGCGTCCAGAGCCGGCGCAGGCCGCGGGCATGCGTCTCGAGAGCGACCGCCAGCGTCAGGCGGTGCTCGATGCGCTGTCTGCACAGATCGCGGTGCTCGACGCGTCCGGCCGGATCATTGCAGTGAACGAGGCATGGCGCCGTTTCGCGCGGGAGAATGAGGGCGATGCAACGCTCGAGGACGGCATCGGCATCGATTACTTCGAGGCCTGTCTGAAGCTGTCCGACGACGATCCGGAGAACCTGGGCGAGCAGGCCTGCGAAGGGATCCGGGCGGTGATCGCCGGCAGACGTGCGGAGTTCTCCCTCGAGTATCCCTGCCACCACCCCGAATACCCGCGCTGGTTCCTGATGACGGTGACGCCCCTCACCGAGGGGCTCGGCGGCGCCGTGGTCGCACACCTGGACATCAGTTCGCGAGTGCGCGCGGAACAGGAGAGCCGGCAGCGCAGGGAGGAGGTCGCACACGTCGCGCGTCTGAGTTCCGTGACCGTTCTCGCGGCGTCGCTGGTTCATGAACTGGCACAGCCCCTCGCTGCCGCCAGCCTCTTCAGCGAGTCCCTGGTGACCCTGAGCGGGCAGGACCCGGTGGACCGGGGGCAGCTGGTGACCGCGGCAAACGACCTGCGCACGCAGGTCGACCGTGCGATCGGCATTGTCGACGGCCTGCGGCATTTCATGCGCCGTGGCGAGATCCGCACGGAAGTCTGTGAACTCGAACGGCCCATCCGAGGGGCGGTCTCGCTGGTGATGCCGCTGGCACGCAAGAAATCGGTCCGGCTCGCGCTCGATCTGCCGCCGGAACCCGTGCGGGTGCGGGTAAACCCGCTGCAGATCGAGCAGGTGCTGGTGAATCTGGTCTGCAACGGGGTCGAGGCCATCGACCGCAACGCTTCCGAGGACCGATGGATCAGCATCCACCTGCGCGCGGCGAAGCAGCAGGCGACGGTGACGGTGATCGATTCCGGCGCCGGGCTATCTCCAAAGTGGATCACCCGCATCTTCGAGGTATTCGAAACCGAGAAGAATACCGGAATGGGCATCGGGCTTGCGGTATCGCGAACCATCGTGGAGGCGCACGGTGGCAGGCTCTGGGCCGAAGCCGACGGGGCGCCCGGAGCTGTCATGCGCTTCACGCTGCCACTCGCGCGTGACGGGGGTGCTGTTTGAGCGGGTCAAAGAGGGTGATCCTGCTCGACGATGACCCCGCGATGCGGCGCTCCCTGTCGCTTGCGCTGGAACTCGCGGGCTACCAGGTCCAGGCCCACGGCTCGGCCGAGGACCTGTTCGAGGCCCTGGAACCCGAACAGCCGGGATGTCTGGTGCTGGACCTGAAGATGCCCGGCCTCGACGGGCTCGCGGTCCAGGAAGAGCTCCACGCACGCGGCTGCACCCTGCCCGTGATCTTCATCTCGGCCTTCGGCGACATCCCGACCACCGTCAGGGCCCTGAAGGCCGGAGCGGTCGATTTCATCGAGAAGCCGTTCTCGACGGAGACGTTGGTGGCGCGAGTCGAGGAGGCCCTCGCCCAGGATCGGCACCAGCGGGACCAGAATGGTGAGCGGGCCCGGATTGCGCAGCGGGTCCGTGAGCTCACACCCAGGGAGTTCGAGGTCATGCAGTGGGTCACCGGGGGGCTCAGCAACAAGGAGATCGCCCGCGAACTGGCCATCAGTCCGCGCACCGTCGAGAAGTATCGCGCCCGGGTGATGGAAAAGATGCGTGCCGAGAGCATCGCCGCTCTGTGTCAGATGGTCGCGACCGCAGCGGACGCGGTTACCAGCGTCCAGCACTCCGGTAGCAACGGTTGAAGTTGGCCGGCCCGCGCGCCGGACGGGCCGCTGCTCTCAGCCCGCCGCCCGCACCAGGTCGGGAATCCCGTCGGTGATTGCGGCCGCCGCGGCCTTCTGGCCGCTCTGGACCGCCGCCTCCAGGGTGGACGGCAGGCCCCGGGCGCAGAAATCCCCGGCGAGGTAGAGGCCGGGAAGCGGGGTCCGGGTATCCGGGCGCCGGTCGTCCAGCCCGGGCCGGGCGTCGAGCGTTGCCATCCTTTCGCAGATCACGCGTCCCTGCTGTGGTTCGCCGAGCCCGGGAAGGGTCTGGGCGAGTTCCCGCCCGACCCTTCGCCAGCGGCTGTCGGCATCGGGCATCGGATACTGATCGGCCGCGGAGATCACCACCGAGAGCCAGTGGGGATCCCCGACCAGTCTCCGGGGCACCAGCCACTGGCCGTGCTGCCCGAGCAGCCCGATCAGGGGCGGCAGTTCGGGCGGCGCCTTGGCGTAGCGCAGGTAGACGGTACAGATGGAGCGTTCGCCCAGTTCCACCAGGTCCCGGCGCAGCGGGTCCAGCACGGGTTCCGCGGGCAGCAGGCGGGCGGCCGATCGCTGCGCGGCGGCAAGGACCACCTGGCCGGCTGCGAGGGTCTCACCACCCCGCAGGGTCAGGAGAAACCCGTCCCCGCCGCGTGCTTCGATGCCCCGGACCCGCGTAGCCAGGCGTATCGAGGCACCCAGTGTCCGCAGCTGCTGCAGGGCCGGCTCCGCGAAGAGCTCGCCCAGCGGCCGGCGCGGGATCAGCAGGCGCGCGGGGCCATCACCGGCCAGCAGGCTCTGGCGCAGCACGCTCTGGAAGACCCGGGCCGAGGCCTCCGCGGGCGGCGTGTTCATCACGGCCAGACACAGCGGTTCCCAGACCCTCTCCCTCAACCCGGATGGCTGGGCGTTCGCCCGGAGCCAGTCGGCCACGGGCAGGTCCCGGGTCAGCGGCCGATGTAGCATCCGCCAGGCACCGGCCAGGCCGAGAAGACGCCGCGGCAGGCCCGCGTCCCGGGACGCCTCGTAGAAGGCCGCACCGAGGTCCCGGGTGCGGGTGGAGCGGGGGGCCAGCAGGAAGCTCTCCGCAGCGCCACCGGACACGCGCCTTCGCATCAGCAGGCGGAAGGGGACCGGGTGCAGCGCGAGGAGCGGATTCACCCCCACCGCGCGCATCTGCGACAGTGCATGACGGCAGGCCCCCACCAGGATGTGCTGGCCGTTGTCCAGCCGCGCCCCGTCGCTGTGGACGGTCCGGGCTCGGCCGCCGGGCATCGCAGCGGCCTCGATCAGCACCACCTTCCTCCCGGCCCGCGAGAGCACCAGCGCGGCGGTGAGCCCGGCCCAGCCGGCCCCGATGACCGCGACGGGATTGCCGTTCACTTCGTCGGCCGGGCGCTGCGCGCGGTGCGCCACGCGATCCAGAGCTTCCGCAGCGGGGTCAGGCGGATCCGATGCTCGAGAACGCGGTAGCCGTCTCGCTCGATCTCTTCGAGCAGGGTGCGATAGATCGCGGCCATGATCAGGCCCGGCCGCTGGGCGTGGCGGTCCTCGTCGGGCAGGTGGGCGAGTGCCCGGTCGTAGTACTCCCGTGCCCGGGACGCCTGGAAGGCGAACAGTTCCCGGTGCGCGTCGCGGGTGATGTTGGTCTGGAATTCCTCGGGCTTCACGGCGAAGCGCTCGAGCTCGTCCAGCGGGATGTAGACCCGGCCGCGGACCGCGTCTTCGTGCACGTCCCGAAGGATGTTGGTCAGCTGCATGGCGGTCCCGAGATCATGGGCGTACTTGAGGGTGCGCCGGTCCGTAAAGCCGAAGATGCGAGCCGACAGCAGCCCGACCACGCTGGCCGCGCGGTAGCAGTACAGCGAGAGCGTGGCGAAGTCCGGGTAGGCATCGTATTCGAGGTCCATCTGCATGCCGTCGATGATTTCCTCGAAGTATTCCTGCGAGAGGTCGAAGGGGGCGAGGTGCGGTTCCAGGGCGCGCGTGATCGGGTGCCGCGGCGCGCCCTGGAACGTCCGCTCCACCTCCTCGCGCCACCACTCCAGCTTTGCCAGCGCCACGGAGGGTTCACGGCAGTCGTCGACGACGTCGTCGACCTCGCGGCAGAAGGCGTACAGCGCCGTGATCGCCCGGCGGCGTTCCGGACTGAGGAAGCGGAAGGCGTAATAGAAGCTCGACCCACTGCGGGCCGCCTTGTCTTCGCAATACTCGTCGGGAGACATGGACTCTCGGGGGATTCGGATCCGGAGCGCGGAACGATAACGTGAAAACACGCGGAGCGTCATCTTAACCCCAGGAGACCAGCCCCTGGGCGACATTCCCCGACGCTTGGATCGCCGAGAGGGCTCGCCTCCTACAGGGGGCCGGGGCGAGCACCGTAGGAGGCCAGCCCCCTGGGCGACATTCCCCGGCGCCGAATCGCCGAGAAGGCTCGCCTCCCACAGGGGTCCCGTCTGCCGTCAGACCTCCTCGGCCTCCAGCACCTCGGCCTCTTCACCGAAGATCTCGACGTATGCGCCGTACACGGCCGCGAGCACCACTGGGCCGAGCACCAGGAAGCCCAGGCCCAACGGGATCATCGCGAAAAACGCCAGCACGAAGTAGATGAGGCTGAAGATCACCAGCGGCCCCAGGTTCATCAGCGTCCCGCGCACGCTCGCCGGGATCGCCTCACCGATCTCCAGCCCGCGGAAGTAGACGAGCGGGATCGAAAACGCGAGCACGGCGAAGATCACCAGGTACAGGAGCAGGATCACGATCAGCCCGAAGAAGCCGATACCTGCCAGCGGGAAGGCCATCGCGTCACCCATGCCGCCAGCCGCGCCGCCCATCTGCGTGGCGCCGCCGACGAACAGCGCCAGGACCACCGCCATCAACACCGCAGCCAGCAGCGCCACCAGGCCCAGCAGCAGCAGGGGCACCCGGCGTTCGTGGTCCTGAATCGGCTGGAACAGGTGGCCGACACCCACCGTCTGTTCCGCGTCGAGGTCGTGCGCCATCTTCATGAACCCAGCCACCAGTGCGGGCGTGATCACCGCCATCACCAGCCCTCCGATCAGGGGAACCAGATTCAGCACGATACTGATCACGAAGAAGATCACGAAGCTCAGCACCCAGGTCACCCAGTCCTTCGTGAAGGTGCTCCAGCCGCGCCCGAACAGTCCCCATCCCCGGTTCAACGGCATCGTGCGGATTTCCATGGCCCTTCTCCCCCTCTAGGTGAAGCACCATTAACGGATTTCCTGCGGGGGCTTGTCAAACGGACGGAGAGCCGGCAACCCGTCCCCCGTCGGCCCGATGCGGTCCCCCGGCCCGCTTGCCGGGACCGTCCCGCCGCACACCATTCGAAAAAATGCATTTGAACCCAGAGCGGACCTGTGGCATGATGCCCTCCATCGATAAGCATTCGCTAATATATTTGAATTAACGAACCCCTAGTGAAAACTAACTAGCTGAAAATTGGAGAAACCATTATGACCAAACGTTTCATTATGACTGGCGTCGGCGGATTCCTGGTAGGAATTGCGGCGATGATGCTGACGGCCTTCTCGGCCGCACCGAAGCTGATGATTCTCGAGGACGAGAGCATCTTCAACTTCGAGGACACGGTGGAGATCATCAAGACCACCGCGGAGGAGCAGAACTGGAAGGTACCCACCGTGCACATGATCCATGACGCCGTCAGCCCCTACGGCTACGAAGTCGGCCGTGTCGCGGTGCTGGAACTGTGCCAGCCGCACCACGCCGGCCAGATTCTGGCCGAGGACCGCGCGAAGGTCGTGACCTCGATGATGCCCTGCCGGATCTCGGTCTATGAGACCGACGACGATCGCGTGATCGTGTCGCGGATGAACACCAGCCTGATGGCTCAGGCCTTCGGCGGCACCGTCGCCTCCGTGATGGCCGAGGCCACCGAGGAGAACGAAGTCATCCTCGAGAGCGTGCTGCGGTAAGTCTCTACCCAGCCGCACCGAAGAACCCCGCTCCGGCGGGGTTTTTTTTTGGCCAGCCGAGACCGCGCCCGATCGCCGAGAGGGCTCGCCTCCTACAGGGGGCCGGGGCGAGCACCGTAGGAGGC
>RECA01000203.1 GCA_007692435.1 Thioalkalivibrio sp.
CGTTCGACGAAGACGCGCCGCGGCGCCTTCAGGTCGGGCTGCACACGCCACGGCCATGCGGCCAAGTGTGTTGACGCGTGCCTCCGGCCCGGTTGGCCGGAGCGACTACTCCCCTGAGGGTTGGCAAACTATAGCCAGGCCCTGCCGGACCTGTCCAGCGTCCAGGTTCGGGGGCTTAGGTTCGGGGGCTCAGGTCCGGCGCGACTCCTGAAGCCAGTTCCCCGATAGGTGGGCTTGAATAAGGGCCTGCCGGGGTGCACGCTTGGCGGCAGCCCCGCGCATTCGAGGTGAACGCGGGCGCATTGACGATCTGCGGGAGAAGGGCATGACGGAAGAAGGCAAGCGTCGAAACTGGCTGGTGTTCGCACCGGTGCTGGCGCTGGTCGCGTTGGTGGGGATACTCGCCGGCGCGCTGATCTGGAACATCGCCAATGTGCCCGAGCCACTCGTTGGTCGCGAGGCCCCCGCCTTCGATCTGCCTCAGCTCCACGATCCCGACGCCCGGTTCACCCGGGACGATCTCGTCGGGAAGCCGGTGCTGGTGAACGTTTGGGCCTCCTGGTGCGCGACTTGCGTGCAGGAGCGCGGCACCCTGGCGCAGCTCGAACGCATGGGGATTCCGGTCTACGGGTTCAATTTCCAGGACACGCGCGAGCAGGCGATCGCTTCCCTGGCGGACAGCGAGGACCCGTTCACACTGGTCGGTTTCGATCCGCGGGGTCTCACCAGTGCCGAATGGGGTGCGCACGCGACCCCGGTCACCTTTCTCCTGGACCGGCATGGCATGGTCCGCTTCAAGCACGTTGGCCCGCTCCACCAGGACCTCCTGCGCCGCCAGTTGTTGCCGCTTTACCGGCAGCTGGTTTCGGAAACCTGATGCGCGAGGGCCTGGAGCAGCTCGGCCCCGGGGAACCGCCGGGATCAAGACCCCGCACGTCGCGCTTGCCGTTGTGGACTGACCCCCAACGGACCTGACCATGCCCCGCCGGCGAAGGAGCCCGGAATGCGACGCCTGATTCTTCTGTGCCTTGCCCTGTTCGTAACGATGCCGGCGGCGGGGACCGAACTTCGTGTCGCCGTGGCCGCGAACTTCACCGCGACGCTGGAGCGGCTTGCGGAGCTCTATGGTCCCGAGAACGGTGTCCGGTTCGCGGTCAGCAGCGGTTCGTCCGGGAAGCATTTCGCGCAGATCCGCCAGGGTGCCCCGTTCGACATCTTCTTCTCCGCCGACGATCAGCGGACGGCGGACCTCGTGGCGAGCGGCCATGCGGTGGCTGACAGCCGCTTCGCCTATGCCGAAGGCGTGCTCGTGCTCTGGAGTCCGGATGCCGGCCGCATTCCCGACGACGGTGCCGCGTTCCTGGAGCGTGGCGACTACCGCCGCGTCGCAATCGCGAATCCGCGCGTGGCCCCCTACGGGATCGCGGCCGAGGCCGTGATGCAAGCCCACGGTATCGACCTGGCCACGCGCCGGATCGTGACCGGACAAAGCATCGGTCAGGCCTTCAATTTCGTGACCACCGGGAATGCCGAGGTCGGACTCCTGGCCCTCGCCCAGGTCATCGCGCACGAGCGGCGGCAAGGGGCCGGTTCCCGCTGGCTGCCCGACGCCGAGACCTACCCGCCGATCGTTCAGGAGGTGGTGCTGCTGACCGTGGCACGGGAGCCGGAGGCCGCAAGCGCGTTCCTCGACTGGGTACGGACCAGCGAGACGGCCCGGGAGATCATCGAGTCGGACGGCTATCGGCTGTAACGGTCACCCCAACGTAGCGGATAGGCGGCTTCACGGATGCTATCGGAGTGGATCAGCCCGCAGGACATGGCGGCGCTGTGGCTGACGCTGCAGCTGGCCGCGGTGACGACCGTGGTCCTGCTGATCCTGGGTACTCCGCTCGCATGGTGGCTGGCGCACACGGCATCGCGCTTCAAGCTGGCAGTGGAGTCGGTCGTGGCCTTGCCGCTGGTGCTGCCGCCCACCGTCCTCGGTTTCTATGTCCTCATCCTGCTGGGCTCCCAGGGGCCGATCCAGGCCCTTGGCGGCCCGGCGCTCGCCTTCACCTTCACCGGCCTGGTGATCGGCTCGGTTCTCTACTCCCTCCCCTTCGTGGTGCAGCCCCTGCAGAATGCATTCGCGAGCATCGGCACCGGAACCATGGAGGCGGCGGCATGCCTTCGGGCCGGACCGTGGGACCGGTTCCTCACGGTGATGATGCCGCTGTCACGGCGGGGTTTTCTGACCGCGGTGACCCTGGGGTTCGCGCACACGGTCGGCGAGTTCGGGGTGGTGCTGATGATCGGCGGGAACATCCCCGGCGAGACCCAGGTCGTGTCGATCGCCATTTACGATCACGTCGAGGCCGTGGATTACCAGTCCGCACACGTGCTCTCCGGCCTGCTGCTCGGGCTCTCGTTCCTGATGCTGTTCACGCTCTACGCCATCAACGGGCGCATCAAGATGGTCATGCCATGAGGAACGCGCAGCCTTGACGGTCGCGATGCAGTTCGACCTCGAACGCGGCGGCTTTCGCCTGACCGTCGACACAGAGGTGCCGGGGCAGGGCGTGACCGCATTGTTCGGGCGCTCGGGCTGCGGGAAGACCACGCTGCTTCGCTGTGTGGCCGGGCTGGAACCTGCGGCCAAGGGCCGGTTGGTGGTCAATGGAGAGACCTGGCAGGACCGGACCCGGTTCATCCCGGCGGACCGCAGACCGATCGGGTACGTGTTTCAGGAGGGTCACCTGTTCCCGCACCTGTCGGTGCAGAAAAACCTGTTGTACGGATACCGGCGGATCCCTGAGGAGCAGCGCGTTGTGCAGCCCGACGAGGCCGCCCGGCTGCTCGGGCTGGAGAGCCTGCTGACGCGCCGAGTGACCGAGATCTCGGGCGGACAGCGCCAACGGGTGGCCATCGGCCGTGCGCTGCTCACCAGCCCGCGGGTGCTGCTGATGGACGAGCCGCTTGCCGCGCTGGACGCGATCAGCAAGGCCGAGATCTTTCCCTACCTGGAACGCCTGCACGACGAGCTGTCGATTCCCGTGCTCTATGTGAGCCACGCAATCGACGAGGTGTCCCGACTGGCCGACCACATGCTGTTGATGGAGGACGGCAGGGTGCGTGCCGCAGGCCCGCTGCGCGACCTGATCACGCGCGGAGACCTCCCGCTTGCGCACGCGGAGGGAGCGGCGGCGGTGATCGAGGCCAGCGTGATCGGTCACGATGACCGGCACCATCTCACCGAGCTCGGCTTCGACGGTGGCACGCTGTTGATCTCCCGGGAGGACCTGCTTCAGTCCCAGCGGGTGCGGGTGCGCATCATGGCGCGCGATGTCGCGATCAATCTCACACGGCCACAGGACTCGAGCGTGCTGAACTGCCTGCCCGCACGGGTGCTGGACGTGTCCGACGACCCGCATCCCGGGCATGTGCTCGTCCGGCTCGCGGTCGGGGGTGTGACGTTGCTGTCGCGCATCACGAGACGCTCTCTGGACCACCTCGCTCTCGAGCCCGGGACTCAGGGGTACGCGTTGGTGAAGAGTGTCGCGATTACCTGAGCCCTCTCGGCGGTTCGGTCAAGCCGAGGTGAACTGCAGCGAGGCCAGGCGTGCGTACATGCCTCCCTCTTCCAGCAACTCGGCATGCGACCCCTGGGCCACAATCCTGCCGCCATCGAGCACCACGATGCGGTCGGCCGCCTGCACGGTCGCCAGACGATGCGCGATGGTCAGCGTGGTTCGGTCGCGGCTGATGCGCTGCAGCGCCGCCTGCACCAGGCGTTCGCTCTCCGCATCCAGGGCGCTGGTGGCCTCGTCGAGCAGGAGGATCGCCGGATCCCGCAGGATTGCGCGCGCCAGTGCGATCCGGGCGCGCTGTCCACCCGAGAGGCGTACGCCGCGTTCCCCCAGGTGCGTATCCAGTCCCTCCGGCAGCGCGGCGATGAAGTCCATCGCGTACGCCGCCTCTGCCGCCGCCCGAATGCCGGCTTCCGACGCTCCCGGTGCACCGTAGGCGATGTTCTCGCGGACGCTGGCTGCGAACAGCACCGGCTGCTGCGGCACCAGTGCGATCCGTGCCCGCAGCGCCGCCGTGTCCACGTCACGGATATCGACACCATCGATTCGGATCGCGCCGGCGTCGGGGTCGTAGAAGCGCAGCAGCAACTGAAACAGGGTCGTCTTGCCAGCCCCGGAAGGTCCGACCAGTGCCAGCGAGGCACCGGCCGGCACGTCCAGGTCGATGCCCCGCAATGCCGGTGGCTCCGGGCGTGTTGGGTAGGCGAACCGGACACCCTCGAACCGGATCGCACCCCGGGCCGGTTCGGGAAGGCGCGTCGGGTTCCGGGGCAGGGGTGGCCCGGAGCGCGTCTGCAGCAGGGCCAGCAGCCGCTCGGCCGCGCCTGCCGCACGCAGCAGTTCGTTGGCGACCTCGCTGAGGGCGGCCACGGAGCCGGCCACCAGCACCGCGTAGAACAGGAAGGCCGCGAGTTCTCCGGGCGTGATCGTCCCGTCGAGGACGCTGTGTCCCCCGATCCAGAGCACGCCGGTGATCAGCATGAACATCAGGAAGATCACGGATGCCGCCAACAGCCCCGTCACCGCGGCACGGCGGATGGCTGCACCAAAGGCCGCCTCCACGGCACTGGCATAACGCGCGCGCTCGGCGCCTTCCTGTACGTGGGACTGCACGGTCTGGATGGCGTACAGGCTCTCGTCCACCCGCCCGCCCACGGCTGCGACCCGGTCCTGGGTCTCGCGCGAGAGCCGGCGTACCCTCCGGCCAAGGGACCACACCGGCAGCGCGACCACGGGCAGCCCCAGCAGCAGCCAGGTTGTCAGCATGGGGCTGGTCAGCAGCATCAGGATGAGCCCGCCGACGATCAGCAGCAGGTTCCGGGCGGCGATGGCCAGGGTGCTGCCCACGACGACCTGGATCACCGTGGTGTCCGCGGTGAGCCGCGAGACGACCTCGCCGGTACGCGTGCGCTCGAAAAACCCGGGATCCATCTCGATCACGTTGGCAAAGACCGCCCGTCGCAGATCGGCGACGACGCGTTCCCCCAGCCGGGTCACGAGATAGATGCGCAGGCCGGTGCCGGTCGCCATCACCGCGACCGCGGCCAGAAGGCCGAGCAGGGCTCGGTTCAGCGCGGCAGGATCCTGTTCGCTGAGCCCGGCATCCACCAGGAGCCGGAGCACGAAACCGAAGGCCAGGATGGCGCCGGCGCCGAGGACCAGCGCCAGTATGCCCAGCAGCAGCGTGCGCAGGTAGGGCCGAACAAAACCCGCCAGCGGTACGAGCACGCGCAGGTCCCGGCTTGCCGGACGTTGTGCCGCGCTCTCGTCCGGGGCGTTCATCGGTCCTGCAGGCAATGGCTATGGAGAGAAGGTTTCAGACCCTGACCTCAGGAAGTCGCTCGAAGGCTTGGTGGTGATGTCCATCTCTGCGACCCGTGTCCAACGCAGAAGATCCGGGTCAATCACCTGCGGTGGTCGATTCCGGCGGCACTTCCGTGTGCCGCAGGGAAAGGCCGATGAATCAGCGCTTCCCCAGAAAGCAGCCGGGATACCCGTAACCCCAGCGCCACGGCAGGCCGGTGCAGGGTCCGCCGCCCAGCCGCACCGCATCGAACATGGCGTCGGCGATCAATCCGTAGGCACCCGCGATCTGCCGCTCGCTCAGGCCGTAGGTTTCGGACAGGTAGGGCGTCCGACGCACGCCGGTCTCGAGTACGCACTCCCGCAGGGCCTCGTCGGCCACGAACCGCGCCCGGTAGCTCTCCCGGGCTGCGCGCGCACCGCCCGCCACGTGATAGACCCGGTCGTGGGTCACGCAGCAGGCCTCCCAGGGTGGGCGCCCCTGGTGGGTCCGCGCGAAGGCCGGCAGGATGTCCGCAATGAGGTCCCAGGCCATCGAAAGCCCACCGCTGCAGCCATCGGTGGTGAAGGGCACGGGGGCATGACCGGCCCTGTCCATGACCTCGACAAGACGGCGATGTGCCGCCACCTCGACGGAAAGGCGCTTTGCAAAGGATTCTCCGGGTTCCGGCTCTGCGGTCGTGATCGCCGGGGCGAGGGCGGCGATGCAAAGCCCCAGCAACACGGCGAAGGCCTTTTTCCGGTGATCAGGCATCGGCTTCGTCGGCCACGAGATCGAAGCTCTTCAGCCGGAACCGGTCGCTGACCCAGAGGAGCAGGCGTTCCGGCGCGGACAATTGGTTGCGCGCCTCCATGACCTGGCGAGCCAGTGCCGGCTCATCGGTGA
>RECA01000206.1 GCA_007692435.1 Thioalkalivibrio sp.
CGGGTGTCCCGGCGGGCGGTTGCGGGTATCATCTGCAGGCCAGTTTCGATCGTAACGGAAGGGTGATGATCTCCATCGGTATCGTTGGTGCCACCGGGTACACCGGCGTCGAGTTGCTGCGGCTGCTCGCCGTGCACCCGCAGGCGGAAATCGTGGCCGTCACGTCCCGCAGCGACGCCGGGACCCCGGTGGCGGGCATGTTCCCCAGCCTGCGCGGGCGCATCGGCCTGGACTTCGTGGAACCCGACGTGGACCGGCTGGCGGCGTGCGACGTGGTCTTCTTCGCCACGCCGCACGGCGTTGCGCACGCGATGGCCGGGCCGCTGCTGGAGCGCGGTGTGCGCGTGATCGACCTCTCCGCGGACTTCCGGCTCCGGGATGCGCAACTCTGGGCGCGCTGGTACGGGCAGCCGCACGGGGCTCCGCAGTGGCTGGAGCAGGCCGTCTACGGTCTCCCGGAGCTGCACCGGGACCGGATCCGCGAGACGCGCCTGCTTGCGGTGCCGGGCTGCTATCCCACCGCGGTCAGCCTGGGCCTGTTGCCGCTGCTGCGCGCGGGGGTCATCGATCCGTCGGACCTCATCGCCGACGCGAAGAGTGGCGTCAGCGGGGCGGGACGCAAGGCGCAGATCGGCAGCCTGCACGCGGAGGTGGCGGAGGGCTTCCGGGCCTATGCCAGCGGCGGACACCGTCACCACCCGGAGATCCGCCAGACGCTCGAGGACGCGGCGGGCGGCCCGGTGGGCCTCGTCTTTCAGCCGCACCTGGTGCCGATGATCCGCGGTATCCACGCGACGCTCTACGCGCGGCCGCTGGAAGGACAGGTGGACGTCCAGGGCCTGTTCGAGGACTTCTATCGCGACGAGCCCTTCGTCGATGTGCTGCCGCCCGGCAGCCACCCCCAGACGTCCAGCGTGCGCGGCACGAACCTCTGCCGTATCGCCGTCTTCCGCCCGGTGGAATCGGGACGGGTCGTGGTGCTGTCCGTGATCGACAACCTGGTGAAGGGGGCCTCGGGCCAGGCGGTGCAGGGCATGAACCTGATGTTCGGTCTTCCCGAGGACCTGGGGCTGGACCTCGTGCCCGTGTTTCCCTGAGCACGATCCCTGGACGGAATCATCACCCCGCGGATCGGGGTAATCTTGACTCTGACCGTGGGGCTTCTTAGCGTATGCGTTCGATGTACACCAGAGAGATTGGATCATGGCCGAAACGATGACTGCAGCTTCCGATGCCGACATGGAGATGCCCAGCCCGCTGATCTTCACCGACGCGGCTGCGACCAAGGTGAAGAGCCTGATCGAAGAGGAGAACAACGACGACCTGAAGCTTCGCGTCTTCGTCAGTGGCGGCGGCTGCTCCGGGTTCCAGTACGGATTCACCTTCGACGAGACGGTCGGAGAAGGCGATACCCTGGTCGAGAATGGCGGCGTAACGCTGCTGATCGATCCGATGAGTTTCCAGTACCTCGCCGGTGCCGAGATTGACTACAGTGAAGGTCTCGAGGGCGCGCAGTTCGTGATTCGCAATCCGAACGCGACCACGACCTGCGGCTGCGGGTCCAGCTTCTCGACCTGATCGCGCGGCCGGGGATCCTCTCCCGGCGCGCTCCCGAAGGCCTGGCGGCTTGATGGCGCCGGGTCTTTTTTTTTGCCGGGGAGGGGGCTTTCTGCGGGGGTGAGGCCAGACGCGACGCTCAGCCCTGCGGCGCTGCCCCCGGAATCACGCACCCGAGGATGCGGGGGCCGGCCGCCCCGGTCACCTCGGGCACGTTCCCGGCGCGATGCTCCAGGGTCTGCCGCGCCAGCCAGGCGAAGGCGGCCGCCTCGACCTGCTCGGCCGGCAGCCCGAGGCTTCCCGTCTGCGCGACGGGCACGTCGCCGAGCCGCTCGCGCAGGCGGCGCATCAGTTCGAGATTGTGCACGCCGCCTCCGCAGACCAGGACCTCGCACGGTTCGTCCGGGCGCCGCTCGCGCAGCACCGCGTCGGCGATGATGCTCGCGGTGAATTCCGTCAGGGTCGCCTGCACGTCCACGTCCCGCCCGATGTCGCCGACCGTGGCGAGGCGGTCCTCCAGCCACCGCAGCGAGAAGTATTCGGGGCCGGTCGTCTTCGGTGGATCCAGTGCGAGGAACGGGTCGGCGCGCAGGGTGTCGAGGAGCCCGTAGCGCACCTTCCCTGCGGCCGCCCATGCTCCGTCGGCATCGAAGGGCTGGCCGGTCAATTCCCGGATCCATGCGTCCATCAGCGTGTTCCCGGGGCCGCAGTCATACCCGGAGACCGGCTGGCCGGGCCTGAGCCAGGTGATGTTGCTGATGCCGCCGATGTTGACCACGGCCCGGCTGATGTCCGGGTGGGCGAAACAGGCGGCGTGCAGTGCGCATGCCAGGGGGGCACCCTCGCCTCCGGCCGCCATGTCGCGCTGGCGGAACAGGGCGACGGTGTCGATGCCGGTGCGTTCGGCGATGCGGAACGGATCGCCGATCTGCCAGCTGAACGCGGGGGCGGCGGCGGGTGCGTGGTAGAGCGTCTGGCCGTGGCTGCCAATGGCCCGCACGGCGTCGGGCGTCAGTCCCGCCTGACGCAGCAGTGCGAGGGCCGCGTCCGCAAAGACCTCGCCGACCGAAGCGTCCAGCTGGCCCAGGTCCTGCAGCCGGCCCTGTTCCGCAACGATGACCTCTGCAAGCCGTTCCGCGATCGCAGCCGGGTAGGGGTGTCGGCGGTGCGCGATGACCTCCCAGCCGAGCGGACCCTCCGGCCGGGTCAGCACCGCCTCGACACCATCCCGGCTGGTGCCGGAGATCAGCCCGAGGTAGAGCTCCGCGGGCACTAGCGGGATTCCGCGCCGGTGACGCCCTCCGCAAGCTGGGTGTCCCGGATGGTCTCGATGGTCGCGAGCAGCGGTGCCGTCTCCCTGCGGAAGGTCTCCATGTGCTCGTCCGGGAGCGACTCCGCCCGGGGAATGTCGACCGTGACCGGATTCTGCGGCTGTCCGCGAACGTGGAACTCGTAGTGCAGATGCGGACCGGTGGCCGTGCCCGTCATGCCCACGTAGCCGATGATCTCCCCCTGGCTCACGCGGGAGCCGACCGACTGCCCCCTGCGGTAGCCATTCATGTGGGCGTAGAGGGTCCTGTAGTTGTTGCCGTGGTCGATGATCACGGTCTTGCCGTACCCGCCACGGGTGCCGCGATGGGTGATCCGGCCGTTGCCGGCCGCACGGATCGGTGTGCCGGTGGGGGCCGCGTAATCCACGCCCTGGTGCTGGCGCGTGTAGCCGAGGATCGGGTGCTTGCGCGGACCGAAGTGCGAGCTGATCCGGCCCACGTCCACGGGCGTCCGGAGGAAGGCCTGGCGCATGCTCCTGCCGTCGGGCGCGTAGTAGTCGGCGTTATCACCGTCCGGCGCGAAACGCACCGCCTGCAGGGTGCGTCCGCGGTTGTGGAACTCGGCGGCAAGCACCGGCCCGTCGCGAAGGTGTTCGCCGTCCTTCAGGATGCGGTCATAGATCACGATCATCCGGTCGCCCTCCCGGATGTCCCACGCGAAATCGATGTCCCAGCCGAAGATCTCGGCGATCTGGATCAGCGTCGCGTCCGACAGGCCCGCGCGCGAGCCATCGATGAACAGCGAGTGCCGGATCTCGGCATGCGCGATGCGGCGTTGCATCTCAAGCTGATGCTCCCGCTGCTCGGCCACGTATGTGCCATTCGCGGAGTCGCGCGTGATCTGCAGGTAGTGGTCGCCGTTCCGGGGCTCGTAGATCAGCTTCTCGAGGTGCCCGTCGCGGGTGCCCGCGTGCAGACGCTCTCCGGGAAAGATCCGCTGCAGGTCCCGGGTTTCGTCCCCGAGCGCGAGGATCTCCTGCAGATGGCTGGAGATCTCCAGCTGACTGAAGATGCGCGACAGGCTGTCTCCGGAGGCCACCTCGTGTTCCGCCCAGTCGAGACCTTCGTCGCGTGGCGCGCCCTCGCCAAGGATGCCGTGTGGCAGCCCCTCCTCCACCAGCGCGGCATCTTCGCGCAGCACGGACGCCGCGGTGTCGGACAGGCCATGCGCGTCGTCCTGCCCGCCGGGGATTTCCGCGGCCGCGACCTGGAGCGATTTCTCAGCGGTGCGATCGGCGCTCGGCAGGGCCCCGCCGATGCCCGTGATCTCGATGCTGGTTCGCTCGCCGGCCGGGTGGGCGGTATCATCTGCCGGCGCCGCGGAGGAGGCAACGCCCGCGGAGTCCGGCGTTTCCATGTAGGCGGCGAACCCAAGGCCGAGGGCGCCGAACAGGAGAACGGGGATCAGCAGCGGCCAGCGTCTGCGGCGTGGTTCCTTGAAGCTCAAGTGCGTGGCACTCGTTTCCAGGAAGATGTGTCGTTTTCTCTGCAAGATGGCCCCCCCTGCGGACATTGCCGCGTCGATAGACACACGCATCAGCGCAGTCAATCCACCACTCGCTGTATCGTCAAGGCGCGAGACATCTTTAAGAATATCAGGTTTATAACGGGATTATCGAATGGAATTGGAAGAACAGCTGGCGATCCTTCGACGGGGCGCCGACGAGATCCTGCTCGAGGACGAGCTGAGGGAACGGCTGCAGCAGGGCCGGCCGCTGCGGATCAAGGCGGGGTTCGACCCCACCGCGCCGGATCTCCACCTGGGCCACACGGTGCTCCTGAACAAGATGCGGCAGTTCCAGGACCTGGGGCATCACGTGATCTTCATCATCGGGGACTTTACCGGGCGCATCGGGGACCCGACCGGCAAGACCGTCACGCGCCCGCCGCTCACCGAGGATGACATCCAGGCCAACGCCGCGACCTATCGGGAGCAGGTCTTCCGGATCCTCGATCCGAAGGCGACCGAGGTGGTGTTCAACTCGAGCTGGACCGCCGACCTCGGCGCGGCCGGGATGGTGCAGCTGGCCGCCCGCCACACGGTCGCGCGGATGCTGGAGCGCGAGGACTTCAGCAAGCGCTACAGCAATCGGCAGCCGATCGCGATTCACGAGTTCCTCTATCCACTGATCCAGGGCCACGACTCGGTGGTGCTGAAGTCGGACGTGGAGCTGGGCGGGACCGACCAGAAGTTCAACCTGCTGGTGGGCCGGGAACTGCAGAAGCAGTACGGGCAGCCGCCGCAGGTGATCCTGACCATGCCCATCCTGGAGGGCCTGGACGGGGTCCAGAAGATGAGCAAGTCGCTGGGCAACTATATCGGGGTGCAGGATGCGCCGGACGACATGTTCGGCAAGGTGATGTCGATCTCGGACGAACTGATGTGGCGCTACTACGAACTGCTGAGCTGGCGCCCGCTGGCCGAGGTCGAGGCGCTGCGGGCGGCCGCGGAATCGGGTGAGCGCAATCCCCGCGATATCAAGTTCGAGCTGGCGCAGGAGCTGGTGGCCCGGTTTCACGGTGCGGGGGCCGGAGAGCGGGCGCGGCAGAACTTCGTGGCGCGGTTTCAGCGTCATCAGCTGCCCGAGGACCTTCCCGAAGTGACGGTCCAGGCCCCGGCGGATGGCCTGCCGCTGCCGAACCTGCTGAAGGAGGCGGGACTGGTGGGCTCCACCAGCGAGGCCCGCAGCATGCTCCGCCAGGGTGCGGTGCGGCTCGACGGGGACCGGGTGCAGGATGTCGACCTGCGCTTCGCCAGTGGATCCCGGCACGTGGTGCAGGTCGGCAAGCGGCGGGTCGCGCGCGTCGTCGTGGTCTGACGCCCTGGGGGTGTCGGGGTCTGGGCGATCCGGTCCGCGCGGGGTCGCCCAGAGGGCTGGCCTCCCGCGGTGTTCGGCCATCGTGAAAATATTTTGCCGGGGCCTATTGACCCACCGACACAGCGCTCTATAATGCGCGCTCTCTGACGGGGGTTGCTCCTCGAAAGAACCCCGAGCGAAGCTGCAACAGGGCATCGCGAAGGGATCCGGGGGTTGACATCCGGAGCGTAGCCGGGCATCATAGGCGGCTCACTCCAGAGACAACGGCAGACCGAACAGTCCGCCGGCGACCACGGAGAAGGGCCCTGCTCGATCTTGACATCAGGCTGGCCCGGCCGCATACTACGCGGCCTTGCTGAGAAGCCCTCAGCAGCGCTCTTTAATAATTAGTGAATCAAGTAGTTTGTGCGGATGCTTGCGTCGCAAACGGTTGGGTAACGCCAAATCGAAATGCGAAGTAAGCAACCAAACCTCAGAATTCATTCCGGGGTTAGGTCGCTCTTCGAAAAGGTATTACGGAGCTATCCGTAAATAGCTTTAAACTGAAG
>RECA01000208.1 GCA_007692435.1 Thioalkalivibrio sp.
ACGGCCGCTGATGCGGCCCCGGCTCCGCCCAGATCCCCCGGTCGTTCCTTCGTGCACGGGCCTCCGCCTCGTAGTACTCCGAATCGACACAGTACTGCGGGTACACCGCCGCGACTCCGTCGAAGACGAGGCGCAGGTTGATATCCACCCCGTCCTGCCGTAGCCGCCCGATCGTCCGGCGGTACCGGTCCAGCTCGATGGTCTCGAGAGTAATCGTCGGCCCAAGCAGTCCGCGCAGGTGCTCGGTCGCGATCCGGCCCCAGGGCTCCTGGCCGGTCTCCGGCGCGTCGATGCAGTACAGCCGGACGTTGAGGTTCTCGCGTCCCGGCCCGCAGTCCAGGCGCACGCTGTCCCCGTCCACCACGCGGAGTACCCGGCACTGCTCGGTTTCGCCCCTGCTCTGCCCGTCCCAGAACGCGCCCAGATGGCCCTGCCCCCACAGCAGCAGGAAGGTCCCCGCCGTCACCAGCCAGAACAGCGGCATGCGGTTGTGCCTGAGCGCGTGTCTCGCCTTCCCCGGCCAACGCTGCACGCCGAGGATGCGCGCGATCATCACGAGTCGGTATGTGTCCCTGAGTTTCACGTGTCTCCCCCGCGTTCTGTGCCATCCCGGTGCCGCCGATCAACCATGTGTGCCGGCTCCCGCGTTTCCCCGGCGCTGATACCTAGCGCGAGAAAGTGTGTCATTTCGATACATATCAGGCTGCCAGCCGGGTCCGCGCACCGGGTCACGGCAGGTGCCTTTCGAGCAGCAATGGCAGACGGCTGGCAGCCGCCTCCACGCCGAGCGGGGGCACGGACGCGCCGGGTGGATGCCGGACCTGGACCCGAACGTCGACATCGCGCAGAGGCCCCGCCGGCCAGGCGTCGAGTTCGGCAAGCGGGGCAAAGGATAGCGTGACACGGTCCTGGGCGACCGCCACGGTCGGCGGGGACACCGGCACCCGCGCGGAACGGGCCTGGCCGACCAGGTACACGCGCCCGGTCTCGGACAGCGGCGCCAGGGCCTCGCGCAGGGCGTCCACCGTCGTCTGCGACAGACGGATGTCGCGGGTGGTGGTGACCTCGGACTCGCCCCGCTCGATCACCGCGCGTTCCACGTACCAGTCGCATTCCCCGGACCGGCACACCGATACCGGACCGCGCGGGCCCTCGACGATCAGGCCGGTCGCGCGGAAGGGCGCGATCACCCGGTAGCGGCCCTCCACGGCCTGGAACCCGCGGTTGTCCTGCCCGCGCACGGTGAGCCACCAGTCGGCCTCGCTCTTGTGCGCGTCGTAGTGCTGCCGCGCGGAACCCATGTCGCCGATCAGGTCGCGCACCGCCCCCAGCGCCCCGGTTCCGCCCTGGGCCATCGCCAGCACGGGCCACGACAGCAGGCCGACGAGCACCGCGACCCAGAGTTCCGGGATGCTCATCGCCTCGATGCGGTAGGCCGCGTTCCCCGGGATCACGCAGCGCGCCCGGGCCGGCCAGAACCAGGCCACGCCGCTGGGCGTCATCATGTCCGCGACCGCGTGCGATCCGAAGCCCGCGACGACGGCGATGTACCACCCGGTCGGCAGCGGCCAGGCCACGACCGCGACCACCGCGAGGGCCAGCAGGGAATGCGTCGCGGTGCGGTGTCCGACGGCCTCCTCGATCGGCCCGGACAGCCACGGCAGCCAGCGGCCGACGTAGCCCGAGCGCTTGTCGATGTCCGGCAGCAGCGCGGCGGCGCCGGCCGCAACGGCCTCCGGCGCGGCCGGCGGATGGCCCGCGACCAGCGCACCGACCAGGTAGGCGAACTGGCCGGCGATGATGTGCGTCGGGGCGATCACCGGCTCATCCGCCCCATCGCGAAGCGCAGGCCGAGGAACAGGGCGATCCCGATGCCCGAGAGCACGTAGAGCTCCATGCTGTCGAGGCCCCGCGCGATGTACCGCCCGGCGATCACCGCGACGAACCCGACGACGATGGTGGGCGTCATGTCGATGTAGCGGACTCCCGCCTCGTGGGTGAACTCGCGCACGCTGGAGCGCGTCACCTCGGGCTCCGTGGCGGCCTTCGAGAGCATCCCCTCGATCGCCGTCGGAACCCCCCCGGAATCCTGCGCCACGGCCTTCAGGAAGGCCTCCCGGACCCGGTCCGTCTCGAAGCGCACCGTGTGCGAGCCGAGCCAGCGCTCCGCGATCGCGCGGCTCGCCGCGGCGTCCAGCGGCTGCAGCTCGATCTGCTCCTGGAACCGCCAGAGCAGGCGCTGGATGCGCACGCGCGTATTCCTGCTGTCCATCGCCGCAACCAGCTGGGCGACGTCGGGCAGCACGGCGTAGAACTCCGCCTGCGAGGGCGGGACCTCCAGCGACTCGATGAACACCAGGGCCCGGTGGCCCTTCAGGCTGCCGGCGATCATGGCCATGTTGTCCCGGCTCGGGCGTCGGGCGACGGTGCGCTCGATGCGCGCCCACTCCACCCGCCCCGTGCGCCGCGCCTGGGCCCGCCACCGGGTCGGGATCACCTCCTCGGGCACCCGCAGTCCGACGGTCTCGTGGACCTGCCGCGCCAGGTCGATCACCGAGCTCCGCGTGTTCCCCTCGGGCACCCAGACGCAGGGTCGGCCGCCGGCCCGCGCACGTTCGAACAGCGCGCGCAGGAACGCGCTCTTGCCGATCCCGGCGCGTCCGGTGACCAGCAGGTTCGATCCCTTCGCGACGATCGCCTCCGCCCTGTCTAGCTGGCGATCTCGGCCAACAAGGCCGACAACGTCGTCCATGCGCTCCCTCCGTACTGGCGCGCGATCCGCTCGCGCTCCGCCTCCAGCGCCGCGAGCGCGGACCGGTAGGCCTGGTCGGCCTTCTGCAGGGCCTCGGCCTCGGGCCAGAGCCGCTCCGGCTCGGCCTTGCCCTCCTCCACCGCCTGCCGCCAGTACTCGAGGCGATCGCGGTGGAGTCCGCGGCTCGCTTCCGAGTGCTCGAGCTCGACGGTCATCTCGCGCAGCCGGCCCACCTCGCCCAGGAACGCGGCGACGACGGTGTTGCGCTCGCGCATCCAGCCGGTATGGGCCCTCGCGCTCTCCATCTCGTGCGCCCGGTCGAACAGCGGGATGGTCACGCGCACGCCCGCGTTGGGTCCGGCTTCGGGGTTCAGCTCCGTGCCGCGCTGGGTCCAGCCGACGAAGACGTCGGTCTTCCAGTTGCGCTGCCGGTCCAGGGCCTGCCGCTCGGCGTTCTGGGCGGCCAGCACCGGGTGCCTGGCCTCGACCAGGCGCAGCGCCTCCTCCATCGGGTCCGCGCCGGCCGGGCCGGCGTACGCCAGGAGCAGCGCGAGCGGGAGATGACGGAGGCCTCGCGTCACTGGAACAGGTCCTGCTGCGCCGCGCGGACCGAAACGAACACCGTGTCCTGCTGCAGCTGCAGCAGGTTCTGGGTCTTCGCGATTGCCTCCTCGCTCAGCGCCTCGGACTCCAGGACGATCTGGAGCTTGCCCTCGTCCGTGGTGACGATCCGCTTCACCCGCGCCTGCAGGTCCTCGACGTTGAACAGCGCGATCCCGGACGCTTCCGCATGGGCGGTGACGGCGTTCCGGATCCGGATGGTGTTGTCACTGGCTGTGCTCATGCGTGCATGCCTCCCGAGGGGCTGGAATCTTCCGGAACGGACGCGGCCCCCGCTCGCCGCCGTTCAGGTGCTGCTCGATCGCTTCCCGGGCCTCGCTCCAGTCCCGGCAGACCTCGGCCCGGTAGCCCTGCGCCCGCAGCGCGGCGATCCAGCGCTCCTGGTCCGCCGACGTCCGGCCGCGCCGGGTCTTCATCTCGATGTAGAGCCCGTGGTGCGGCCCTCGCGCGACCGGCAGGCAGATGTCCGGCACGCCGCGCCGGACGCCCTCGGCCTTCATGCGCGCCGCCACCGCCTTGTGCCGGTGCCCGCCGTTCGGGATCGCGTGCAGCAGCCGCAGCTCCGGCCGGCGCGCCGCCGCGAACTCGGCCCAGCGGAACAAGGCTACCTGCTCCTTGTGTTCGCTTTCCGCCGCCACTCGTGCTCCACCAGCGCCTTGATCCGCGCGCGCTTGTGCCGCGGAACCTGCTCCAGGATGAAACGCCGCATCGCCCGGGTCCGGGCGCACAGGATCTGGCTGACGTAGTCGCGGTCCTTCAGCGCAACGCCTCGCGCAGCTTGCGCACCTGGCCGCGGACCCACTCCCGGACCTCGGGGGCCGGTTCGCGCACCTCCAGCCGGGCCACCGGCCGCAGACGCTCCCGGCGCAGGGCGTCCTGGTAGGTCTCCCGCAGGCGCGCCACCGTCGGGAACCACTGGTCGTGCGCGACGACGGTCCGGCACACGTCCATGAACAGGTCATCCCGCATTCCGCCGATCTGGTCCCAGTACACGGCCAGGCGCTCGCGGTTCAGGCCGGTGTCGAAGGCCGCGGCCATGTACGCGATTCCCTTCTGGAAGGTCTGTTTCTCCATGGTTCCCTCCGAATAGCTCGTTCAATGCGTTCAGCGTTCCGTCGAACCGCGTCGGCCGGCACGGACCCCGGTCCGGCAGGTGCTCGACGCGCACCCGGTGTTCATCCTCCCAGCCCTGCCGCCGCAGCCAGGTCGCCGGGTACGGGACGAAGCGCCCGCCGTCGCGCCGCCACTGCTCGCACTGGCGCGCCGCGTGCACCGCCTCGACGATCCGGCCGGTCAGGGCGTCGTCCGGGTCGAGCTTCGCCCAGGCCTTCTGCGCGTCGCCCTTCGCGACCCGTTTCGGCCAGGCCTCCCAGAAGCGGCCGAAGCCCTCCTGCTGCCTATGTCGCAGCAAGGATTCCGATGACTTCACCCGGGACACCGGTTCCACATCGCTCGCCGTTGGGGGTTCCATTGATGGTTCCCTTGACGGTTCCATGACGGTTTGGCGGACATCCGTGTCCGGTTGCCCCCCTCCCGGTGTCCGGTTGCCCTGCCCCGGATGTCCGGTTGCCTGTTCCGGATGTCCGGTTGCCCAAGCGGCCATCGCGTCCCCTTGCGGGCTGCCAATGTCCGGTTGCCCGGTGCTGCCGAGTGAGAGCCGGTACAAATCCGTCTGCCTCCCATTGCCCGCGCCGGGACGATGCTCGATCCCGATCAGGCCGCGGGTCGCGAGCTCGGAACAGACCCGTCGAAGGTGGCGGACCGAGAGGCCGCACATGCGGGCGATGCGTTCCTGGCTCGGCCAGCAGACGCCCTTGTCGTCCGCGTGCTCCGCGAGGGCGAGCAGAACGAGCTTCGGCGTCGTAGGCAGGTCGAGCGACCAGGCCCAAGCGGATGCGCGGAGCGCCACTAGGCGCGCGCTGCCCCGCCTTCTTCAATGCGCAGGGCCGCCGGCACCGGGAGCGAAGAGACGATCCGGCGCATCGTCTCCACCGTCTTTCCCGGTTTCCGACGCGCAATATCGGTGGTGCGGCTTTGACCCAGTCCAGTACGCTCTCCTCGCTGTCCCAGGCCCAGACCGGCGCTGCGGTACATCGCCCTGATGATCATCCCTGCCCTCCCAAATCGATATGGGTTTTCGACATAATAGAATGTCTCAATCCCATACCGCAAGAAGGAATATGGTCATCGCCCATAGCGGAGGAGTATGCTCGCGCCCATGAGCGCATTGGCGAAAAGGATCAAGACCCTCCGCACGGCGAAGGGCATCACTCAGAGTGCGTTGTCGCGCCTGACCGGGATCGACCAGAGCGAGATCTCCCGCATCGAGAACGGTACCCGACGGGTTTCGACCGACGATCTGGCGGTGATCGCCAAGCACCTGGGCGTTTCGCCGGCCCACCTGATCGGCAACGGCGATGCGGCTCGCGGGCTCAGCCCGATCATCAGGGAGTTCGTCGCCAAGGGCAGCGCGCCGGGAGGACTGATCGCACTCGCCGAAGAGACGAGCCTCGTGGACGCGCTGCAGGTCACGGACCGGGAGTTCCAGATTCTCGCCAGCGTCGATCTCCCGCCTGACGTCGATCGCGACGGGTACGTGCAGCTGCTGATGACGATTCGGGCGATTACCAAGAGCTGAGCTGTGCTAGGGCTCCGGCTCTGGCAGGCGGTCCCCTCCGCCAATCCACGCGCGTTGGTTATTCGTCGAGTCGAGTGACCGGGGTCGGCCCTGACCCGTCACTCAGCCTGCATTTGCGACGGGCCGCAATATGGCAGAGAGCGGTCACCCTTAAGGAAGTGCTGAACAAAAGGGCAATCTCATGGCTCCCGAGTGCCGGAACCACC
>RECA01000210.1 GCA_007692435.1 Thioalkalivibrio sp.
GGCGCAAGCGCGGCGCAACGAGCTCAACTCTCATGCTCCCCGCCGGGAGCGACCGGAGATCGTACAGGTCCTTCTCACCTCGCACTCCGCCAGGCCGCGGCAAGCCGCGGCCGCCAAAGCGGGAGCAAGCTCCCGCACTCCATGTGATCAGGCGTATTCGGCGAGGCGGATCGGGAGGCGGCGGGGGCCCCAGTGGCCGTGGGCGGGTTCGAAGACGCCGCTGGCGGGGGTGGCGCAGACGTTGCAGCGGCCTTCGGGGGTCAGGTTCCAGCTGTCGATACGGTAGCCGGCGCGGCCGATCAGGCGTTGCCCGCAGGCGTGGCACCAGGTCGACTGGCCGTCGGGATCGTGGGCATTGCCCGTGTAGGCGTAGTGGATGCCGGCATCCAGTGCGTTGCGCCGGGCCCGGCGGAGGGTCTCGACCGGGGTCGGGGGGTGGTCGGTCATCCGGAAGTCCGGGTGAAAGGCCGTAAAGTGCATCGGCACCTTCGGTCCCAGGTGCTCGACGACCCAGTCACACATCTGCCGGATCTCCGCGTCGCTGTCGTTCTCGCCGGGGATCAGCAGCGTGGTCAGTTCCACCCAGACACTGGTCTCCTTCACCAGCCACTCGAGGTTGTCCAGCACGGGCTGCAGGTGGGCGCCGGTCAGGCGGTGGTAGAACCGCTCGGTGAAGGCCTTCAGATCGACGTTCGCCGCGTCCATGCCCGCGTAGAACTCGGCCCGCGCGGCCTCACTGATGTAGTTCGCGGTCACCGCCACGGTACGGATGTCCTGCGCCCGGCAGGCGGCGGCGACGTCCTGCGCGTATTCGTGAAAGATCACCGGGTCGTTGTAGGTGAAGGCCACCGATCGGCAGCCGGTCGCGACGGCAGCCCGGGCGATGATCCCGGGATCGGCCCGGTCCATCAGGGTGTCGAGTTCGCGCGACTTGCTGATGTCCCAGTTCTGACAGAACTTGCAGGCCAGGTTGCAGCCTGCGGTCCCGAAGGACAGCACCGGCGTGCCGGGCAGGAAGTGGTTCAGCGGTTTCTTCTCGATCGGGTCGATGCAATAGCCGCTCGAGCGGCCGTAGGTGGTCAGCATCACCTGCCCGTCGATGTTCGCGCGCACGAAACAGGCGCCGCGCTGGCCCGGCTTCATCCTGCACAGCCTCGGACACAGGTCGCACTGCACCCGGCCGTCCGGAAGCGGCTGCCAGAAACGGGTCGGTGCCGTGAATCGGTCTGCTCGCAGGGGCTCGTTCATGTCGTTCTTCCGCACTGAAATACCCTGTTTTCATGAGACCTATCCCCGGGATCACGGTTCCCGGGCACGCGCAGCGGGGGGGCAACGCAACCGTGGCGTCGGAAAACGGTCGTAGTTAACAGGACCCGTGCGGGTCACGCGCCACCCGCTCCGAACGACACGGGATGCGGTGGGCACAGCAGAGGAGTGGACAAGATGGAAACCGAAGCCAGTGTGCGTCAGCCGGCCGTGGCCGGTCTGTTCTACCCGGACGACCCGGAAGCCCTGCAGCTTCAGGTCCGCAAGCTGATGTCGGGCGCGGCCGCCGGCAGGCAGGAGGGTGGATTCCCGAAGGCGCTGGTTGCGCCTCACGCCGGTCTCCCGTACTCCGGTCCCGTTGCGGCCACCGCGTACGCGGCCCTCGGAGCGGGTGCCGAGCACATCCGCAGAGTGATCCTGATGGGTCCGTCCCACCGTGTACCCTTCCGCGGAATCGCTACCACCGCGGCCAGTGCCTACCGCACACCGCTGGGCCTGGTGCCCATCGACCGCAGTGCCTGCGAACACATCGGCGGTCTCCCCGGGGTGGTGGAGCTCGATGAGGCACACCGGCCCGAGCACAGCCTGGAGGTTCACCTGCCGTTCCTGCAGGTCCTGCTGCACGACTTCCAACTGGTGCCGCTGGTGGTGGGCGACGCCGACCCCGACACCGTCGCCGCAGTGCTCGACCGGCTATGGGGCGGCGAGGAGACGCTGATCCTGATCAGCTCGGACCTCTCCCACTACCACGACTACGCGACCGCACAGATGCTGGATGCCGAGACCCGGGACGCCATCGAGCACTGCCAGGAGACCGTGCTCGGCCCCTACCGTGCCTGCGGCCATCAGCCGCTCGCGGGCCTGCTTCGGGTTGCGCGCAGGCGCGGACTCAATCCGGTCACGCTGGACCTGCGCAACTCCGGTGACACCGCCGGGCCGCGCAGCGAGGTCGTGGGCTACGGCGCCTGGGCCTTCCATTCAGACGCTGCAGCGTCGACCCCGTGATCAGCGGAACGGAACGCCTGCTGGAGATCGCGGCGCTGGGTGTGCGGCATGCGGCCCGGATGCTGCCGGCTCCGGCGCTCGACCTCGCACAGGAACCGCCCGTACTGCTGAGCCCCGGCGCGAGTTTCGTGACGCTGAAGCGCGCCGGCCGGCTGCGCGGCTGTATCGGCACCCTCGAGGCCTCGCGCCCGCTCGCGACCGACGTCCTGGAGAACGCCTACGCCGCCGCGTGCCGGGATCCACGTTTTCCCGTGCTGGATATGCGCGAGCTCGAGGACCTCGCCTTGTCCGTCGCGACACTGGGTCCGCACGAACCCCTGCGCGCGAGCACCCGCGACGCCCTGCTGCTGGCCCTGCGCCCGGGCGTGGACGGGCTGGTGGTCCGTAGCGGGACGCGGCGCGCCACCTTCCTGCCGGCGGTGTGGGAGCAGCTGCCCGAGCCTGCGGATTTCGTCGATGCCCTGTGGCAGAAGGCGCGGCTGATCCCGGGATCCTGGCCCGAGCAGCTGGAACTGAGCCGCTACCGTGTGGAGACCATCCAGACGCGGCTCTGAACCATCTTCCCTTGCCGGCTCCGGCGGGACTACGGGGCGACCTGGTCAACGATCGCAGCGATACCGGCGCATCGCGAATGCTCCGCACGTTGCCGCGCAAGGATTAGAATCCCCCTCCCCCGCTCGCGGCGGAGGGTTGGGGAGGGGGCCGGACGCAGGCCATGCCCGGTTTCCATCCTGAAGCGCCGCGGCCCCCTGAATTCGTGGACCCGGAAGACAGAAACCGGGGCTCGCAATTGCGCTGCCGGAGCGCCTCCGCGACAATCCCCGGGCTGACACGTGTCCTTCCGACGCGCCGAACCCGCGAGGCTCCACCATGATCCGAATGAAAAGCAGCCTGCTGCTCCTTCCCCTGTTCACGGTGACGCTGATCGCCTGCGCGCCCGAAGACCCGGCGCAGACGACCGACCCGGCGGCCGCCGCCCCCGCAGAACAGGACGCGGCCCCGGCGCTGCCCGCCCCTGCCGGGTCCGACACCGACGCCGTGGCGGGGCTGCTGTGGACCGTCCCGCCGGGCTGGGAGATGCAGCCACAGCGCCCGATGCGCGCCGCGACCTACGACACGCCCCCGGCGGAGGGCGACAGCGAACCGGGTGAAGTGGCGGTGTTCTATTTCGGCCCCCAGGAGGGCGGGACCGTGGATGCCAACGTCAACCGCTGGTTCAACCAGTTCGACCAGGAGGACGGGCGCCCGACCAGCGAGGTCGCCGAGCGCGAAACCATTGAAGTGAATGGAATGCCCGTGACCCTCGTTCGCGCCAGCGGCACCTACAACGCGGCGGCCGGCCCCATGGCACCCCGCGCAGACCTGCGCCCCGACTATCGGCTGATCGGTGCGATCGTGGAAGGCCCGGAAGGCGCGGTCTTCTTCAAGTTCACCGGTCCGGATCGCACGGTTGTCGAGCAGGAGGCGAATTTTGCCCTCATGGTGGGCTCGATCCAGCGCAGCGTGACACCAGGCAATTGATGCATTGCGGACCGCCCTAACCCGTTCCCCACCGGGACCGGACGGGGGCCGGAGCCAGACCCCGAACGCCGGCCACCGCGGCCGTACCGCGGATGCGCGATCCGCGCCACTTGAGGAGGCGACAGCATGGCGAACGCAGACATCGGCCTGATCGGGCTTGCGGTGATGGGCCAGAACCTGGTCCTGAACATGGCGGACCACGGCTACCGGGTGGCGGTGTTCAACCGCACCACCCGCCGCGTCGACGAATTTCTGGAGGGCCCTGCACGAGGGCACCCCATCACCGGCTGCCACAGCCTGGAGGAACTCGTGCAGAGCCTGTCGCGACCGCGCAAGGTGATGCTGATGGTCAAGGCCGGCGCGGTGGTGGACGAGTTCATCGAGGCCCTCGTGCCACTGCTGGAACCGGGAGACGTGATCATCGACGGGGGGAATTCGCACTACCCCGACTCCACCCGTCGCACCCGGGAGCTGCGCGAGCAGGGACTCCACTTCGTCGGCACCGGCATCTCCGGCGGCGAGGAGGGCGCGCGCCACGGCCCGTCCATCATGCCCGGTGGCGATCCCGAGGCCTGGCCGCTGGTGCGCGGGATCTTCCAGGCGATCGCGGCCGAGGTCGACGGCGAACCCTGCTGCCGCTGGATGGGTCCCGACGGTGCCGGACACTTCGTGAAGATGGTCCACAACGGCATCGAATACGGCGACATGCAGCTCATCAGCGAGGCCTACGCCCTGATGGACCGCGCGCTGGGCATGGATCACGACGCGATGGCGGGTGTCTTCGCCCACTGGAATCAGGGTGTGCTCGACTCCTATCTGATCGATATCACGGCCGACATCCTGGCCGCGCGGGAGGAGGACGGGACCGCGCTGGTCAGCCGGATCCTCGACACCGCCGGCCAGAAGGGGACCGGCAAATGGACCGGGATCAGCGCACTCGAGCTCGGCGTGCCGCTCACCCTGATCGGCGAGGCCGTGTTCGCCCGCGCCCTTTCCGCGCTGAAGGACGAACGCGTGCACGCAGCCGGCCTGCTCGGCACACCCCGCCAGACGACATCCGCACCGCCGGCTTCCGAAGAACTGTCGGACCACCTCAATGCCCTGCACGACGCCCTGTATGCATCGAAGATCATCTCCTACGCGCAGGGCTTCATGCTGATGCGCGAGGCCGCGCGCGCCCACGGCTGGGAACTGAACTACGGTGACGTCGCGCTGATCTGGCGCGGGGGCTGCATCATCCGCAGCACCTTCCTCAACGACATCAAGGCCGCCTACGACAAGGATCCGCAGCTGGCCAATCTGGTCCTGGACGATTTCTTCGCCCGGGCCCTGAAGCAGGCCGAGGCCGGCTGGCGCCGCGCGGTAACGCTTGCGGTGGAACGCGCGATTCCCACGCCCGCCTTCGCCTCCGCCCTCGCCTATTTCGACGGCTATCGCAGCGAGCGCCTGCCGGCAAATCTGCTTCAGGCACAGCGGGACTACTTCGGCGCTCACATGTACGAGCGCGTGGACCGTCCGCGCGGCACCTTTTTCCACACCGACTGGACCGGTCGCGGCGGCAGCGTCGCCTCGTCCACCTACGAGGTCTGAGCGATGGAGAACCCGCTCAGCCCCTGCACCTTCGTGATCTTCGGCTCCACCGGCAACCTGTCGCGGGTGAAGCTGATGCCGGCCCTGTATCAGCTGGAGGCGGCCGGCCGCCTGCCCGAGGCCCTGCGCATCATCGCCACCGGGCGCCGGCCCTGGGACCGGGAACGCTGGCTGGAGGAGATGCGCCACATGCTCGAGGGCAATGTGCGCGGCGCGATCGAGCCGGCGGTGCTCGAGCGGCTGGAGAACCGCCAGGACTACTTCCAGGGCGACATCACGGATGCCGGGATGTACGACAGGCTGACCGAGTGGCTCGGTGCACGCCCGGATCTCCCCGGCAACCTCGCAATCTATCTGGCGATCCGTCCCGCCGAGTTCGGCGTGGTGACGGAGAACCTCAGCCGCACCGGCCTGCTGACGGAGAACGGCGGCTGGCGGCGGGTGGTGATCGAGAAACCCTTCGGCTACGACCTCGACAGCGCTGAGGCGCTGCAGCGGCGCCTGAGCCGGTTCCTGGACGAGGAGCAGATCTATCGTATCGACCATTACCTGGGCAAGGAGATGGTCCGCAACCTGCTCGTTTTCCGCTTCGCCAACCTGATGCTCGAGCCCCTGTGGAACCGCAACTTCATCGACCACGTGCAGATCACCCAGGCCGAGACGCTGGGCGTGGGCAGCCGCGCCGCCTTTTACGACGGCGCCGGGGCCCTGCGCGACATGCTGCAGAGCCACCTGATGCAGCTGTTCACACTGGTGGCGATGGAACCCCCCGCCTCCATGGCGGCAGAGGATCTCCGCGACGAGAAGGTGAAGGT
>RECA01000214.1 GCA_007692435.1 Thioalkalivibrio sp.
TTGGAGCCGGCGACAGGATTCGAACCCGCGACCCTCTGATTACAAATCAGATGCTCTACCAGCTGAGCTACACCGGCGTCGGTGGTGTCCCGCGTGGCCCGGGGGCTGAGGGGACCATTGCTGCATTGGTGCCGGGAGCGAGAATCGAACTCGCACTCTGTTGCCAGAACCGGATTTTGAGTCCGGCGCGTCTACCAGTTCCGCCACCCCGGCGCGGTTCGATAGTGTAGCGCACAAGGTTGCCGGGTGGGGAAGGCGGGATGGCGTGGTAGGATCGCGCGCCATGCGCGTCGCCGATTTCGATTACGCCCTGCCGGGCGAGTTGATCGCCCAGCGTCCCTTGCCGGAACGGGCGGGGGCCCGGTTGCTGGTGCTGGAGGATGCCGGGCCGGCCGACGCCCGGATGCGGGACATCGTTGGGCTGCTGCGGCCCGGCGACCTGCTGGTGCTGAACGACACGCGGGTGATCCCGGCCCGGCTTCTGGGGCGCAAGGCCACTGGGGGGCGGGTCGAGGTGCTGGTGGAGCGGATCGAGGGCCCGGACACGGCGCTGGCGCTGGTGCGGGCCAGCAAGTCCCCGCCGGTCGGCTCGCGGTTGTGGCTGGAGGAGGCCGTGGAGATGGAGGTGATCGCGCGCGAGGGCATGTTCTTCCGCCTGCGCCTGCGCAACCGCCCGGATTTCCTGGCCACGCTGCGGGAGCACGGGCACGTGCCGCTGCCCCCGTACATCGAACGCCCCGACAGCGCGGAGGACCAGGAGCGTTATCAGACGGTCTTCGCCGCGCGCGATGGTGCGGTTGCGGCCCCGACGGCGGGGCTGCACTTCGATGCGCCACTGCTGGAGGCGCTAAAGGCGCAGGGCGTGCAGGTGACGACGGTGACGCTTCACGTCGGTGCCGGAACCTTCCAGCCGGTGAAGGTCGAGGACACCGACGAGCACCGGATGCACGCCGAGTACGCTGAGGTGAGCGCCGAGACCTGCGCGGCGATCGAGGCCTGCAAGGCACGGGGTGGCCGGGTGGTCGCGGTCGGCACCACCTCCATGCGCTCGCTGGAATCGGCCGCAGTCGAGCGCCAGGCGCCCGTGATCCGTCCGTTCGCGGGCGAGACGAGGCTGTTCATCACGCCCGGCTTCCGGTTCCGGGTAGTGGACCGCCTGCTGACCAACTTCCACCTGCCGCAGAGCACGCTGCTGATGCTGGTGACGGCCTTCGGCGGCTACCGGCGCGTGCTCGCGGCCTACGAACACGCGGTGCGGCAGCGCTACCGGTTCTTCAGCTACGGGGATGCGATGTGGCTTGCACCGGGACGTCCCGACGATTTGCCGCCGAGTGCATAGGCCTTGTGGGAGGCGAGCCCTCTCGGCGATTGCGGCTTCGGGCCATGCCGTGATCGGAACGCGGTCCCTGGCCAGAGGTTCGAGTAACGCATCATGAAATTTGAACTGCAAGCCGCCGACAGGAGTGCCAGACGCGGCCAGCTGAGCTTCTCGCGTGGCACCGTCCAGACCCCCGCCTTCATGCCGGTCGGCACCTACGGCACCGTGAAGGCGATGACGCCCGAAGACCTGCGCGAGGTCGGCGCCGAGATGATCCTGGGCAACACCTTTCACCTGATGCTGCGCCCCGGAACCGACGTGATCCGGGCTCACGGCGGCCTGCATGGCTTCATGCACTGGGACGGGCCGATCCTGACCGACTCCGGCGGCTTCCAGGTCTTCTCGCTGGCGGAGCTCAGGCGCATCAGCGAGGAGGGCGTGCGCTTCCAGTCCCCGGTGAACGGCGACCGCGTGCTGATGACACCGGAGTCCTCGATGCAGGTGCAGCGCGAACTCGGCTCCGACGTGGTGATGATCTTCGACGAGTGCACGCCCTGGCCGGCGACCCTGGAGGAGGCCGAGGCCTCGATGGAGCTGTCCCTGCGCTGGGCCCACCGTTCGCGGGAGGCCCACGGCGACAATCCGGCGGCACTGTTCGGCATCGTGCAGGGCGGGATGTACCCGCAGCTGCGCGCCCGCTCCGCCGACGGGCTGATGGCGATCGGTTTCGACGGCTACGCGATCGGCGGCCTTTCGGTGGGGGAGACGGAACACGAGCGGCTGCAGACGCTGGACGCGACGCTGCCCCTGCTCCCGGACGACCAGCCGCGCTACCTGATGGGCGTCGGGCGTCCGGAGGACATCGTGGAGGCCGTGCGCCGCGGCGTGGACCTCTTCGACTGCGTGATGCCCACGCGCAATGCCCGCAACGGCTTCCTGTACACCCGCCAGGGCATCCTGCGCATCCGCAATGCGCGATACCGCGACGATACCGGGCCCGTGGACCCCACCTGCACCTGCTACACCTGCCGCCACTACTCGCGGGCCTACCTGAAGCACCTGGACAAGTGCAACGAGATGCTTGGCCCGCGCCTGGCGACCATCCACAACCTGCATTATTATCAGGAACTGATGCGTGGACTGCGTGCAGCCATCGAGGCCCGCCGGCTGGAAGAATTCGTGGCGGATTTCTATGCGGCACGCGGCATGCAGGCGTCCGCTATGGCATAATACGGCGCGCTTTGGAGCAGAACCCCCGGGAACGGCCGATTCATCCGTCATCGCGAGGAGCGCGGTCTTTCGCCGCGAACGCAGTGCGGCGGGACGTAGCGATGCGCAGGATGTTGATTCTTCATGCGCCTCCAGGATTCCTCGCCCCGCTCAGCCTGCGGGCCCGTCTTCGGCTGTTCGGTGCGCCGTGCGCATCGGTGCCGGGCTGAGCTTGAGGCGACGACCCTCGTCGAGCGGCGTTTGGCCAGCCACGGAGGTTCAATGACATCCGGATCACGCAATGCGCCGCGGTGCTGGCGTGATCCCGAACGAATTCCCTTGAATGGAGTGACCTGATGGACTTTTTCATTTCCGCAGCACACGCGCAGGAAGGGGCGCCCGGTGGGGGCATGATTGAATTCCTGATCATGATCGCCATCTTCTTTGCGATCATGTACTTCCTGATCATCCGGCCGCAGAGCAAGCGCGCGAAGGAACACCGCGCGATGGTCGAGGCCCTGTCCAAGGGTGACGAGGTCGTCACCAACGGCGGGTTGCTCGGCAGGATCACCGAGGTGGGCGAGAACTTCCTCCGCGTCGAGCTCGCGGAAGGCGTGAAGGTGATCCTGCAGCGACAGTCGGTCGCCCAGGTCATGCCGAAAGGCACCATGAAAGACATTTAGCACGGAACTCAATGCGCAACTTCTATCCCGTCTGGGTCTACGTCCTGATCACCCTCGCCATCCTCGGCGGCGGTCTCTATGCGTTGCCGAACATCTACCCCGAAGATCCCGCCGTTCAGGTCTCGGACCCCCGGACCGGGGTGGTGGAGGAGGAAGTCGCGTCGATCATCAACGTGATCCTCGCGGCCCAGGGCCTCAGTCCGCGGGAGGTGGAGGAGCGCGAGGGGCAGCTGCAGCTCCGCTTCGACACCTCCGATCAGCAGCTGCGGGCGGCCGATGTCCTGCGGGGGGCGCTGGACGACGATAACGTGGTGGCGCTGGCCATGGCGCCGGCGACGCCGGACTGGCTGCGCGCGATCAACGGCCGGCCGATGTCGCTGGGACTGGATCTGCGCGGCGGGGTGCACTTCCTGATGGAGGTGGACCTCAACGCCGTCATCGGGACCGCGATGGAACGCTACACCAACGAGTTCCGCGGCCGTCTGCGCGAGCAGCGGCTGGAATTCGACGAGGTGGAGCGCTCCGCGCGGCACCTGACCGTCAGCTTCGCCTCCGAGGCCGACCGTGCGGAGGCGCTGAGCTGGCTGCGCCGGGAGTATCGCGGCGAGCTCGACTTCATCGAGCGGGGTTCGGGTGCCGACAGCGCACTGGAGGCCCGGCTCGATGGCGATCACCTGACGGAGCTCCGGCGCCAGGCGCTGCAGCAGAACATCAGCACGCTGCGCACCCGGGTCGACGAGCTGGGCGTCGCCGAGCCCCTGATCGCTCAGCAGGGGGAGAGCCGGATCGTGGTCCAGCTTCCGGGCGTGCAGGACACGGCCCGGGCGAAGGAGATCCTCGGGGCCACCGCCACCCTGGAGTTCCGGATGGTGGCCGAAGGCGAGGACGCGGCCGAGGCCGAGCGGACTGGCCGAACGCCATCCGGCACGCGCCTGTACTACGAGCGTGACGGTGCGCCGGTGCTCCTGCAGCGCCGGGTAATGCTCACCGGCGACTTCATCACGGGCGCCTCCTCGGGCATCGCGCAGGACACCGGCGGACCCGCCGTGTTCATCAACCTGGACGGGCAGGGGGCGCGCATCTTCTCGCGCGTGACCGCTGAGAACGTCGGCCGCCTGATGTCCACCGTGTTCATCGAGACGACCACCGAGACGACCGAGGAGGACGGCGAACTGGTGCGCCGGACGACCCGGAGCGAGGAGGTCATCAACATCGCCCGGATCAACGAGCCCCTGGGGCGGCGCTTCCAGATCACGGGACTGGACAGCACCCGCGAGGCGCACAACCTGGCACTGCTGCTGCGAGCCGGTGCGCTGGCCGCGCCGATGTCGATCGTGGAGGAGCGCACGGTGGGGCCGAGCCTCGGTCAGGAGAACATCGACCGCGGCATGCAGTCGGTGATCATCGGCTTCATCGCGGTGCTGCTGTTCATGGTCCTGTACTACCGCGTGTTCGGCGTGATCGCGAACTTCGCGCTGGCGCTGAACCTCGTCTTCATCGTGTCGATCCTGTCGATGCTGCAGGCGACGCTGACACTGCCCGGCATTGCGGGTATCGTGCTGGTGGTCGGGATCGCGGTCGATGCCAACGTGCTGATCTTCGAGCGAATACGCGAGGAGCTGCGCAACGGCATGTCACCGCAGGCGGCCATTGCGAGCGGGTATGAACGCGCCTTCGTCACCATTGCGGACGCCAACGTGACCACGCTGATCGCGGCGCTGGTGCTGTTCCTGTTCGGCACCGGTCCGATCAAGGGCTTCGCGATCACGTTGTCCATCGGGGTGGTGATCTCCATGTTCACCGCGATCGTCGTGACCCGCGCGATCGTGAACCTGACCTACGGCCGCCAGCGACGCCTGTCGCGGCTGTCCATCTAGGCGCGGAATCCGCTCATGCTTCCACATCTGAATTTCGCCGAATCCAACATCAACTTCCTGGGGCATCGCAAGATTGCGATAGTCTTCTCGGTGGTGCTGGTGCTGGCCTCGGTGCTGCTGCTGGCCACGCGCGGGCTGAACTTCGGTATCGACTTCACCGGCGGGACGCTGGTCGAGGTCGGCTATCCGCAGGCGGTGGAGCTGGATCCGATCCGCGAGCAGCTGGACGAGGCGGGGTTCGAACGGGCTTCGGTGGTGTACTTTGGCACGTCGCGTGACGTGCTGATCCGCCTGCCGCCGCGCGCGGACGATCCGGACCAGGCGGTGCTCTCGAACGAGGTGCTACGGGCCCTGCAGACCGGCGGACCCGAGGGGGTCGAGCTGCGGCGCGTGGAGTTCGTCGGGCCCGCGGTCGGCGAGGAGCTGCGCGAGCAGGGCGGGCTCGCGATGATCTACGCGCTGTTCGGAATCCTGATCTACATCGCGGTGCGCTTCGAGTGGCGCTTCGCCGTGGGTTCGGTGCTGGCGCTGGTGCACGACGTGATGATCACGCTGGGCTTCTTCGCGCTGACGCAGATGGAATTCGACCTCGCGGTGCTCGCGGCGGTGCTCGCGGTGATCGGGTACTCCCTGAACGACACCATCGTGGTCTACGACCGAATACGCGAGAACTTCCGCATCCTGAGGAAGGAGGGCAACGAGTTCGTGATGAACAACGCGGTGAACAAGACCCTCGCCCGCACCGTCGTCACCAGTACGACCACGCTGATCGTGCTGCTCGCCCTCTTCGTGCTCGGCGGCGCCGCGCTGAACAACTTCGCGATCGCGCTGATCGTCGGGGTGGTCGTCGGGACCTACTCCTCCATCTTCATCGCCGCCGCCGCCGCCCTGATGCTCGGCGTCGACCGCAAGGTCCTGCTGCCGGTGAAGAAGGAAGGCGCGGAGGAAGAGGATACGCCCTGAGCGCGGGGCGTGTCCGCCGGCGGCCCCGGCCCCCTGTAGGAGGCGAGCCCTCTCGCCGATTCCGGCGCCGGGGAAGATCGGCCAGAGGCTGGCCTCCTACATCGGGCAGTGCCCCAAAGGCCTCTGTAGGAGGCGAGCCCTCTCG
>RECA01000216.1 GCA_007692435.1 Thioalkalivibrio sp.
GCGGTTACCCTGGCGCCGGATGGCGGATGACGGGCTGCGCCCTCTTCCGCCCTACGCTTCTTTCATGGTCGGGGGTGGCGCAGCGCCATGGGAGTTAGCGTGAAATTCACGATTTCTCCCCTCTCCCGCTTGCGGGGCCTGGGCCGGCGCCGCACCCCCACCCCAGCCCTCCCCCACAGGTGGGGGAGGGAACTTTCATGGTCCGGGGTGGCGCCGCGCCATGACAGTTAGGTTACCCCTTGCGCAACTGCGTGATGTCGCGCACCGCGCCGCGGGCGGCGGAGGTGGTGAGCAGCGCGTAGGCCTGCAGCGCCTGGCTGACCACGCGGTCGCGGTCTACCGGCTGCCAGGCCTGGTCTCCTTTCGCCTCCATCCGCCGGCGACGCTCGGCGAGAACCTCCTCGCCGACCTTCACCTCGATGCGGCGGTTCGGGATGTCGATCTCGATGGTGTCGCCCTCCTCCACCAGACCGATCGTGCCGCCCTCCGCGGCCTCGGGGGAGATGTGGCCGATGGAGAGCCCGGAGGTGCCGCCGGAGAAGCGCCCGTCGGTGATCAGCGCGCAGTCCTTGCCCAGCCCCTTGGACTTCAGGTAGCTGGTCGGATAGAGCATCTCCTGCATGCCCGGACCGCCCTTGGGACCCTCGTAGCGGATCAGCACCACGTCGCCGGGCTGGATTTGATCGGCGAGAATGGCTTCGACCGCCGCGTCCTGGCTCTCGAAGATTCGCGCCGGGCCGGAAAAGACCCGGATCGTCGAGGTCGGTACGCTGGTGGTGTAGCGCAGCTGCTCGGTGTCGAACATGCCCTCGTCGATGCCCGCGGTCTTCACGATGCAGCCCTCGGGCGCGAGATTGCCGTAGAGCACGGCCAGCCCGCCATCGCGCGAGTAGGCGTGTTCGATGTCGCGAATGCAGCCGTTGGCGCGGTCGAGATCGAGATCGTCCCACATCGCGTCCTGAGAGAAGGCCACCTGGGTCGGGATGCCTCCCGGCGCCGCGAGGTAACGCACGCGCGCCTCGGCGGCCTCGTCCCTGACCACGTCCCAGCGATCCAGCGCCGCGGCCAGCGTGGGGCTGTGCACGGTGGCGGCTTCGCGGTGGATCAGCCCGCCGCGGTCCAGTTCGCCAAGGATGCCGATGACCCCCCCGGCGCGGTGCACGTCTTCCATGTGGTACTTCTGGGTCGCCGGCGCGACCTTGCAGATGTTCGGCACCTTCCGCGACAGGCGGTCGATGTCGGCCATCGTGAAGTCCACCCCGCCCTCCTGCGCGGCGGCGAGCAGGTGCAGCACGGTATTGGTGGACCCGCCCATCGCGATGTCGAGGCTCATCGCGTTCTCGAAGGCATCGAAGCTCGCGATCGCGCGCGGCAGCACCGAGGGGTCGTCCTGCTCGTAATGGCGCCGGGCCAGTTCGACGATCAGCCGCCCGGCCTCCAGGAAGAGCTCCCGGCGGCCCGCGTGGGTCGCGAGCAGCGAGCCGTTGCCCGGCAGCGACAGCCCCAGCGCCTCGGTCAGGCAGTTCATGGAGTTCGCGGTGAACATCCCCGAGCAGGACCCGCAGGTCGGACAGGCCGAGCGCTCGTATTCCTGCACCGTCTCGTCGCTCTGCTGCGGGTTGGCCGCGACCACCATCGCGTCCACCAGGTCGAGGTGGATCACGTTGCCGTCGCGCTGGACCTTGCCGGCCTCCATCGGGCCGCCGGATACGAACACGGCGGGAATATTCAGGCGCATCGCGGCCATCAGCATGCCCGGGGTGATCTTGTCGCAGTTCGAAATGCAAACGAGTGCATCGGCGCAATGGGCATTGACCATGTACTCGACGCTGTCGGCGATGATCTCCCGCGAAGGCAGCGAGTAGAGCATGCCGGCGTGCCCCATCGCGATGCCGTCGTCGACCGCGATGGTATTGAATTCCTTCGCGACTCCGCCGGCCTTTTCGATCTCGCGGGCGACCAGCTGCCCGAGATCCTTCAGGTGCACGTGCCCCGGAACGAACTGGGTAAAGGAGTTGGCCACCGCGATGATCGGCTTGCCGAAGTCGCCGTCCTGCATGCCGGTCGCGCGCCAGAGCGCGCGGGCGCCGGCCATGTTGCGGCCGTGGGTGGTGGTGCGTGAGCGATACTGGGGCATGCCGTGATCCCTTGAACATTTGGCGCGGTGTGGAATCATACCTGCAGTCTCTTCATTCTGGCGAAACCCCGGAGGGTTCAATGCGCATCGAAGTGGAAAACATCAAGTGCGGCGGCTGCGCGGGCAGCATCCGCAAGGGCCTCACGGCGCTGGAGGGTGTCGACGCGGTGGAAGTGGACATCGACGGAGGCGTGGTCGAAGTCGAGGCCGCTGACGAGCGGCGCGACGAGATCGTTCGCAAGCTCGCGTCGATGGGCTACCCGGCAACCGGCTCGGTGCAGGGCCTGAAGTCCGCCGGCGCGAAGGCACGCTCCTATGTCAGCTGCGCCGTCGGGCGGATGGACCGCGAGTGACGCCACGACCGTTGGCCGGTGCACCCCGGTACCGGCCTCGGCGGCCCGGCAGAGCCGGCAGGGGCCTGGCCCTGATCCCGGCGCTCGGGCTGGCCACACTGCTCTGGCTGCTGGCCGCGGCGGCTGCCGCGGAGACCCTGCCGGTCCGGGAACTCCCCATCGCCGACCGGACCCTGACGGTGGAGATCGCCGACACCCCGGAGGCGATGGCACGTGGCCTGATGTTCCGCGAATACCTGCCCGAGGACCACGGCATGCTCTTCGTCTGGCCGGGTGACCAGGCCGTCGGCATGTGGATGAAGAATACCCTGATACCCCTGTCGGTCGCCTTCATCGACCGCGAATACCGGATCCGGAACATCGCCCGCATGGAACCCCGTTCCCTCCGCGTGCACGCCTCCGAGGGCCCGGTGCGCTATGCACTCGAGGTGAACCGCGGCTGGTTCGAACGCCACGGCGTTGCGCCCGGCATGCGCATCGACGGTCTGGAGGCACTGCTCGGCCATCCGGACAGCCGGATCGACTGAATATCCATCGCACGGGGGGCTGGATCCCGCCGTGATCCTGTCATAATGGGGCAACAATCCTGGTCCCCTCCGCCCCTGCGCATGCGTCCCTTCCCGATTGCCTTCACCCCGCTGCTGCTCCTGGTTCTCCTGCTCGGCTGGAGCGCGCTGCTGCCCGCACAGGAACGCAACGACCACGGTGCCGCAGCAACGGCCCTCAGCACGCAGCAACTGATCGACCTGCACACGGCGCTGCGCGACGCGCGGGCGCGGCTGTCCTCCATGGTCGAGGCAATCGACACCGGCCCCGCCGAGGCCTGGCTGGAGGCGAGCCCCGCCGACCGTCTCGCAGAGCGCGTCGAAGCCACTGCGGATGACGTGGCCGAGAACAGCCTGTGGCGCTCGGCGCTGGAACACGAGCAGGGCGGCTCGAAACGGCTGCTCGGTGCCCTGGAGCGCGCGCAGCTCGCGCTGGCCATGGAAGAGCGGCTGAACGAGGCAGCGGACCGCCTGCGCGTTATCGCGGATGCGCGCACCGCCCCGCCGGAGACGGAGGACCGGACCCTCAGCCGCATCGAGGATGACATCGGCGCCCTGGAACAGCGGCGGACCCAGCTGCGGCTCGAACAGGAACAGAAACAACAGTTGCTCGATCGCCTGGAGAGCCAGGCACGGACGCAGCCCGAGACACTGGAGCGCCTGCGCCGCGAGCGTGCGGAAGAGACCTCAGCCGAGATCTGGGGCCCGTTGCAGGACACGGCACTGGCCGATGCGCTGGCGGCCTGGGAGGATGCCCGCGATCGCCGGGCAGACGCGCGCATCATCGCGGCTCAGCTCGACGCCCAAGTGCTGCCGCTCCGTATCGAACTGCTCCGACTGGAACTCCGCGTGCTCGATGCCGAGGGACGCTGGCTGGGCGCGGCCCTCGGGCAACTCTCGGAGGAACTGGCTGAACGGGCCGGTGAAGAGCTGCGCGCGCTGCGCGCTGACCTGCGCCGCCTGACCGAACGCGAGCCGGAGGCCGCAGTGCGCTTCGCGCCCGAGATCCAGTCCCTGCTGCACCGCATCGACCGGATGGCGGAGACCCAGACCCGGATCCGCGAGCTGCAGACGCAGCGTGAACGCTATGCCGCGATCGAGACCGACCTCAGCCAGACCCTCGCCAGCGTGCGCGAGCGTCTCGAGATCGGGGGCCTGACCGACGTGCTCGGGGGCCTGCTGATCGAGGAGGAGCGGCGGCTGCGCGGGATGCTGGAGAAGCGCTTCGTCCTCCGCGACCTTGAACGGGAACTGGCGCAATCCCGACTGCGCGACATCACCCTTCGGGATGACCTGCGTACCCTGCCCACGGTCCCGCCAGAGATCACCGAGGACCATGCGGCAACGGAGATCCGGCGCCTCCAGCGCGAGGTGATCATGATGCAGCTCCAAGCGGACGAGCTGCTGACCGACCAGCTGCAACAGACGGAGGTCCGGCTGCGGGCCGCGGTGCTGCAGATCGAGGAGCTGTCGCAGCTGCTGCGCGAATCCCTGCTCTGGTGGCCCAGTCACACCCCGGTCGGCCTCGAGTGGTCGATGCGCCTGCCAGCCGCGCTGATGGCCCTGCTGGACCCAGCCTCCTGGAAGGAGATCCGCGGTGCGCTGATCAAGGTCACGATCGGCCGGCCAGCCGGGTCCCTGCTCACGCTGCTGGTTGCGGCACTGCTGATGCTCTGGGCCCGCGGCACCCAGGGCCATCTCGCACGCCTCGCGGAGATGACCACCCACCGCTTCACTGACCGCATCGGACTGACCTTCCAGGCCATCGGCTGGACCCTGCTGCGCGTGCTTCCGGTTCCGGTACTGCTGGCCTCCACGGGCTTCCGCCTGGAACGGCTGCCGGACATCGGGCCCGGGGTGGAAATCCTGGCGATAATGCTGTTCAGCACGGCGCTGTGGTGGCTGGTGGGTCATCTCTTCCTGCTGTTCACCAGCAGGAACGGCGTCGGAATGGCCCACTTCGACTGGAATCCGTTGGTGGTCCGCCGTCTCCGCCGTCACCTGGCCTGGTATCTGCCCACCCAGCTGCTGCTGATCATGTTCCTGGCACTGACCTTCGGGCATCCCAGCGACCTGGTCGCCGACGTCTTCGGCCGTGTCGCACTGTTCGCTTCGGTGCTCGTGACCGGGATCTTTGCCTGGCGCATGCTCGCGCCGTGGCCGCATGCCGAGGACAGCCCGCGGCGGGAGCGCAGGCGCCGGTTGCTGCGACTGGCGCTGGTGGCCTATGCCGCGGTCCTCCTCGGGCTGACGCTGGCCGGCTACCTGCTGACCGTGGCCACCCTGCTCGCACACACCATCAATACCGTGGTCGTGGTGGCCGGGGTCTGGCTGGGCTACAGCCTCGCGGCCCGCGCGCTGGTCCTGAGCGAGACACGGCTGGTGATCCGCCGGATGCGCGAGCAGCGCGCGAAGGCGGCTGCCGCGCAGACCGGGCTGACCGCTGGCGAGGGGGCGACCGTGGAGATTCCGGAGCCGCACCTGAGCGTGGAGAACATCAACCAGCAGACCCGTACCCTGTTGCGGGTGACGGCCGGTGCGGCCATGGTGCTGGGGCTCTTCTGGGTCTGGTCGGAGGTGCTGCCGGCACTCACGTGGCTTGACGGAGTGACGCTGTGGTCACGCACCATCGTGGTCGGCGAGACCGAGATCCTGAGCCGGGTGAGCCTGCAGGACTTCCTGCTCGCGATCTTCCTCGGCGTGCTGTTCACCCTGGCCGCGCGCAACCTGCCGGGCCTGGTGGAGATCCTGCTCTCGCGCAGCACCCAGATGGACGCGGCCGGCCGCTACACCGTGACCACGCTGCTGCGCTACGCGCTGGCGGTGGTCGCGGTAATCAGCGTGTTCTCGCTGCTGGGCCTGCGCTGGGCCGAACTGCAGTGGATGGTCGCGGCCCTGACGCTGGGCCTCGGCTTTGGCCTGCAGGAGGTGGTCGCGAACTTTGTCTCCGGCATCATCATGCTGTTCGAGCGCCCGGCACGCGTCGGCGACACCATCACCATCGGCGAGTACAGCGGTACCGTCACCCGGATCCGCACCCGCGCGACCACCATCGTGGATTGGGACAACCGCGAGATCGTGGTGCCGAACAAGAACTTCATCACCGAGCGTCTGATCAACTGGACGCTGTCCGACACCA
>RECA01000211.1 GCA_007692435.1 Thioalkalivibrio sp.
CCAGGGACAAGGCCACCGGCAAGGAGAACCGCATCGTGATCAAGGCCTCCTCGGGCCTGAGCGATGATGAGGTCGACAAGATGGTCAAGGACGCCGAGGCCCATGCGGAGGAGGACAAGCGTTTCCACGCGCTGGTCGCCGCCCGCAACCAGGCCGATGCGCTGATCCACTCGGCCGAGAAGTCGCTGAAGGATCTCGCCGACCAGGTCGAGGCCGACGAGCGCTCCGCGATCGAGGCCGCGATCAGCGAGACGCGCGAGGCGATCAAGGGCGATGACGTGACGGCGATCGAGTCGGCAAGCCAGAAGCTCGCGGAGGCCTCCGGCAAGCTGGCCGAGAAGGCCTACTCGAAGACTGCCGGCGGCGGGACCGGGGAAGGGGATGGCCCCGAGCAGCCGGGCGGCGGCGAATCCGGCTCCTCCGACGATGTCGTGGACGCCGAATTCGAAGAGGTCGACGACAAGAAGCGGTAAGCGGCAGTGACCCGGTCCGAGGACCGGGTCTGGCGACACCGACTGGGCACGCCCGGATTCCCCGAAAGAGGTCTCCGGGCGTGCACGTTCCCGCGGGGCCGCGATCGGCCGGCGCGGCAATCGGCAAGGGACCAACATGGCGCAGCGTGACTACTACGAGGTGCTCGGGGTGACCCGGGAGGCCTCGCCAGAGGCGATCAAGAAGGCGTTCCGGCGCCTGGCGATGAAATACCATCCGGACCGCAACCCCGGCGACGCCGAGGCCGAGGCCCGGTTCAAGGAGGCCCGGGCCGCCTACGATGTGCTCAGCGACTCCGGCAAGCGTGCCGCCTACGACCGCTACGGGCACGCTGGCGTCGAAGCCTCGGCCGGTGGCGGCTTCGGCGGGGGCGGCGGCAGCTTCAGCGACATCTTCGAGGACATCTTCGGCGACATCTTCGGGGGCGCCGGACGCCCCGGTGGGCAGCGGGCGTACCGCGGGTCCGACCTGCAGTACAACCTGGACCTCAGTCTCGAGGAGGCCGTCTTCGGCACCGAGGTGAAGATCCGCGTGCCGACGACGGTCAGCTGCGAGACCTGCGACGGCTCCGGCGCCGAGCCGGGCACCAGCCCCGAGACCTGCCCCACCTGCAACGGGGTGGGCCAGGTGCGCATCCAGCAGGGCTTCTTCTCGGTACAGCAGACCTGTCCGCGCTGTCACGGCACCGGGAAGGTGATCCCGAACCCCTGCAAGTCCTGCGGCGGCTCCGGCAGGGTGCAGCAGCAGAACACCCTCGACGTGAAGATTCCGGCGGGCGTCGACTCCGGCGACCGCATCCGCCTCTCCGGGCAGGGCGAGGCAGGCCTGAATGGCGGTCCGCCGGGCGACCTGTACGTGCAGGTGCGGGTGAAGCCGCACAAGCTGTTCCGGCGCGAGGGCAACGATCTGCACTGCGAGGTCCCGATCTCCTTCGCGACCGCCGCGCTCGGGGGGGAGCTCGAGGTTCCCTGTCTGAACGGCCGCGTGGTGCTCAAGATTCCGGCCGAGACGCAGAGCGGCAAGCAGTTCCGCCTGCGCGGCAAGGGCGTGACGTCGGTGCACGGCGGTGGTGTGGGTGACCTGCTGTGCCAGGCCGTGGTGGAAACCCCGGTGAACCTGACCCATCGGCAGAAGGAGCTGCTGCGCGAGTTCGACGAGTCCACGCAGCAGGGTGGCACGCGCCACAGCCCGCAGACCCACTCCTGGCTGGACGGTGTGAAGGGCTTCTTCGAGGACCTGAAGTTCTGGAACCGCTGAGGCGGGGGCGGTTTCCTCGCCCCGTCCCGGCATCACCGTCTACCCGGCGTGCGGCCGGCGCCGCGCGCGGGTGCTGCCTCAGAGCACCTGCGTGAAGTCCACGTCCAGCTGCTCCCCCAGCGGGTGCACGAAGTAGCCCTGCACCAGGTTCACGCCGAGCCCGTACAGCACCGCCAGCGTGGCGGCGTCCTCGACCATCGGCACGATGATCTGCTTTCCCTTCGCGTGACTGCCCTCGGTGAAACGTCGGATCGCGTCGCGGCTGCCCTCGTCCTTGACCAGGTTCCGCACGAAGTGCCCGTCCAGCTTGATGTAGTCCGCGTCGACGTGGCGAAGGATGTGAAACGGGTTGAGACCGTTGCCGAAGTCGTCGATGCACAACTGCGCCTGGATGGTCTTCAGGCCCCGGGCCGTGGCCGCCGCCGCCTTCAGGTTGGTGACGATCGTCGCCTCCTTGATCTCGACCACGGCATTGTTGGCGGGAATGCGATGCTTGTGCAGGAATTCCTGCAGCCACACCACGACCGACCCGTCGACCAGCGACCCCCGAGTGAGCTTCATAAAGAACGTGGTCCTGGGGTCCGTCCTGATCCGCTCCGCCAGCGCGGCGACCGCGTGGCTCACGATCCAGCGGTCGATGTCGGCCGCGACGCCCGTGCGTTCCGCCGCGGGCAGGAAGTCGCCGGGCTCGTAGACCTCGCCGTCGGGCCCGGTGAGCCGCACGAAGACGCTGAAGCGCGGAATGTCCCCGCCGTGCAGGCTCACCACCGGCTGGTAAAGCAGGCGGATGCGGTCTTTGGCCATGGCCTGCAGGATGCGTTTCTTCCACATCCGGTCCGACGTCGAACGCGCCAGTGCGTCGGACAGCGGCCGCTGAAAGGCATATCCGTTGCCGCCATTGTGGCGCACCTCCTCCAGCCCGCGACGGGCCTGATCCAGCAGGCCGTCAACCGTCGGCGCGGAGTCGTCTGCGATCACGGCGCCACAGGACAGCGTCACGATCGTGGATCCCTGCCCGAGGTCGATCTCGCGCTCCGAGGCGGCCCTGATCAGCGCACCCAGGCGCTGTTCCAGGGCGGGCCGGCGGGTGGCCGGGACCAGCACGCCGAAGTTGCCGTCGCCGAGATGGGCCACGGTGGCGGGGTCCGGAAAGTGCTCGCGGATCAGCAGGCCCACCTCCGTGAGCAAGATGCCCGACCCGCTGCCGCCCAGGCCGTTCTGAAGCCGTTCGAGATCGTCCACCGAGAATTCCAGCAGCGCAAAGGGGGCCTTGGCGCGCGCGGCCGCGGTCAGTGCGCGCTCGGCCTCCAGGAACAGATGCTGCCGATTGTGCAGTCCGGTCACCGGGTCCAGCCCGGACAGTCTTCCCGGCCTGTCCCGCTGCGCCGGCATCGCCATGCGCACGACGGTGCAGACCTCGCCGTTGACCGTCCCGTCGGTGAACACGAGTTCGGCCTCGAACTGTCTCCCCAGCGTGGTCCGCAGGGTCAGCACGCGCCGTTCGCCGGCGGGATCCGCACCCGGCTCGTGGGCCTCGACCCATTGCCGCACCAGCTCGTGTTGTTCGGGACTCACGAAATCCGACAGCTTGAGGCCGGCCACTTCCTCCGCCGTGTCGATCTGAAACTGTTCCCGCCAGGCCCGGTTCGCGGCGAGGCAGATTCCCTCGCGGGTGTAGACCACCGGATCCTTCGAGTCCTCGAGCACGCCGAGGTACCGGCGTTCGGCCTCCTGGAGGCTGTTGCGCAGCTGGTGGACCCGGGCCGAGCAGAGGCTGAATTCGACCGCCTTCAGGATCAGCAGCGCAGCGAGGTCTTCCATGTCGTTGCCGATCACCGCGAAGGCTCCGGACTCGTAGTCGGGGAGACGCTCGCTCTCCGGGCGCTCGCTGATCACGATCACCGGGGTCGTGCGCCCCGCGTTCACGAGCGCCGCATTGACGGCGTCGAGACCGGGGTCCTCACCGCCGGTCATCAGCACGATGGCATGAAAGCGATGCGCCAGGAGCTGTGTCTGGAGCTCCGGCTGGTCCGAGGCGTGTTCCGCCCGCACCGCAGGCCCGCGCATCCGCACGCAGCTGCTCAGCCGCTCGGCCGTTTCCGGCCGGTGCGTGACGAACAGAAGGCTGACGGACTCAGTGCTCTGCGACATCCCTGGATTCCCGAATCGTGCACTACCGGCCGTCGAGCGCTTCCGTGACGGATCCGGCGCTCATCGGCGCGTGCCGCGGGGCGGCGTCCCGCGCCTGCCCCGCGTCATCACGAAGATTAACAGAAGGCGGACCGGCTGCCACTCGGGCCTGCCTCCGAATGCCGGCCGTGCGGGTCAGGGGTGCGAGGACGCCGGCATCGGGAAATCCGCGCGGCTGAAGGTGTGGCTCTCCGGGCGAACGGCATCCAGCTTGACCACGCGCTGCTCGCCGGCGAGCCGGAACGACACCTGGTTGCCCGCCGCGAACGCAGCGGGGGAAAAGACCAGCGCGCCGGCCCCCGCCTTGCCGTGCGGGTGGAAGAAAAGGGCGGGCTTCGGGTTTCCGACGGGGGTGTTGCTGCGGATCAGGCGGACCTCGGTGGGCGTGCAGCCGGGCGCGAGGTATTCGATGCCAACCGTGACTTCATCGGGGCCGTCGTAGCGAAGCCAGCGTATCATGCCGAGCTGCCAGACCACGCGCCCCTTGCGCGTCGCCCGTACCGCAATCAGGTCTCCGCTGTAGATCTTCTGCGCCGGCGACTTGAGCACCAGGTTCAGGCCCCCGGCGCCCAGGTTCCGCAGCCGGGCGGCCGTGGGCTGCAGCATGCGCAGGGCCCCGGGTTGGGGCGTGTTCTCGATGCGCGGGTTGATGCCCCGCACCGCGTCGTTCCAGGCGGCGCCCAGGCGGTCCAGGTTCTGGTCCGACAGGAAACGGGCCTCGTCGGAATGTCGCGCGCTGCCGGTCACGGCCAGGCTGAGCTGCTCCCTCTCCTCCGGGTCCCCGATTCCCAGCGACAGGGCCGCCGGAATGTGTTGGGGATCGCGGGCCGGCCCACTCGAACCCCCGCTGCCGGGCAGCCCCGAGAGTCCGCCGACCTCGAGCTTGCGCTGGTGCCGGTAATCCGCCCGCACCAGGTTGTGGATGTCCGCGAGGCCGGTCACCGTGATGATCGGTTCCACGTCTGCGGGTTCACGGCTGAAGCGCCGCGTCGGCGGCACCACCCAGAGGCTCAGCAGGCGCCGGTCCAGCGCGCCCGTGCCCGGATGCCAGCTCCCCGTGCGTGCCTGCGCGCCAGGACCGGAGCGGATCGCGTCGAGGACGGGGCGCAGATCGACCAGGCGGTATTCGGGGGCGGGGCTCGGATGGCCGGTGACGAGGGATGGGGCATGGTCCTCGCGCAGGGCCAGGCGCAGCAGCGGGCTGGATTCGTCGGCACCGGCGGGAATCTCTGTAACGCACTGCAGCGGGACCGACTCCAGCCAGCGCGCCAGAACGTTCACTTCGCCATGGTGCAACGCATACACGCCGGCGGACCCGACTACCGCGATGCGACCGACCAGGCGTTCCACGCTGTCCGGCGACAGGGTCTGACCGCTCAGGCGCTCCGTGTCGGCTGCCGGCTCGTCGGCCACCCCCAGCGCTTCCGCCACTTCCAGTGTCCGGTAGATCTGCAGCCACATGTTCGCGGGCAGCGGCTGATAGAGACGCCAGAAGTGGATGAACCTGCCTGCAAGCAGCACCATGGCCCGGCGCAGGTGCGGCGCCGCGCCGCGCCCGTCGATCCTGCGCTGTTCCAGCCCCTCATCCACCAGCCGCAGGAGCGCGTTCGCCAGGTTGCGGGAGAGCTCGGCATAGGCGTTCGCGAGCGTGAGACTCTTGCGCCCCAGCGGCACGGGCATCTGCCTCAGCTGCAGGTCGATCTTGCCCAGCACCGGTGCGGCCCGGGCGATCAGCACCTCGGTGAGCCCGGTGAGGGTGGGGTATTCGATGCGGACTTCGTGCACGGAGCGCAGCGCCTCGTCGAGCACCGCGACGGCCTGCAGGGTGTCGCGTGCCGGTCGGTCTTCGATCCAGGTCTCGAGTTCGTCCGGGGATGCGCGGCCAAGACTGCCCCCGGGTGGTTCGGGGCGCGTGGGTGGGGCGAGTTCCGCCCTGGGGTATGCGTTGGTCATGGTGTTCCGTGAGGTTCCGTGCACTGCGTCGCACTGCGTCGCACTGTAGAACATCCGCGGATTCCTGACCATCGTGGAGGCGTCCGGACGTTGAACCCTGCGGCAGGTCCGGGGCCCCGGTAGGAGGCGAGCCCTCTCGGCGATTTCGGCGCCGGGGAAGATCGGCCAGGGGCTGGCCTCCT
>RECA01000176.1 GCA_007692435.1 Thioalkalivibrio sp.
AACACGGCCTGCGCTTCGGGAACCGGTAGGGCGGAAGAGCGTAGCGTCATCCGCCGTGCGGCGATCGCAATGTCCTGGAGCACGCGGCTACCCTGGCGCCGGATGGCGGATAACGGGCTGCGCCCTCTTCCGCCCTACGCCTCGTTCATCGTCGGGGGTGGTGGCCGCGCGCGGGAAACGCCTCTGGATTGAATTTCCGGACCACCCGGGCGGTCCCAGCCTTCGCAACCAAGCCCCTCCGAGGAGAGAACCCATGCCCGTACGCTTCATCACCCTGCTGCTCGCCGCACTGCTGTTCGCGCCCCTCCCGCTGGCCGCCGAGAGGACCGGCCCCCTGATCGAGGAGATGCAGGCGGGCGGGCTGGTGATCTACTGGCGTCACGCCAGGACCGACTGGGGGCAGCGCGACACCGACCTGTCCGACATGGACCGCTGCGAGACGCAGCGCAACCTGAGTGGCGAGGGGCGCCAGGAGGCACGCCATGTCGGCGCGGCCTTCGAGCGCCACGGCATCCCGGTGGGCGACGTGCTGACGAGCCATTTCTGTCGCAACCGCGATACCGCGGAACTGGCCTTCGGCCGTTACGAGCGGGTGGACGGCCTGTTCAACCTGCCCGCCACGCGCGATCCCGCCCGGCGCGACCAGCTCGTCACCGCGTTGCGCGGGATGCTGGCGACGCCACCCGCGGACGCGGCAGAGAACACGGTGATCGTCGGGCACAACCTGAATCTGCGCGCAGCCGCGAACGTGTTCATCGACGAGGGCGGCATCGCGGTGTTTCAGCCGCTCGAGGACAACGGGTTCCGGCATCTCGGCAGCCTCACGCCCGAGGAGCTCTAACAGCCTGCCGGATTATTCTTGACTACTACACTCGGACTTTGATCTAATAGTGGCCAAGCACATTAGCGAGGAGTTCGCGATGAAACTCTCGACCAAGGGCCGTTTCGCCATCACCGCGATGATGGACATTGCCATCCACGAGCGCACCGGGCCGGTGACGCTGATCGGCATCTCCGAGCGCCAGGGCATCTCGATGTCCTACCTGGAGCAGATGTTTGCCAAGCTGCGCAAGGGTGGTCTCGTCGAGGGGATCCGTGGTCCGGGCGGCGGGTACCGCCTGGCTCGGCGCCCCGAGCAGGTCAGCGTCGCGGACATCATCGACGCCCTCGGCGACACGATGAACCTGACCCGGCTGAAGCAGCACCAGGACGAACCCGAGGCGGAAGAGGAACCACCGCTGACCGAGATGCTGTGGAGGGAATTCGACCAGCAGCTGCACGACTTCCTGGACGGCATCAAGCTGGATCAGTTCGCCAACCACCCGGAGGTGCTGAAGGTGCTCGGGAAGCCGGACGTGCGGCAGTACCGCCCGCGGCATCACTTCATCTTCAACAACGCGGCCTGAGCAGTCCGGGCCCCGGCAAGCCCGGGGCCCGGGTCCAGCGACACACCATCAGACCCGCAGGCTGGGCAAACCGAAGTGTGACCAGCACAGAGGGATACGGTCGGGTTGGTGGGCCCGCTGCGCTTGGCCCACCCTACGCCCTCCGCCCTACGGCCCCCCTTGGTGCACACCGTGTTCTTTCACGCTACCTAGCAGGCTGCCCCGCGATCTCAGAAAACAGCGCGGCGAGCACCGTGCCGTCGCTCCCCTCCAGCGCATGCCCGCCCGGGCTGAGCAGCAGTTCGGCGCGGCCCCGCAGGTCGGCCACGCGGTTGAGATCCTGCAGCATGGGGTCCACCACCGTATCCGCCATCCGCATGATGCCCACGTAGCGGATCTCCGGGTGGGTCTGATGACTCAGCCAGCGCAGCACGTTGCCCGACTGGTCCGGGCTGATTCCGGAATACAGCTCCAGCAGCTGCCGCAGATCCGACTGCCCCAGGAGCGGCGTATAGGTGCCCAGTGGCGACTGCCAGAAGAAGTCGCCGAGCTGGATCATGGTCCCGTCGACATGGGGGCTCGCGATGGTGATCAGCGCGGACACCTCCGGGCGCTTGCGCGTGACCAGCGAATACCGGGCCACGACTCCGGCAAGGGAGTGGGCCACCAGGATCACGGGCTCGTCGGGGTGGCGTCGTGTGGCGGCATCGAGATAGAGGTTGAGCCACTCGGCCTGCATGGAGATCGGACGGTCGGTGGGCATCACCAGGCTGTAGAAGAGCCTGCTCCGCGCCTCCGGCGAGCGGTCGAACTCGACGCCCTGCAGCGACGGCAGCATCTGCCCGCCGTCGGTCCAGCCCGATGCCAGCAGCGGGACGGTGACACCGGCCTCACGGAAGGGATGGGTCTGCTGTTCGGTCTGGAAACCGGGCACCAGCAGCATCACCTGCGCCAGCACCGGCTGCGGCAACAGCCACAGCAGCAGCAGCAACAGGAATGCGCGCAGCATGCGCCGGGAGACGCCGCCCCGGATCAGGCGCGGCGGGGGCTCAATCCGGAGATTGCCATCTCCGCGGCGCGCACCACCGCCCTGCCCTTGTTCAAGGTCTCTTGCCACTCGTTCTCCGGCACTGAGTCGTACACCACTCCCGCACCGGCCTGGATGTGCAGCACGCCATCGTGCAGGACCGCGGTGCGGATCGCGATCGCGGTATCCATGTTCCCGGACCATGATAGATATCCAACGGCTCCAGCATAAACGCCCCGCTTGACCGGCTCCAGTTCCTGAATGATCTCCAGCGCCCGGATCTTCGGAGCACCGCTGACCGTGCCCGCGGGGAAGGTCGCGCGGAGCACGTCCAGCGCGCTCAGGCCGGGCTTCAGCAGGCCCTCCACATTGGACACGATGTGCATCACGTGCGAGTAGCGCTCGACCACCATCGTGTCGGTGACCTTCACGGTCCCGGTGCTGCTGACCCGCCCCACGTCGTTCCGCCCGAGGTCGATCAGCATCAGGTGCTCGGCCCGCTCCTTGGGGTCCGCGAGCAGCTCCGTCTCGAGGGCCTGATCCTCCTCGGGGCTGCGGCCGCGGGGCCGGGTGCCCGCGATGGGGCGCACCGTGACCCGCTCGTCCTCGAGGCGTACCAGGATCTCCGGCGAGGCGCCGACCACGTGGTGATCGCCGAGATCCATGTAGTACATGTACGGGGAGGGGTTCAGGCCACGCAGTGCGCGGTACAGATCCAGGGGCGGTGCGCTGAACGGGACGCTCATGCGCTGTGCCAGCACCACCTGCATCACGTCGCCATCGACGATGTACTGCTGCGCCCGGTCCACCGCGGCCTTGAAGTCCCCGGCGGACCAGCCGGCGGAGTACTCCGGCACCGCATGCGGCCGCGGGTGCGGCTGCGGCCGGTCGAAGGGTTCGAGCAGCCGGGCCTCGAGCCGGTCCAGCCGCCGCGAGGCCTCCGCCTGGCCATCGGCGCGCGAGGCATCCGCGTGCACCACCAGGTAGAGCCGGCCGGCGAGGTTGTCGAAGACCACGACCTCGTCGGAGACCATCAGCAGGATGTCCGGAAGGCCCAGCGCATCGGGCTTGTCCTGGCCGGCCAGCCGCGCCTCGATCAGCTGCACGGTCTCGAAACCGAAATAGCCGACCAGGCCGCCGGTGAAGCGTGGCAGTCCCCCGAGATCCGGCACCCGGAAGCGGGCCTGGAATTCCTCGATCCAGGCCAGCGGATCCGCGTGCTCGAGGCTCTCCACCACGACCCCGTCCGTCTCCACCTCGATCTGATGACCGCGCACTCGCAGCAGCGTACGCGCCGGCAGGCCGATGAAGGAATAGCGCCCCCACTTCTCGCCGCCCTGCACCGATTCGAAGAGGTAGGTAAAGGGCTGGTTGCCCAGCTTCATGAAGATGGACAGCGGGGTATCGAGATCCGCCAGCACCTCCCGCACCAGCGGAATGCGGTTGTGGCCTTCGGCCACCAGGCGGTCGTACTGCTCAGGTGCCATGGCCGCCCGGCGGCGGTCCGCCGCAGTGCATCAGGCGGCCTCGGGCTGCAGCAGCGCCGGCAGCTCGTCGAGGCGGTCGAGCACGGCGTCCGGACCTTCCTCGCGGATGTCGCGGCCGTGATTGTATCCGTAGCTCATGCAGACGATCCGGAAGCCGGCCGCCCGCGCCGCCTTCACGTCACTGCGGGAATCCCCGACCATCAGCGACTCCGCGGGCGTCACGCCGAGTTCCGCGGCGGCGTGCAGGAGGGGCGCCGGGTGCGGCTTGCTGAATTCCAGCGTGTCACCCGAGACCACCAGCGAGAATCGATCCAGGATGCCCTTGTCGCGCAACAGCGGCAGCGTGAAGCGCTCCGCCTTGTTGGTCACGCAGCCCAGTCGGAAGCCCTCGGCCTGGAGCCGGTCGAGACCCTCCTGCACGCCCGGGTACAGCCGGCTGCGCAGCGAGGTGTTCTCCTGGTACACGCGCATGAAGGCCGGCAGCGCACGGGCGTAGAGCTCGGGCTCGGGCTCGCCTTCGAGATCGTTGACCAGCGCGCGCTTGACCAGGCGCTCCACGCCGTTCCCGACCCACTTGCGCACCGCCTGCTCGCCACGCCGGGGCAGGCCCAGTTCGTCCATCATCGCATCGACGCTGAAGGCCAGGTCGGGCACGCTGTCGACCAGTGTGCCGTCGAGGTCGATCAGGACCATCCGGGGACGCGGCAGGGACATGGCGGCGATCCGGCTCAGGCCTGGGCAAGCTCTTCGCGCATCCTGCGCACGACGCTGTCGTAGTGGTTCGGGTCGGTGTCGCTGGCCGCGCCGAAGATCGCGGAACCGGCGACGAAGGTGTCTGCACCGGCGGCCTTGATCTCCCGGATGTTGTCCGCCTTGACGCCACCGTCGACCTCGAGCCGGATCTCGCGCCCGGACTCCTCGATGCGCCGGCGCGCCTCGCGCAGCTTGTCCAGCGTCGCGGGGATGAACTTCTGACCGCCGAAGCCCGGGTTCACGGACATCAGCAGGATCATGTCGATCTTGTCCATCACGTAGTCCAGGTGGGACAGCGGCGTCGCCGGATTGAAGACCAGGCCGGCCTTGCAGCCCTCGGACTTGATCAGCTGCAGGGTGCGGTCGATGTGGTCCGAGGCCTCGGGGTGAAAGGTGATGTACGTGGCCCCGGCCTGCGCGAAATCGGGAACGATGCGGTCGACCGGCTTGACCATCAGGTGCACGTCGATCGGCGCGGTCACGCCATGCTTGCGCAGGGCCTCGCAGACCAGGGGGCCGATGGTCAGGTTGGGCACATAGTGATTGTCCATCACGTCGAAGTGCACGATGTCCGTGCCGGCGCGCAGCACGTTTTCGACCTCCTCCCCGAGGCGGGCGAAGTCGGCGGACAGGATGGACGGGGCAATCAGGTCGGGAAGGGCCATGGGAACCTCAGGGTCGGAACCAGTTGCACGCCCGCGCCACGGCGGCGCACGGCGTAGCCGCTAGACTTTACCGGAAGGCCCGGCGCGAGGCAAAACCGGCGGGCGTGCGCCCCGGAACGAAAAAGGCCGCCTCGAGCGGAGCTCGGGGCGGCCCTGTCAGCCATCCGGAAGGCAGCCCGGAGACTGCCCTGCCGGGGACATTACTCCAGGGAGTTCATGTACGCAGCCAGATCGGCGATGTCCTCGTCGCTCAGGTTCATCGCGTGCGGCATCATCATCGCGGTGTTCGGCCCGACCTGATCACCGGCGCGATACTGATTCAGCACATCGACCAGATAGTCCACCTCCTTGCCCGCCACCGCCGGGAAGATGGCCTGCCCCTGCCCTTCCGCACCGTGGCAGCCCACGCAGGTCGCGTACTTGGCCTGTCCGGCCACGGCATCACCGGCCTGCGCAGCACCGGTCATTCCGGCAGCCATAAAGACACTCGCGGCGACCAACATCAATTTCTTCATCTCTTATCCTCCTTCAAGGATCTGCGGGTAAGACGCCTGTTTTTTTTGTCTAGCGGTCCCAGCTTACGCCGGCAATCCTGAACCGAGCATTAACGGCCGTCCACGTACCGGGCGTCCGAATAGGTGATCACCCACTCCGGGCGGAACATCACCAGTCCGGTAATCACCATCCCGTTGAGCACACCCTCCGGCAACACCAGCAGGGGAGTATATTGCAGGTACTCCCTGAAGATAGACTCCCACGCAGCATCCGTAAAGAGTCCGAAGATCAGCGCGTTTCCCGCCATCACCACCACGACGGACAGCATCCCGCCAAAGAATCCGACCACGTACAGGTAGATGAACATGTGCGGCGGCAGTCGCCGCTCGCTGAAGCGGAGCAGGCCCCAGGTGATCAGTGCCGGCGCGGCCCCGGTGAGGACGATCTTCAGCGGCGCCATCATCGGGTCGACGATGCCGATCAGCACCAGCGCGACCACCACCAGGGTGGTCATCAGGATGGCCAGCTGCCAGCCGAAGACCAGGGTCACCACGACCACGCCGAGGAAATGCATGGCCAGGCCATCCACCGACGCGGCCTGCATGCTCCAGATCAGCACCAGCGCCAGGGTTGCCAGCACGAAATGCTGGAGGCGGCCGGGAACGAAGAGTTCGTCCCAGGTCATGCCCCGGAACATCCAGACCAGCAGCACGGTCAGCCCGGCGGCGGAGAAGAGTTGAAGCCACAGCGGGAACGCAACGTCGATGTGATGCATCTGCAGGGCTCGGTTGGATCCGGGTGGCGCGCACCGGATGCACGTCTGGTTTCAGTCGCTGCCGCGCCGGGCAACCGCGACCGTGTAGTCCCGGCCCTGCTTCAGCTTGTCGTAGTTGCCGAAGACCTCCCTGAAGCCCCGCTCGATGAAGCGCCGCAGGCCGGTGATGGTTACGACATAGAGGCATCCCCCCGGGTTCAACTGGTCCCGTGCATCCAGCAGGTAGGTGTAGAGCAACTCGCGGCCGACCTTTGCGGGAAGATTGGATGCGATCACGTCGAACCGCCGGTCGGCGATCTGGGCGAAGCCGTTGCTGAGCAGGCAGTCGACGTTCGCGAGACCGTTCAGCTCGGCGTTGCGTCGGCTGTACTCCACGGCAACGAAGTCCTTGTCCACCAGCGTGCAGTGCCCCTCGGGCGCCTTGCGCGCGAAGGTGAGGCCGATCGGTCCGTAGCCGCAACCCAGATCGAGGCAGTGGTCGGTGGGCCGCACCTCTGCGTGGGCGAGCAGAAGCCGCGTGCCGTCGTCGATTCGCCGCGGCGAGAACAGGCCCCAGGTGGTCACGAATTCCAGCCGCTCTCCGGCCAGCACGTCGGCGAAGCGGATGTCCGCCTTCAGTTCGCGCTGCAGCCGGCGCCGTTCTCCGGGGCTGCGCAGGTCGCGGCCCTCACCCATCATTGGCACCTGTGGCCGTGGAACCGTGCAACGCTGCCCAGAGGGTCTCGGCGAGCCGAGCGTGCCGGGAGGCATCCGTCTCCCCGGGGACCCCGAGGATGTTCACGTGTCCCATCTTGCGACCCGGACGGGCGGCGGGCTTTCCGTACAGGTGCAGCCTGGCCCTGGGGTGGGAGAGCAGGCGGGAAAAATCGGGCGTACCGCCATCCGCCGGCCACAGGTCTCCGAGCAGGTTCAGCATTGCCGCCGGCGCCACGAGTTCGGCCGGCACCAGCGCCAGCCCGCAGACCGCGCGGACCTGCTGCTCGAACTGGGAGACGGTCACCGCATCCAGGGTGTAGTGTCCGGAGTTGTGCGGCCGCGGCGCTGCCTCGTTCACCAGCAGCTTCCCCGAGGCGGTGAGGAAGAACTCGACTGCGAGGACGCCGTGGTAATCCAGGCGCTCGGCGATGTGCCGCGCAACGGCCTCCGCCTGTTCGCGGATCTCGTCAGAGACGCGGGCCGGCACCCGGCTCAGGTGCAGGATACCTCCCCGGTGCTCGTTCTCGGCGAGCGGGAAGCAGCGGCAGCTGCCGTCTGGAGCCCGCGCCAGCACCACCGAGACCTCCTGCTGCAGATCCACCCGCTGCTCGAGCACGCAGGGGACCTCGCCGAGCTGGCTGAAGGCCCGGGCGACGCCCTCGCGGGTCCGGACCGGAAGCTGCCCCTTGCCGTCGTAGCCGAGGCGCGCCGTCTTCAGGATGGCCGGCAGGCTCCAGCCGGGTGCCGCAGCCCGCGCCGCTTCGAGGTCCTCGACGGGCAGCCAGGGCGCGACCGCCACGCCGGCATCCTCGAGGAAGCGTTTTTCCGCGAGCCGGTCCTGCGCGATCGCGAGTGCCCGGGGATCCGGTCGCAGCAGGACCCGCCCGGCCAGCCACCCGGCGCTGTCGGCCGGCACGTTCTCGAACTCGCAGGTGACCACCGCCGCCTGCGCCGCCAGCTCGGCGAGTGCGCCCGGATCGTCGAAGCGGGCGCACAGATGGCGGTCCGCCAGCCGCCCGGCGGGACTGTCGGGATCGGGATCGAGCACCCAGACACGGTAGCCCATGTTCCGGGCGCTGATGGTGAAATAGCGGCCCAGCTGCCCGCCCCCGAGCAGCCCGAGGGTCGCCGGAGGGAGGATCACCGGTGCACCGTGGGCAGCTCCTGTGCCAGCACGGCATCGCGCTGGCGTTCCCGGAACCGCACGAGGCGCGCTCGCAGCGCGGCATCCCCGTTGGCGAGCATTGCTGCAGCGAACAGGGCCGCGTTCGCGGCGCCCGCCTCGCCGATCGCGAAGGTCGCCACCGGGATGCCCTTCGGCATCTGCACGATCGACAGCAGCGAATCCTGCCCCTTCAGGTGCCGCGAGGCGACCGGCACCCCGAGCACCGGCACCGGGGTCTTGGCCGCCAGCATCCCCGGCAGGTGGGCTGCCCCGCCCGCCCCGGCGATGATCGCCTGCAGTCCCCGGTCCGCGGCCTGTTCGGCGTATTCGAACAGCAGGTCGGGCGTGCGGTGGGCGGACACCACGCGCGCCTCCACCGGAACCTCGAGTTCCTTCAGGATGGCGACCGCGTGCTCCATCGTGGGCCAGTCGGAACTGCTGCCCATCACCACGCCCACCTTCGCATCTGCTGAGTCCATAGGAGGCCAAAGATAGCCCCCACGCCGGGCAGGGGCAAGGCGCCGGGGGGTCGCACGGGGGTCGCACATGGCGTGCGGGCGGGCGGGCGCTGTCGCAGCGGCGCGGTGCGGCCTCCCGCGGGACGCCGTGAATACCTCCCTGCTACCGACACCCGCGGCCATGAAAGCGCAAGCCTATGGAGTGCGGCGGCTTGCCGCCGCTTTGCCCTGCAGGAGGCTCGCCTCCTGCCGCGGGAGCAGGCTCAAGCGGGTGAAGGCGGACGCAAGCGGGAGCAAGCAAACGCAAGCGGCCGCAAGCGGGAGCAAGCTCCCGTACTCCAAAGCGGGAGCAAGCTCCCGCACTCCGAAGCGACAACCGGGGCCGTGCGCACTGCGCAGGATTTTCACGTTAAGATTCGCCCATGACGGATGCAATGTTCGAGAGCGATATCCCCGGCCTGCCGCTGATCCACCGCGGCAAGGTGCGTGATCTCTATGCAGTGGGGGAGGATCACCTGCTGATGGTCACCACGGACCGGTTGTCGGCCTTCGACGTGGTGCTGCCGACACCGATCCCGGACAAGGGCCGGATCCTGACCGCGATCACGGTCTTCTGGATGCGCAAGATCGAGCAGGTGCTGGGCATACCGAACCAGCTGACCGATACCCCGCTGGCCGAGGTGGTGCCGGATGCCGGGATCCGCAAGCCGCTGGAGGGCCGCAGTCTCGTGGTCAGGCGGCTGCGTGCCTTGCCGGTGGAGGCGGTGGTCAGGGGCTACCTGATCGGTTCCGGCTGGAAGGACTACCAGGCGACCGGGGCGCTGTGCGGCCTCGAGCTTCCGGAGGGGCTGACCCTCGCCGCCCGGCTGCCGGAGGCCCTGTTCACGCCGAGCACCAAGGCCGGTGAGGGGGACCATGATGCCAATATCGACTTCGCGGCCGTGGTCTCGCTGCTGGGTGGCAGGATGGCGGAAGAGGTGCGCGACACCACGCTGAGCATCTACGCGATGGCCCGCGAGCACGCGCGGCGCCGCGGCATCCTGATCGCGGACACCAAGTTCGAGTTCGGACTGGACGAGCAGGGCCGGCTGCACCTGATCGACGAGGTGCTGACGCCGGACTCCTCGCGCTTCTGGCCGGAGGAGCGCTACCGGCCGGGGATCAGCCCGGAATCCTTCGACAAGCAGTTCGTCCGGGACTACCTGGAGGGCCTGGACTGGGACAAGAAGGCGCCCGGCCCGGAGATCCCCCCGGACATCGTTGCCCGCACCGCCGAGCGCTACCAGGAGGCCTTGCGGCGGCTCACCGCCGACCCGGCATGAGCACCAGCGGCGTCCCCCTGCCCCGCGCCGGCGGTCTCTTCGTCACCGCGACCGACACCGGCGTAGGCAAGACCTTCATCGCCTGCTCGGTCGCGCGCATCTGGCGCGCGCGGGGACTGAAGGTCGCACCGCGAAAACCGGTGGAATCCGGCTGCGCGCTGCGGGAGGGACAACGCTTTCCGGAGGATGCCGCGCTGCTTGCCGCGGCGGCCGGACTGCCTCCGGAGCGGCTGCCCGAGGTCAACCGCTACCGCCTGGCCGAGCCGCTGGCACCGGACCTTGCGGCCCGACTGGAGGGGAGACCGCTGCACCTGGCCGAGTTGGTGGCCGCGAGCGCGCGCCCGGCCGACGCCTGGCGCATCACCGAGGGCGCGGGGGGGCTGTATTCGCCGCTGTGCGAGGACGGGCTGAACGCCGATCTGGCCGAGGCGCTGGGCGATCCGGTGCTGCTGGTCGCGGAGGACCGCCTGGGCACGCTGAGCGGATGCCTGCTGGCGCTGGAGGCCCTGGACCGGCGCGGCCTGCAGGTCGTGGCGGTGGTGCTGAATCGGCGCCGGCCGGACGCACACCCGGCGATGGACAACCGCGCCGAGCTCGCCCGCCGCAGCGGCCTGCCCGTCCTCGGCCTGCCGGAGGGCGCGCCCGCGTTGGTGGTGGATCAGATGCTCTCGGCCTCCAGCTCCTCGATCGTCAGCCCGCCGGAACCCGGTTCGACCGGCTGAGGCTCCTGCAAGGACGGGGCCTCCGGGTCCTCTTCCATGGCCTCGGGCGCCACCTCCTCCGGCACGGCCGCGGGCTCCGAGCGGTAGGACGCGAGCTCCTCGCGCAGGGCGTGGGTGCCGGGGTTGTCGACGCGCCGGGCCTCGATGATGTGCACCGGGCGCAGTTCCTCGCCGTAGTAGGCCTCGTTGAAGTCGTCCCGGATGCGCAGCCGCGAGCCCTCGAGGCTCATGCCGATGAAGGCCCCCTGGGAGCGTGCGTAGGACACGAAGTCGGCCGTGACGGTCGCGCTGCGACCGGCGCCCACCGGTCCCGCGGCCACCGAGGCATCGCCGCCGAGCCGGAAGACGTCGGCGAACATCGAGTCCACCGCGTTCCGGCTCCGCGCGACGATGATCACCTCCGCGACCTCGCCCCCGAACTGAATCCCGAGGCTCACGGAGCCGAGGGAGTAGAAGGCCACCGGGCTGTAGTCGCCGCGTTCTTCGTCCCAGGCCATGAAGACCCCGAGCCCGCCCGAGCCCCCGACGAAGAAGCCGCCCCGGACCACCCTCGGGAAGATCAGCACACCGCGGGCTGTCTCGAGGTCGTGGTGCAGGGCCTCGTAATCCGGGTGCCGCGCCATCTCGCGCAGGGTCTCGCGCGCGTCCTCGATCAGCTCCTGCGGGTCAACGTCCCGCGTGAACAGCTGCGCCTGGGCCATCGCCGGGAGGACCCAGACGAAGAACAGGAACGGCAGGAGCAGCAGGGCGAACTTCTTCATCTGGAAACCTCCTCGGCTATGCGGCGCGGGCGCAACGGGTGCGGGCATTCTGGCACAAGAAAGGGGGCCAGAGGCCCCCGGTCGATCATCGGGTGCCCGACCCGGGGCCTCCATGCCCCGGCGGCAGGCCGGTCTGTCAGTTGACCTTCGGATCCAGCTCGCCGGCCTTGTAGCGACTGACCATGGTCGCGAGGTCGATCGGCTTGATCTTGGAGGCCATACCGGCACAGCCGAAGGCCTCGTAGCGGGCCTGGCAGATCTCCTTCATCGCCTTGGTGGAGGGAATCAGGAACTTGCGCGGGTCGAACTCCTTGGGGTTTTCCGCGAGGAACTTGCGGACCGCACCGGTGGAGGCCATGCGCAGGTCGGTGTCGATGTTGACCTTGCGCACGCCGTGCTTGATGCCTTCCTGGATCTCCTCGACCGGCACGCCGTAGGTCTCGCCCATGTCGCCGCCGTACTTGTTGATGATCTCCAGCCACTCCTGCGGCACCGAAGAGGAGCCGTGCATCACCAGGTGGGTGTCCGGGATGCGCTGATGGATCTCCCGGATGCGCTGGATCGCCAGGATGTCGCCGGTCGGCGGACGGGTGAACTTGTAGGCCCCGTGCGAGGTGCCGATCGCGATCGCGAGCGCGTCCACGCCGGTCTTCTTCACGAAATCGGCCGCCTCGTCGGGGTCGGTCAGCAGCTGGTCGTGCGACAGCTGACCCTCGGCGCCGGAGCCGTCCTCTTCACCGGCCATGCCGGTCTCGAGCGAACCGAGGCAACCCAGCTCGCCCTCTACGGATACGCCCACCGCATGGGCGAGCTCGGACACCTTGGCGGTCACTTCGACGTTGTAGTCGTAGGTGGACGGGGTCTTCATGTCCGCCATCAGTGAGCCATCCATCATCACCGAGGTGAAGCCCGACTGGATGGAGCGGAAGCAGACCGCGGGCTCGGAGCCGTGGTCCTGGTGCAGCACCACCGGAATGTCCGGATACTGCTCCACCGCGGCGAGGATGATGTGGCGCAGGAAGGGCTCGCCGGCGTACTTGCGCGCACCGGCAGAGGCCTGGATGATCACCGGGGAATCGACCGCGGCGGCCGCCTCCATGATCGAGTGGACCTGCTCCATGTTGTTGGCGTTGTAGGCCGGCATGCCGTAGCCGTGTTCGGCGGCATGATCCAGCAGTTGGCGAAGGGAAATCAGAGCCATGGTTTCCTCCTTACAGGAATCGGGTGGGGCTGCATCGTTGCTCTCGCAGAGATGGTATCAGGGAACCGTGACGGTCTCGCCGACACGGAGGATCTTGAGGGCGTTGGTACCCCCGGGGACGCCGTCGAGGTCGCCCTTGGTGATGATCACCAGTTCGCCGTCCTTCACGACCCCCTCCTTGAGGAGCAGGCGAATCGCCTCGCGGTTGGTTTCCGCGTGGGTGTCCGGGATCGTCGGCAGGACCACGGGATAAACGCCCCGGTACAGGGTCATGCGCCGGCTGGTCTTCGCCTGCCGGGTCAATGCGAAGACCGGGATGCCGGAACTGATCCGGGACATCCAGAGGGCGGTGGAGCCGGATTCCGTGAGCGCCGCGATCGCCGCGACGTCCAGGTGGTTGGCGGTGTACATCGTGGCCATCGCGATGGCCTCGTCGACCCGGCCGAAATAGCTGTCCATGCGATGGGTGGACTGCCGGGCGGCGCGCTGGCGTTCCGCCGCGGCGCAGATCCGGCCCATGCTGCCCACGGCCTTGTCCGGATAGCGTCCGGTGGCGGTCTCGCCGGAGAGCATCACGGCGTCGGTGCCGTCGAGCACCGCGTTCGCGACGTCGAAGACCTCGGCCCGGGTCGGGATCGGGTTCTGGATCATCGACTCCATCATCTGGGTCGCGGTGATCACCACCCGGTTCAGCTTGCGGGCGCGGGAGATCAGGTTCTTCTGCACGGCCGGGAGTTCGGCATCGCCGATCTCCACGCCGAGATCGCCACGCGCGATCATGATCAGGTCCGAGGCCGCGATGATCTCGTCGGCCAGCTCCACCGCCTCCGCCCGCTCCACCTTTGCGCAGATCGAGGCATCGCCCCCGGCCTCGTGCAGCAGGGTCCGCGCCAGGTGGATGTCCTCCGCGCAACGGGGAAAGGACACGGCCAGGAAGTCGACCTCGAGTTCGGCCGCCAGCCGGATGTCCTCCCGATCCTTTTCGGTGATCGCGGGCGCCGACAGGCCGCCCCCCATCCGGTTGATGCCCTTGTTGTTGGAGAGCATGCCGCCGACCAGCACCGTTGACTCGATGCGCTGATCACGGACCGCCTCGACCTTCAGCACCAGCCGCCCGTCGTCGAGCAGCAGCGTGTCTCCGGCACGCACGTCGCGCGGCAGGTCGGGATAGGTCAGACCCACCTGCGTGCGGTCCCCGGCATCGTTCCCGAGGTTCGCGTCCAGCGCGAACGCGTCGCCCTCGTTCAGCTCCACCGGACCTTCACGGAAACGGGCGATGCGGATCTTCGGACCCTGCAGGTCGCCGAGCACGCCCACACAGCGCCCGGTCCGCGCGGCGATCTCGCGTATCCGCCCGACCCGCTTGCGATGGCTTGCGGGATCCCCGTGGGAGAAGTTGATGCGGACCACGTCCACCCCGGCCTGCACCAGCTGCTCCAGGGCCCGCTCGCTGTCGGTCGCGGGGCCCAGCGTGGCCACGATCTTCGTGCGTCTCATGAATGCGGCGATTCCAGTGTGGCCGTGGCCCTTCAGCTCCGGGCGCGTTCTTCGAGCATCGCCACCGCGGGCAGGGTCTTGCCCTCGAGGAACTCGAGGAAGGCGCCACCGCCGGTGGAGATGTAGCTGATCCGGTCAGTCAGGCCGTACTTGTCGATGGCCGCGAGGGTATCCCCGCCGCCGGCGATGGAGAAGGCATCACTCTCGGCGATCGCCTCGCCCAGCGCCCTGGTGCCCGCGGCGAACTGATCGAACTCGAAGACGCCGACCGGACCGTTCCAGACGATCGTGCCGGCCTTGCGCAGCAACTCGGCATAGGATGACGCGGTATCGGGACCGACATCGAAGATCATGTCGCCCTCGGTGACCTCGGCCACCGGCTTGACCACGGCCGGGGTGGATTCCGAGAACTCCTGCCCGACGGTCACGTCCGTCGGCACCGGGATCTCGCCGCCCTTCGCGTGAGCCGCCTCCATCAGGCGCTTCGCCTCGTCGGTCAGGTCGTGTTCGCACAGCGACTTGCCGACCGGGTGCCCCTGGGCGGCAATGAAGGTGTTCGCGATGCCGCCGCCGACGATCAACTGATCGACGACCCCGGACAGGGACTCGAGCACGGTCAGCTTGGTCGAGACCTTGGAGCCGCCGACGATCGCGACCAGCGGCCGCTTCGGGTGTTCCAGCGCCTTGCCCAGCGCCTCGAGTTCCGCCGCCAGCAGCGGTCCCGCGCAGGCGGTGGGCGCGAAGCGGCCGACCCCGTGGGTCGATGCCTGCGCGCGGTGGGCGGTACCGAAGGCGTCCATCACGAAGACGTCGCACAGCGCGGCGTACTTCTTGGCCAGTGCCTCTTCATCCTTCTTCTCGCCCGCGTTGAACCGCACGTTCTCCAGAAGCACCACCTCGCCGTCGGCCAGTTCCACGCCGTCGAGGTAGTCGCGCACCAGACGCACCTCGCGGCCCAGCAGCTGCCCCATGTGGGCGGCCACGGGGGCCAGCGAGTCGACCTCGGAGAACTCGCCCTCCTTCGGACGCCCCAGGTGCGACATCAGCATCACCCGGGCGCCGCCTTCCAGGGCCTTCTGCACGGTGGGGAGGCTGGCGCGGATGCGGGCGTCCGAGGTGACTTTGCCGTCCTTGACGGGGACGTTGAGATCCTGGCGGACCAGCACGCGCTTACCGCTCAGATCGAGATCGGTCATCTTGATCACGGACATCACACCACTCCTATGGGAACACGGGACAGGGAACGGAAAGAGGTTGGGCAAGGGGCGCGATCCGCCTTGCCGAGCCTCTCTTCGTGCGCCGGGCCGGATGCCCGGCGCCAGCGGGCCACTGGGGCTCCGCTGCCGCCGGGCAGACGGGATCTTCGCCTACTGGCCGACGTGCTGCACCACGCGCAGCATGTTGCAGGTGTAGCCGTACTCGTTGTCGTACCAGGCCACCACCTTCACGAAGGTCTCGTCGAGCTGGATGCCCGCGCCCGCGTCGAAGATCGACGGGGTGCTGCTGCCACGAAAGTCGGTGGAGACGACCTTGTCCTCGGTGTAGCCCAGCACGCCCTTCAGCTCACCCTCGGAGGCCGCCTTCATGGCCTTGCAGATGTCCTCGTAGCTTGCGCCCTTCTCGAGTTCCACGGTCAGGTCGACCACGGAGACGTCCGAGGTGGGAATGCGGAAGGCCATGCCGGTCAGCTTGCCGTTCAGCGAGGGCAGCACCTTGCCGACGGCCTTCGCGGCGCCGGTGGAGGACGGAATGATGTTCTCCAGGATCCCGCGGCCACCGCGCCAGTCCTTCTGCGAGGGGCCGTCGACGGTCTTCTGGGTGGCGGTGGCGGCGTGCACGGTGCTCATCAGGCCACGCTTGATGCCGTAGTTGTCGTGCAGGACCTTGGCCACCGGGGCCAGCGCGTTGGTGGTGCAGGAGGCCGCGGACAGGATCGCCTGGCCGGCGTAGTCCTTGTGGTTCACGCCATAGACGAACATCGGGGTCGCGTCCTTGGAGGGCGCGCTCTGCACCACCTTCTTCGCGCCCGCGTCGATGTGCTTCTGGCAGGTCTCCTCGGTCAGGAAGAAACCGGTGCACTCGATCACGACCTCGGCGCCGACCTCGTCCCACTTCAGGCTGGACGGATCGCGCTCCGCGGTCAGGCGGATCTTCCTGCCGTCCACGATCATGCTGCTGCCTTCCACCGACACCTCGCCGTCGAAGCGGCCGTGCACCGAGTCGTAGCGCAGCATGTAGGCCAGGTACTCGGGGTCCAGCAGGTCGTTGATCGCGACCACCTCGAGTTCGGGGAACTCGTTGTGAATCGCCCGGAATGCCATGCGGCCGATGCGGCCGAAACCATTGATACCGACTTTGATCGTCATAAGGCTCTATCTCCCAGGTTGCGTGATCTTGCTCGGAAACATCTGTTGTTTTGCAGTCGTTCGGCGGTGTTCAGGCCCGCAGTGACTCCGCGACGCTGACGACGTTTTCCGCGGTGAAACCGAAGTACTCCATCAGCGCGCCGCCGGGGGCCGACTCGCCGAAGCGGTCGAGGCCGATCACCGCGCCGTCGAGGCCGACGTACTTGTACCAGCCGGTGGTGGCGGCGCTCTCGACCGCCACGCGGGCCCGCACCTCAGGCGGCAGCACCGCGTCGCGATAGGCGGGGTCCTGCTGCTCGAAGAGTTCGACGCAGGGCATCGACACCACGCGCACCTTGCGGCCCTTGCCGGCGAGGGTCTCCGCGGCCTCCATCGCCACCGCCACCTCGGACCCGGTCGCGATCAGGATCAGCTCGGGGCTTCCATCGCTGTCGTGCAGTACGTAGCCGCCGCGGGCGATGTTGGCCATCTGCTCGCCGTCGCGCTGCTGCGGCGCGAGTCCCTGGCGCGACAGGATGAAGGCGGACGGCCCGTCGGTGCGCTCGATGCCGGCCCGCCAGGCCACCGCCGTCTCGACACCGTCGCACGGACGCCAGACGTTGAGGTTCGGGATCAGCCGCAGGCTGGGCGTCTGCTCGACGGGCTGGTGCGTGGGGCCGTCCTCGCCGAGCCCGATGGAGTCGTGGGTGAGCACGTAGAGCACGCGCTGCCCGATCAGCGCCGACATCCGGATCCCGTTTCGGGCGTAGTCGGAGAAGATCAGGAAGGTGCCGCCGTAGGGAATGAACCCGCCGTGCAGCGCGATCCCGTTCATGATCGCCGCCATGCCGAACTCGCGCACCCCGTAGAAGATGTAGTTCCCCGCCGCGTCCTCGCGGCTCACGCCCTTCGAGCCCGGATGCATCGTGAGATTGGAGCCCGCGAGGTCCGCGGAGCCGCCGAGCAGTTCCGGCAGCGCCGGCGCGTAGCCGGCGATCGCGTTCTGCGAGGCCTTGCGGCTGGCGACCTTCTCCGCCTTTTCGAGCGTCTGCTGGATGAAGGATTCGGCCTTCTCCGCCCAGTCCGCCGGCAGATCACCGCTCATGCGCCGCTCGAACTCCGCCGCCAGATCGGGATGCGCGGCCTTGTAGGACTCGAAGCGCTCGTTCCACTCGGCCTCGGCCCGCGCGCCCTTGTCCTTCGCGTCCCAGCCCGCGTAGATCGTGTCCGGGATCTCGAACGGGCCGTGCGTCCAGCCAAGCTCCTTGCGTGCGAGCTCGATCTCGTCCGCTCCCAGCGGGGCGCCATGGCACTCCTCCTTGCCCTGCTTGTTCGGCGAGCCGAAGCCGATGATGGTCTTGCAGCAGATCAGGGTCGGCTTGCCGGTCTCGGCGCGCGCCTGTTCGATCGCGACCTTCACCTCGTCGGCGCTGTGACCGTTCACGCCCTTCACCACGTGCCAGCCGTAGGCCTCGAAACGCGCCGGGGTGTCGTCGGTGAACCAGCCGTCGACCTCGCCGTCGATGGAGATGCCGTTGTCGTCGTAGAACGCGATCAGCTTGCCCAGCCCGAGCGTTCCGGCCAATGCGGAGGCCTCGTGGGAGATCCCCTCCATCAGGCAGCCATCGCCGAGGAAGACATAGGTGTGGTGATCGACGATGCTGTGGCCCTGCCGGTTGAAGTGCGCAGCGAGGACCTTCTCGGCCAGCGCCATGCCAACCGCGTTGCTGACCCCCTGCCCCAGCGGGCCGGTGGTCGTCTCTACCCCCGCGGTGTAGCCGTACTCGGGGTGGCCGGGCGTCTTCGAGTGCAGCTGCCGGAACTGTTTCAGTTCATCCATCGGCAGGTCGTAGCCGGTCAGGTGCAGCAGGGAGTACACCAGCATCGAGCCGTGCCCGTTGGACATCACGAAGCGGTCGCGATCGTGCCACCCGGGGTTCGCAGGATTGTGCTTCAGATGGTCGTTCCAGAGGACCTCGGCAATGTCCGCCATCCCCATCGGAGCGCCCGGGTGACCTGAATTGGCTTTCTGGACCGCGTCCATCGACAGGGCGCGTATGGCATTGGCAAGCTCTCTGCGGGAAGACATGCGGATCTCCTAGATGAATGATCGTGTGGCTGAACGATCGTCTGAACGGATCAGGACTGGGTGCCAAGGGAGCACGGGCGCCGGCCGCTCTTTATGTTGTTGGTGTCGGCGGCCCGGGAAAGCGGCTCGGCCGGCCGGCGACTCCCAGCCGAATTCAGCCCCATTTAAAGGCGGTGCATTTTGTACAGTTTCGGGCCCCGGGGCAAGTCTGCGGCCCTCTGCCCGCCGCCCCGTCGTGCTGAGAATACGGGGATGCGCTTAGAAATGTTTGCGCCCAGGGGTTAGACTAGCGGGCTTTCCACCCCGGTCCACCGCCCTGAGGTTCGAGGAACACGCGAATGTCAACGAGTTACCTTTTTACTTCCGAATCCGTTTCGGAGGGTCACCCCGACAAGATGGCGGACCAGATCTCGGACGCCGTGGTGGATGCGATCGTCGCCGAGGACCCGCACGCGAGGATCGCCTGCGAGACGGTGACGAAGACCGGCATGGTGCTGCTGGCCGGCGAGATCACCACGACCGCGGTCATCGATTACGAAAAGATCGTGCGGGACACCGTCTGCGCGATCGGCTACGTGGATTCGGACGTCGGCTTCGACGGCCACACCTGTGCGGTGCTGAACGCGCTGGGGCAGCAGTCTCCGGACATCGCCATGGGGGTGGACCGCGACGTATCGGACCGCGCGAACCAGGGCGCCGGTGACCAGGGACTCATGTTCGGGTATGCTTCTCGCGAGACCGAGGGGCTGATGCCGGCGCCGATCTATCACGCGCACCGCCTGGTGCGGCGGCAGGCCGAAGTGCGCAAGAACGGATCGCTGGCCTGGCTGCGGCCGGATGCAAAGAGCCAGGTGACGCTGCGCTACGAGGACGGGATCCCGGTGGGTATCGACGCGGTGGTGCTGTCCACCCAGCACGATCCCGCGATCTCGCAGGAAAGTCTCCGGGAGGCGGTGATGGAGGAGATCCTGAGACCCGTTCTTCCTGCAGAGTGGCTCGCACGGTGTGCCCGGGAGCAGGTGCACATCAATCCCACGGGGCAGTTCGTGATCGGCGGCCCGGTCGGAGACTGCGGCCTGACCGGCCGCAAGATCATCGTGGATACCTACGGCGGCATGGCCCGCCACGGGGGTGGCGCCTTCTCCGGGAAGGACCCGTCGAAGGTCGACCGCTCTGCCGCCTACGCGGGCCGCTACGTGGCGAAGAACATCGTGGCTGCGGGACTGGCCGACAAGTGCGAGGTCCAGGTCTCCTACGCGATCGGGGTCGCGCAGCCGACGTCGATCAGCGTGGACACCTTCGGAACCGGCCGGATCGCCGACGACCGCATTGCCGCGCTGATCCGGGAGCACTTCGATCTGCGCCCCTGGGGCCTGATCCAGGCACTGGACCTGCTGCGCCCGATCTACCGCCCGACGGCTGCCTACGGGCACTTCGGCCGCGACGACATCGACCTGCCCTGGGAACGGACCGACCGGGCAGCGGAACTCGCCGACGCGGCGGGACTCGGTTAGGGGGCGGCTTGGATCCGTGCTGGCGTCTGCGGGACGCCGTGAATGCATCCCTGCAGGCTTGACGGCAGCATCCCTGCTGCCGACACCCGCAAACGCCAGCACGGATCCAAGCCTTTAACGAGGTTTGCAGAATTACACCAGCTGAGGAGCGCTGCAGCGGAATCCCCGTCAGGCTCAGTTCGGTGTCTTCCTGATGGAACGGCGCTCGTCCAGACTCACGGAGCTTTAAGACCATGAATGCTGTGATGAACCCGAGCAGTAAGCAGGACTACGTCGTCAAGGACATTGGCCAGGCCGACTTCGGTCGCAAGGAGATTGCGATCGCCGAGACCGAGATGCCCGGCCTGGTGCAGACCCGCGACGAATTTGCCAAGGAACAGCCCCTGAAGGGCGCCCGCATCGCCGGATCGCTGCACATGACGATCCAGACCGCGGTGCTGATCGAGACCCTGGAGGCCCTGGGCGCCGAGGTGCGCTGGGCCTCGTGCAACATCTACTCCACCCAGGATCACGCGGCCGCCGCGATCGCTGCCGGCGGCACGCCGGTCTTCGCGTACAAGGGCGAGACCCTGGAGGAGTACTGGGACTTCACCCACCGCCTCTTCGAGTGGCACGACGGCGGCACGCCGAACATGATCCTGGACGACGGCGGCGACGCCACGCTGCTGGTGATGCTGGGCAGCCGCGCCGAGCAGGACCGTTCCGTCCTCGACAATCCGGGCAACGACGAGGAACGGGCGCTGTTCGCGGCCATCCGCAAGCGTCTGGAGACCTCCCCGAACTGGTACTCGAACATCAAGAAGAACATCCGCGGCGTGACCGAGGAGACCACCACCGGGGTGCACCGCCTCTACCAGATGGAGCAGAAGGGCGAGCTGGCCTTCCCTGCGATCAACGTCAACGACTCGGTGACCAAGTCGAAGTTCGACAACCTCTACGGCTGCCGCGAGTCGCTGGTTGACGCGATCAAGCGTGCCACCGACGTGATGATCGCCGGCAAGATCGCGGTGGTCTGCGGCTACGGCGACGTCGGCAAGGGCAGCGCCCAGTCGCTGCGCGGACTCGGCGCGACGGTCTGGATCACGGAGATCGACCCGATCTGCGCGCTGCAGGCCTCGATGGAGGGCTACCGCGTGGTGACGATGGACGAGGCCGCCGACCAGGCCGACATCTTCGTGACCGCGACCGGCAACATGGATGTGATCACCGCCGCCCACATGGCGCGCATGAAGGACCAGGCCATCGTCTGCAACATCGGGCACTTCGACTCCGAGATCGACGTCGCGGGCCTGCGCCAGTACGAGTGGGAGAACATCAAGCCGCAGGTTGACCACGTGATCTTCCCGGACGGCAAGCGCATCATCCTGCTGGCCGAGGGCCGTCTGGTGAACCTTGGCTGCGGCACGGGACACCCGAGCTTCGTGATGTCGAACTCCTTCACCAACCAGACGATGGCCCAGATCGAACTGTTCGCGCATGGCGAGCGGTACGAAAACCGGGTCTACGTGCTGCCGAAGCACCTGGACGAGAAGGTCGCGGCGCTGCATCTGAAGAAGCTCGGCGCGAAGCTCACCCTCCTCACCGAGGAACAGGCCTCCTACCTTGGCCTGCCGGCCGCAGGTCCGTTCAAGCCGGAACACTACCGCTACTGAACACCGTCCCTCTCACCCGGACCCCTCGTCCGGTCCAGTCCCCCGGCCCCTCTCCCGCACGCGGGAGAGGGCGCCTTGTGCTGCCCGGGCCGGGGGATGGGCCGGAGAGGGGTGATCCGGATCATCCAAGGAGGAACCTGTGATGAACAAGGCTACACGTAATACGCCGGTGTTCAGCTTCGAATTCTTTCCGCCCAAGAACGCCGAGGGCGTGGAGCGGCTGCGCCGGGCCCGACAGAGACTGACCACGCTGCAGCCCGCCTATTTCTCCGTGACCTTCGGCGCGGGCGGGTCCACCCGCGACCGCACGCTGGAGACGGTGCTGGAGATCCAGCGCGATGGAAGGGTGGAAGCCGCACCCCACATCTCCTGCATCTCCTCCTCGCGCGGGGAACTGCTCGAACTGCTGCAGACCTACCGGGACAACGGCGTGCGCCGGCTGGTGGCGCTGCGCGGCGACCTGCCCTCCGGAACCGGCGGCAGGCTGGGCGAATTCCGGTACGCGGCCGAACTGGTCGCGTTCATACGCGAGCACTTCGGCGACCAGTTCAAGATCGAGGTCGCGGCCTACCCGGAGTTTCACCCGCAGGCCGCGAACGCGGAAAAGGACCTCGAGCATTTCCGCCAGAAGGTCGCCGCGGGTGCCGACTCCGCCATCACCCAGTATTTCTACAACGCGGATGCCTACGTGGCATTCCTGGACCGGGTCCGCGCGATGGGGGTCCAGATCCCGATCGTGCCCGGCATCATGCCGATCACGAACTACACGCAGCTGGCCCGCTTCTCCGATGCCTGCGGTGCCGAGATCCCGCGCTTCATCCGCAAGCGCCTGGAGGCCTACGGCGATGACACCGCGTCGATCCGTGCCTTCGGCATCGAGGTCGTGACACGGCTCTGCGCGCGCCTGCTCGAGGATGGCGCCCCCGGCATCCACTTCTACTCGATGAACCAGGCCGCGGCCGCAGAGGCCATCTGGAAGAACCTCGGCCTCGGCGAACTCCGGGCCAGTGCCTGAGCCGGGGCGTCCCCGGCGGTGCCAGATCGTCCGGTAACCGCAGCATGCGTGTCCCCCGGTTGCTGATCGAGTCGGAGCTGGCGACGGGGCGCGTGGTGGATCTGCCCGCCGATACACTGCGGCACGCCGTCTCGGTGCTGCGTCTGCGCGACGGTGCTCCCTGCCGGGTCTTCGACGGCGCGGGCCGCGAGCACCACGCGGTGCTGACGGTATCGGGCCGGCGCGCGGGCAGTCTTCAGGTCGGGCCGGTCGCCGCGCAGCCCACAACGCCCGCCCGACCAATCCGACTGCTTCAGGGTGTTGCGCGCGGCGACCACATGGACCTGGCCATCCAGAAGGCGGTGGAGCTGGGTGTCGCCGAGATCTGGCCGGTGCTCAGCGCCCGCAGCCTGTCGGGCGGCGGCCACCGCCGGGTGGAGAAGCGCTACCGGCACTGGGAGGGCGTACTGCGCGCCGCCACGGAGCAGTGTGGGCGCAACGAGCTTGCGCGGCTGGACCCGCCGCGTGAACTGCCGGCGGCCCTCGAGGCCCTCCCGGCACGCGGCCTGCGGGCCGTCGCGGACCCCGCGGGCGATCCGCCGGAGGCCTGGCGCGGCGTGCAGACCGATTCCCCCCACGATCCCGTCGCGTTCCTGGTGGGACCCGAGGGCGGCCTCGACCCCGAGGAGATCGCGCTGGCGCGGGGTGCGGGTTTCCGGGGCCTGCGCCTCGGACCCCGGATCCTCAGGACCGAGACCGCGAGCATCGCCGGTCTGGCGGTGCTGCAGACACTCTTCGGCGATCTGGGCTAACCGTCATGGCGCCCGGCCACCCCCGAGGGATGAAGGCGCAGGCCTGTGGAGTGCGGTGGCTTGCCGCCGCTTTGCCCTGCAGGCGGCTTGCCTCCTGCACTCCATGGCGAACGGGGCACAGGAGGCGCCCGACCATGAAAGAAGCGTAGGGCGGAAGAGGGCGAAGCCCGTCATCCGCCATCCGGCGCCAGGGT
>RECA01000112.1 GCA_007692435.1 Thioalkalivibrio sp.
CGATCTTCCCCGGCGCCGGATCGGCGAGAGGGCTCGCCTCCTACAGGTGGCCAGAGCGAGCGCTGTAGGAGGCCAGCCCTCTGGCCGATCTTCCCCGGCGCCTGAATCGGCGAGAGGGCTCGCCTCCTACAGGGGGCCGGGGCGAGCACCGTAGGAGGCCAGCCCTCTGGGCGACCGTCCCCGGCGCCGGATCGGCGAGAGGGCTCGCCTCCTACAGGTGGCCAGAGCGGCCGTGGTCAGAGGCCGATCAGCGCTGCAGCAGGCGTTCGACCGCTTCCTGGAAGGCGATGCCGATCCGTCGGCTCATCGGCTGGCGGCGGTTGAAGGTGACCTCGTAGAGCTCGTATTCGCGGGCGAGGGCCATCAGCAGGTCGTCGCTGGTGCGCAGTTCGTCGACCAGCTGCAGGTCCAGGGCCTGCTCGCCGTACCAGTGTTCGCCGGTGGCCAGCCGTTCCAGGTCGAGTTGGGGACGGAAACGCTGGAGGTAGGTCTTGAACAGCCCGTGCGTCTCCTCCAGCTCCTCCTGGAACTTGGCCCGGCCCTCCGGCGTGTTCTTGCCGAGGATCGTGAGCGTCCGCTTGTGCTGACCCGCGGTGAGCAGTTCGATATCCACGTCATGCCGCTTCAGCAGCCGGTTGATGTTCGGGATCTGCGCGACGACACCGATGGAACCGACCACCGCGAAGGGCGCTGCCGTGATGCGGTTGGCGACCGCGGCCATCAGGTAGCCGCCGGAGGCGGCGACGCGGTCCACCGCGGCGGTGAGCTCGAGACCGGCGTCGCGCAGGCGCGCCAGCTGGGCCGCGGCGAGGCCGTAGGGGGGCACCAGCCCGCCGCCACTGTCGATGCAGACCACGACCCGGTCGATGCCGGGCCGGGCCAGGGTCAGGATCGCCGAGACCTCCTCGCGCAGGTTGTCCACCCGGGTCGCGCGGATGTCGCCGTGGAAGCGCAGCACGTAGACACGTGTCTGTTCCTCCGGGCGTTCCCTGGCAGCCCGCTTGCGCTGGCGCTGGTACTCCCTGGTGTGCTGGCGCAGCGCCCGCCAGCCCAGCACGCGCAGGCGCAGTGCGCGCTCCATGTTGCGGTAGCGCTGGTTCAGATGCTTGACGTTGAGCTGCTCCTCGCCACGCCCGCGATTGCGCTGGGATGCCGCGGCGAGCGCGCCCAGCACGACCAGGGCCATCAGCACGATGGTCAGCCCCTTGGCCAGGAACATCGCGTATTCCTGCAGGAATTCCATGCATCCTCCCTCTGGGTGACGTCGCGGCGTTACGCTGGAGTCGGGTTCCGCAACACAGGGCGTGAAGGGCGAGACGATGTCGGATCCATCAGACCTGCCGGATGACCGGCCCGGAGCCGGAACCGAAGCGCCGCACCCCATCCGGTTCTGCGGCCATGACACCCTCAGCCTGCGCCAGCTCGACGAACTGAATCAGGTGCCGAAGGGTACCACCTTCCGCCGTTTCAAGGCCGTGCGCAGCTCTCTGACGGAGGGTCGCGACTTCTTCCGTCTCGATGCCGCGGAGCACGCCGAACTGCTGGAGCGGCTGCGCGCGCAGGGCCGGATCTATCCCGGCAGCGTCCACGTCGTCCTGCTCACCGAACCGGGTTACCGGCGCCTGCGCCAAACCCGGGCATCCGACGGCTGATGCCCGGCGGTCCCAGCCGTACAAACGCCGGCACAACCCCTCAGCCCTTGTCCCGCCGCTTGGTGAGTTCGCGCAGCATCGCCTCCTGCTCGTTGAAGGAGGGCTGACGGCCGCCCCTGGCGCCACTCTCCTCCTTTGTCCCGGGGCTCGCCGACGGGTGGCCGGCCCGTTCCTGCTCCTTCACCGCCTTGTAGGCGTGGAGATCGCGCTTGACGGCCTCGGCGTCGGAATCCTCGGTGTAGCGCCCGCGGTAGTCCTTGGGCGGCCTGCTGGACTTGCCCTTGCGCAGGAACAGCTGCATCCGCAACTCCTTGTTCAGGCGGACGACGCGGCCCTCGATCCAGAACAGGTCGTGGATGGCCAGCCCGAGCAGGACCGCAAGCGGCAGCAGCCACCACCAGCCCGGTGCCAGCCAGGCGGTCGCGGCCACGGCCAGGCTGAGGACGGGGAAGACCGCCCCGCCCCGCGGTTCCAGCAGGTAGAATCGGTGCAGACCCAGCGGGAACAGGGCCCACGCGACGTAGGCGCGGGGCCGTGTTCGCATCTTCTCCGCGAGCAGTGCATTCACCGCCTGCAGTCCGCCGCCCTCGAGATTCAGCTTCTGCCAGGCCTTCGCCATCTTCCCTCCGCCATCCACGTACGTGGTCATCCGGGTACGCGCGACAGTCTACCCCGGCGCCGAGTTGTCGCAGGGAATGTCTGCCTGCTATTGCGGCCTTGTCCGCCCTGCTAGCATGCCATGGATTATCCGGAGACCCACGCCCATGTCGGACCGGCGCTTGCAAGTCTTTTTTACCGTGGCCCGTCTGCTGTCGTTCACCCGGGCCGCGGAGGTGCTGCACATGACGCAGCCCGCGGTGACCTTCCAGGTCCGGCAACTGGAGGAGCAGCTGGACACCCGGTTGTTCGACCGGACCCACAACCGGGTCGCGCTCACCGATTCCGGCCGCCTCGTGTTCCGGTACGCGGAACGCATCTTCGAGACCTACGCGGAGATGGAGGACGCACTGCGCGAGCTGAAGGGCGCGGTTGGCGGTGCGCTGGTGCTCGGTGCCAGCACCACCGTTGCCGAGTACCTGCTGCCGACGCTGCTCGGTGCCTTTCTGCGCAGCCATCCCGATGTCGGCATCAGCCTCCGTGTCGGCAATACCGATTCGGTGGTGGCCATGGTGGAGGAGAGCGAGATCGACCTCGGCGTGGTCGAGGCCCCGGTCGGCAACCGCAACCTGATCGTGCAGGGCTGCCTGATCGATCAGCTGCGGCTGATCGTGCCGCCCGATCATTCGCTTGCGGGACGCAGCAGCGTCACCCTTGCGGACTTCATGGACGAGCCCTTCGTCTGCCGCGAGGAGGGCTCCGGCACCCGGGAGGTGATCATGGAATACCTGACACGCCAGGGCTACAGCCGCAGCCGGCTCAACCTGTGCATGGAGCTCGGGAGCCCGGAGGCGATAAAGGGCGCGGTGGTTGCCGGCATGGGCGTGTCGATGCTCTCCGAGTCGGTGATCGCGAAGGAAGTGGTCCTGGGCCAACTGGTGGCGATTGCACTGGATCCGCCACTGGAGCGGCCGATCTCGCTGGTGCACGCGCGCCAGAAATTCCGGGTGCCCACGCTCGAGGTGTTGCTGCGCTTCGTCCGTGAATACTGCACGGACGCGGATGGCGAGCCGCGGGGCATCCACAACCCAACTGCTGCCAAGGAGCCTTGATGAAGAACTACTGCGTGATACAGCACACCTACTCCGAATTCCTCGGCTTGATAGAATCGCAACTCGAGAAGCGCGACATCGGCTTTTCCTACCATCGCCCCTTCGTGGGGCAGGACATGCCGGGTTCGGCGGCGCAGTTCGACGGATTGTGGCTGCTGGGGGGCGCGTGGCCGCTCACCGACGAGGAACACAACCCGAATCTGCCGGATGAGCTGGCGCTGATCGACGTGTTCCGGCGCTCGAAGCGCCCGGTGATCGGTCTGGGCATGGGCGGCCTGCTGGTGGCCCTGCAGGCGGGCGGAACCGCGCGCGCCGATCCGATGTACCGCGCCGAGTTCGTCACCGCGCACAAGACCCCGGCGGGGGAGGGCGACGCGCTCGCAGAGGCGATCGACGGCCGCCGCGTGCTGGTGCTGGTGAATGGCAGCGTGGATCTGCCGGAGGGTCTCGAGCCGACCCTGGTGGACGACGACGGAGGCTGGCTCGCGGTTCGGCCGGACGAGCTGACCTACGGTCTGTTGTTCCGGCCGGAAATGAAACCGGGCATGCTGGAGGATATCATCATGGAGGCGCGCCACAATCCGCCACCGAACATCGGTGAGCTGCTCGGCGAGGTGCGCATGGAGTGGCAGGCGATGCAGGAGGTGACCGCCCAGGTCGTGGTCGGCCTCGTCACGGAGCTGTCGCTGATGCAGGAACGACGCAAGATGCCGGTATTCAGCCTGAAGGTGGAGACGGACAGTTGATTACGCCGATGAACATGCCGCTTGGGAACAAGGCGGGCGGCGGCAGGCGCGGTGACCCGTCACGGCGCCTGGCGGAGATCGCCGGGCGGCTGCCGGAGGAGCAGCAGCGCACGCTGCTGCAGTTTGCCGAATTCCTGCTCGCCCAGCTTCCGGAGGGCGAGGAGGCCCCGCTGCCCGAGCCGAAGGAGATCCCGCGTCCGGAGCAGGAGTCCGTGATCAAGGCCATGCGCCGGCTGTCCGAGACCTATCACATGCTGGAGCGGGGTCCGCTGCTGAACGAGACCTCGGCGCTGATGGCCCAGCACGTGATGCAGGGCCGGTCCGCCGTGGAGGTGATCGACGAACTCGAGGTGGTCTTCGCGCGCCGTTACGAGAAGGTGCGTTCCTCCTCATGATCGAAGTCCTGCGGCGTTGGTACGAACGGCATTTCACCGACCCGCAGGTCGTGATCCTTGCGCTGCTGCTGCTGGCCGGCTTCCTGCTGGTGATCTTTGCCGGGCGTATCCTCGCCCCGCTGCTCGCGAGCCTGATCATCGCCTATCTGCTGGAGGGCGCCGTGAGCAAGCTGATACAGCTGCGGCTCCCCCGGCTGGTGGCGGTGCTCGTCGTGATGGCCGCCTTCTTCGCACTGGTCACGGCGGCGCTCTTCGGCCTGGTGCCGCTGATGTCCCAGCAGGTCACCCAGCTGGTCCGCGAGCTGCCGGTGATGATCTCCCAGGGCCAGGCGCTGCTGCTGCAGCTGCCCGAGCGCTACCCGCAGCTCATATCGGAGGAGCAGGTCTTCGAGATCATGGGCGCCATCCGCACCGAGGCGACCGCCTTCGGGCAGCAGGTGGTGAAGGTCTCGCTGGCCTCCGCGCAGCACCTGGTGACGGTGGTGATCTACCTGATCGTGATACCGCTGATGGTCTTCTTCATGCTGAAGGACCGCGACGCGATCCTGCACTGGTTCATGGGCTTCATGCCCCGGGACCGGCGCCTGGCCAGCCAGGTGTGGAACGAGGTGAACATAAAGATCGCGAGTTACGTGCGCGGCAAGTTCATCGAGATCCTGCTGGTGTGGGCGGTGAGCTTCATCGTGTTCCACTGGTTCGGGCTGCAGTACGCGGTGCTGCTGTCGTTCATGGTCGGGCTCTCGGTGATCATCCCGTACATCGGGGCCGCCGTCGTCACCATCCCGGTGGCGCTGGTCGCCTACTTCCAGTTCGGCCTGTCCGCGGAGTTCGCCTGGGTCCTGATCGCCTACGGGGTGATCCAGTTCCTCGACGGCAACGTGCTGGTGCCGCTGCTCTTCTCCGAGGTGGTCAACCTGCACCCCGTCGCGATCATCGCGGCGGTGTTCATCTTCGGCGGCATCTGGGGCCTTTGGGGCGTGTTCTTCGCGATTCCGCTGGCCACCCTCGTGCACGCGGTGCTGAAGTCGTGGCCGCGTCATTCGCTGGAAGCGGAGCCGGCACGGGCGGAGGGGGCCGCGCAGGACTCCGGGGGCCGGGAGGAACGGCCGGAGGTCCCCGCAGGTCCCACCACTGCCTGATGGATGGCCCACGATGGCCGGGTGGTGGCCCGCTGATGGCCCCATGGCGGCAGGATGATCGGTTAAGGTGAGGATTGCGCGCAGCGCGGTCCGCTGGCCGTGCGCCGGCAGGAAGCACGGATTCAGTCCAAGAGAGGAAGCATGACCGGCACGGAACTGTTGATGAACATCACCCCGCAGGAGAGCCGGGTTGCGCTCGTGGAGAACGGCATCCTGACCGAACTCCACCTGGAGCGGACCCGGCGCCGCGGGCTGGTCGGCAGCATCTACAAGGGTACGGTGTGCCGGGTGCTTCCGGGCATGGATGCAGCCTTCGTCGACATCGGCCTCGAGCGGACCGCGTTCCTGCATGCCTCGGACGTGGCGCCGGTGGAACGCGAGGAGCTCTGCAACAATGGCGAGTCGCCCCGGCGCAACGAATCGATCAGCCAGTTGCTGCGGGAGGGTCAGGAACTGCTGGTCCAGGTGATCAAGGACCCGCTCGGCACCAAGGGCGCCCGCCTGACCACCTATGTCACGGTCCCGTCGCGACACCTGGTGCTGATGCCCAACCAGGGCACCATCGGGATCAGCACCCGCATCGAGGACGACGCGACTCGCAGCCGCCTGCGGGAGACCATGGAGGCGCTGCGCGGGGAACTGGCCCCGGAGCACGGCTTCATCGTGCGCACCGCGGCCGAACTCGCGGACGAGGAAGCGCTGCGCAAGGACGTGCGGTTTCTGAAGAAGCTCTGGGACACCCTCCAGGAGAACGCAGCCAATTGTCCGACCGGACAGGAAATCCACGCCGATCTGCCGCTGGTGCTGCGGATCATCCGCGACATGGTGGGCGTGGACCTGGAACGGGTGCGCATCGACTCGCGCGAGACCTGGCAGCGCGTCCGCGAGTTCGCCGAGCGCTACATCCCGGAGCTGACCGACCGCATCGAGCACTATCCCGGGGAGCGCCCGATCTTCGAACTCTTCAACGTCGAGGAGGAGATCCAGCGGGCCCTCGAGCGCAAGGTCGAACTGAAGTCCGGCGGCTACCTGATCTTCGACCAGACCGAGGCGATGACCACGGTGGACATCAACACCGGGGGCTTCGTTGGCCACCGCAACCTCGAGGAGACCATCTTCAAGACCAACCTCGAGGCCGCGCAGGCGATCGGTCGGCAGCTGCGGCTGCGCAATCTCGGCGGCATCATCATCATCGACTTCATCGACATGCAGGACGAGGAGCACAAGCGGCAGGTGCTGCGGGCGCTGGACCGGGCGCTGGAACGCGATCATGCGAAGTGCCAGATCTGCGACGTCTCGCCGCTGGGCCTGGTCGAAATGACCCGCAAGCGCACCCGCGAGAGCCTCGAGCACCTGCTGTGCGAGCCCTGTCCGACCTGTGGCGGGCGCGGCTATCTGAAGTCGGCCGAGACCGTCTGCTACGAGCTCTTCCGGGAGATCCTGCGCGAGACCCGCCAGTACGACGCGCGGGAGCTCCGGGTGCTCGCCTCGCAGAGCGTGATCGACCTGCTGCTGGACGAGGAGTCCTCGAGCCTTGCCGAACTCCAGGAATTCGTGGGCGTGCCCATCCGGTTCCAGGTGGAGATCCTCTACCAGCAGGAGCAGTTTGACGTCGTCTTCATCTGAACAGGGCGGACCCCGGAACCGCATGATCGCTGGTCTCCCCGCAGCCCCCGTTCCCGCCGTGCCGGCGGCGGCCCGAAGCCCGGACGTGACACGATGATCCGCCGGAGCCTTCGCCATGGCCTTGCTGCACTGGCGGTCGTTCTCGTGCTCTTGGTGCTGCTCCTGCTCGCCCTGCGCCTGCTGCTGCCGCACTGGGCGGGCCTGACCACACAGGTGGAGCAGCGCGTCGGTGCGCTCATCGATCGGGAGGTACAGCTCGAGCAGCTGCAGCTCGGCTGGTCGGGCTGGGTGCCGGAGCTGGTGGCCCGCGACGTGCGCATCCTCGGCGCGGACACGGCGCCGCTGCTGGCGAGTGAACTCGGCGTGAGCCTGGACCCGGTGCGGAGCCTCCGCGCGCGTGCGCCGGTGCTGCGCAAGGCGAGGCTCGCCGGCGTGGATCTGCACGTCACCCGCGAGGCCGATGGCAGCTGGGACGTGCACGGCTGGGGTTTCGGCGGTGACAGGTCCATGGCCATCGACTGGAGGCGTCACTTCGCCGGGATGGAGCGGCTCGAGATCAGCGACGGCTCGTTGCAGTGGGAGGATGCACTCACCGGCGTCCAGACCACGCTCTTCGTCGACCGCGTGGGCCTGCGCGCGGACGCCGCGGGTCTGCGACTGGCCGGCACCGGCAGCCTGCTCCCGGAGGCTGGGGGCCCGGTCTATGTCGGCATCGTGATCCCGCCGGCGGGGCCGGACCGGATCGACTTCTACCTGGAGGCCGACGACCTCCAGCTGCCGTACTGGACCCGCGCGACCGGATGGCTGGAGCAGGGCCCTGCGGGCACGAGCTCGGTGCGCCTGTGGGCCGATCTGGAAGATGGCCGCGTGCGCCGCCTCCAGGGGGAGCACCGGACCCGGCTGATCCACGCCGCGCGGGTTTCTCCGCAGGTGGACGAGCTCGGACACCGGTTCCAGTGGCGCCGGCGCGGTGCCGTCAGCGAGTCCCACTGGTCCGCCACCACACCGGGTGCCGGGGATCTTCGCCTCGAATACCACATCAGCCCACCGGGCCGGTCTGCGGACCGGATCACCGTTGCCGCTACCGGTCTGGACCTGCGCAGGCTCGCACGTCCGGCGGCGGGGCTGCGTCTGCCCGGGATACGGGAGCTGGAACACCTCGCTGCACTCGATCCGGTGGGGCAGCTGGACTCCCTCTACCTGGACCTGGAACAGGGGGACGAGGGCTGGCGCGTGAATGTCGCGGATGCCCTGCTGCGCGGCCTGGCCGTCGATGCGGTCGACGCGATGCCGGCCTTCAGCGGACTCGATGTCTCCCTGCATTGGCGGGGCGGTCGGGGCGATCTGGTGCTGGACAGCAGCGGTCTCGGTCTGGCGATGCCGTCGCTCTTCGCGGATCCGCTGTGGGCCGATGGCCTGCACGCCCGTGTCGGCGTGGAACGGCTGCCCGGGGGCTGGGCCATGGACATCGAGGATTTCCGGCTCGCGAACGCGGACGCGGCGGTGGAGGGCCGTGGCCGCGTCGAGCTGGGTGCGGAGCCGCACCTGGATCTGGCGCTGGGCATCCTGCGCGCGGACGGACGCCAGGTGGCCCGGTACCTGCCGGTGCACAAGCTTCCCGCGAACACCTACCGCTGGCTGGTCGAGAGCATCCGGGCCGCCACGGTGACGGGAGGCGGCATGGTGTTGCGCGGCAATCCCGCCGACTTCCCGTTCGAGGACGGCGAGGGGCTGTTCCACCTCCGTGCCTCGATCGAGGAGGGGCTGCTGGACTACCGTCCCGGCTGGCCCGAGGCGCGCGACCTGTCGGGAACGCTGGTCTTCCACAATGCCGCGTTCCGCGCGGAGAAGGCTGCCGGGACGATGCTGGACTCCGAGATCGGCGACACCGAGGTCACCATCGCCAACATGCTGCGCGAACCCGAGCTGGAGATCCGGGGGCTGGCCCGCGGAAGCCCGGACGATCTCCGGGCCTACCTGGAACGGGCCGGTATTGCCGGCGGGTTCGGACCCGTTGTCGCCGGGGTGCAGGCTGAAGGGGCGAGCGAACTGGATCTGTCGCTGAAGATTCCGCTGTACCGCGAGGCCGCTGAACCTGTGCGGGTCTCCGGCCGCGTGAGCCTGCGCGAAGCCGGGCTGGAACTGCCGGAATCCGGTATCCGGCTCGCCGGGATCGACGGCGAGGTGGATTTCGATCCGGTGGCCGGTATCCGCGGGGAGGGAATCACCGCGCAGGTGCATGGGGAACGCGTGACGCTGGACCTGCAGCGTGATGCTGCCGGGGACCGCACCCTGATCCGTGCGCGCGGGCCGCAGCCGCTGGCCCCGTGGATCGGCGAGCCGCATGCCCTTCTGGAATCGGTCCGGGGCATGGCGACCTGGGAGGCGGACATCGTGATCGACGCCGCGGGCGACTCCTGGCTGAAGCTTTCCTCGGATCTCGAGGGTGTGCAGCTGGACTGGCCCGCCCCCCTGGCCAAGACGACGGGCACCCGGCGTCCGATCCGCATCGTGTGGCCACTGGGTCAGCCGGGCGAGGCAATGGGCCGGATCGACTTCGACGACGTGCTCGCGGTCCAGGCGAGGGTCGCCCCGGGCCAGGAGTTCGAGCCGGGCACGGTCCGGGCGCTGGCGCTCGCGCTGGGCCGGCCGCACCCGGAGGTTCCGCTGCTGCCCGAACGCGGGATTGATCTGCACGCCCGTCTGGAGTCGCCCGATGCGGACGCATGGCAGCGGCTGGCGGAGTCGCTGGCGCCTGCGGACCCACCGGTGGGTACCGCCGACGGACTGCGGTTGCGCCAGGCCGAGATCGAGGTGCAGGATGGACTGCGCTGGCGAGGTCAGTTCCTGCCGGGGCTGCGGGCCCGCCTCCGACCGACGGCGTACGGTCGGCATCTCGACCTCCACTCCGAGTGGCTGCAGGGGCAGGCCTGGTCGGCCCGTCCGGAGTCCAGCGATGACCCTGCGCAGACCGGCCGCTGGTACGTGAACCTGGAGCGGCTGCACCTGGACCACTGGGCGGAACAGCCGGATCCGGGGGGGCGTGGGCCGGGGAGCGGGCCGGTGTCGGGCCCGGCGGATCCCCGGGGCTGGCCCGCGGTCGAAATGCGTGTGGACGATCTGCGTCTCGGTCAGCTGCAGCTCGCCGGGCTCGAGATCGATCTGCAGCCGGTGGCCGAAGGGCTCGAGGTCAGCCGCCTGCGCGCCGCGTCGCCCCGGCCGGGGGTGGCGCTCGAGGGTGAAGGCCACTGGCTGGTCATGCCGCACGGGGGTGCGGAGTCGCGTATCGAGGCGGAGCTGAGTGGCAGTGACTGGGGAGAGGGCCTCGGATCCATGGGCATCTCGGCAGCGCTCGAGCAGGGGGAGGGGAGCGGGCGTCTGCAACTTTCCTGGCCGGGGGCGCTCTACGCACCGGAACTCGCCACGTTGCAGGGGCGGGTCGAGATCGACGTGCAGGACGGGCAACTGCGCGAGGTCGATCCCGGGGCCGGTCGTCTGCTGGGGCTGGTGAGCCTCGATCTGGTGCCGAGGCGTCTGCGCCTGGACTTCAGGGATGTCTATACTCAAGGGCTGGCCTTTGATCGAATGGCCGGTGAGGCGGTGCTGGACGGCGGCGATCTGCTGCTGCCCGAGCTGCGGATCCAGAGCCCGTCGGCAGTGGTCAGGGTCAGTGGTCGTACGGGACTCGTGGCCCGGGACTTCGAACAGTCGATCGTCGTGGTGCCGCGCCTGCGTTCCACCCTGCCCATCGTCGGGACACTGCTGGGGGGGCCGGTCACCGGGGTGGTCGTACTGGTGGTGGAACGCGCGCTGGGGATCGGAGACCAGGTGGAAGAGGCGGCACGGGTGGAATATTTCGTGACCGGTCCGTGGTCAGACCCGGACGTGACGGCGCGCGTGAGAGCCGAGCAGGGAAGTGCAGAATGATCCAACAACGGTGCATGCCATGACGAATGTTGCCGCCATACAGATGGCGTCGGGACCGCAGCCGCAGGCCAATCTGCTGGAGGCGAAGCGACTGCTGAAGGAGGCCGCGGGCAAGGGGGCGGGGCTGGTGGTGCTGCCCGAGAATTTCGCGATGATGGGGATGCGGGACGACGACATCCTGAAGATCGCGGAGGATCCCGACGGCGGCCCCCTCCAGAACTTCCTGGCCGAGCAGGCCCGCCGGCTCGGCATCTGGCTGGTCGGAGGGACGGTGCCGTTGCGCACCGCCCGCGGTGACCGGGCGCGCTCGGCCTGCATGGTGTACGACGACCAGGGTCAGCGGGTGGCCCGCTACGACAAGATGCACCTCTTCGACGTGCGCATTCCCGACGGTGACGAGCACTATGCCGAGTCGCGGATCTACGAGTCGGGGGACCATATCGTTACGCTCGATACGCCTTTCGGGCGCATGGGGCTGGCCGTCTGCTACGATCTTCGCTTCCCGGAACTGTTCCGGGGATTGCTGGATCAGGGCGCCGAGTTCGTCGCGATGCCCTCGGCCTTCACCGCGCAGACCGGGCAGGCCCACTGGGACATCCTGCTGCGGGCTCGGGCGATCGAGAACCAGCTGTTCATGCTGGCCGCGGCCCAGGGCGGCTTCCACGTGAATGGCCGCGAGACATACGGTCACAGCGCGCTGGTCGATCCCTGGGGCCGCGTGGTGGCGCAGCTGGGGCGCAACCCCGGGGTGCTGGTCGCCGACCTGAGCTGCGACTGCGTGGGCCGCATCCGCAAGCTGTTCCCGGCGGTGCACCACCGCCGGCTGGCCTGCGAGGTCGAGGCGCCCGGCACGGGTGGCTGAGCGTGCTCCCGCCCAGGCCACGGGACCGGGGAACCATCCCACCGAAGCAACACCAAAGGAATCACCATGATAGACAGTCTTGCCCGAGAAGCCCTGCTTGAGCCCGGCGGCATCACCGATGACGGGCTCGCCTCCGTGCTTGGCGCGACCTTCGGGCGCGGCACGGACGGGGGTGACTGCTACTTCCAGTTCACCTCCCAGGAGGGCTGGTCGCTGGAAGATGGGCTGGTCAAGAGCGCGAGCTTCAATATCGAACGCGGCGTCGGCATCCGGGTGATCTCCGGCGATCAGACCGGCTTCGCCTATTCCGACGAGATCAGCCTGCCCGCGATGCTGGAGGCCGGGCGGACCGCGCGGAGCATCGCCAGCGCCGGGCAGACCGGGTCGGTCGCGGTGCGGCCGGGTGCCGCACGCGAAACCGCGCTGTATCTGCCCGACGACCCGCTGGGCTCCCTGGACGAGGCACGCAAGATCGAGCTCCTCAAGCACATGGACGCGGTGGCGCGCGGGGCCGATCCGCGCGTGACGCAGGTCGTCTGTTCCCTCGCCGGGGTGCGCGAGGTGGTGCTGGTCCTGACCGCCGAGGGCGAACTGGTCACCGACGTGCGGCCGCTGGTGCGCATGAACGTCCAGGTCCTGGCCGAGCAGGGCGGGCGCCGCGAGAGCGGTTCGTCGGGCGGCGGCGGACGCTCCGGGTACGCCTTCTTCACCGAAGGCGACCGCGCCGGAGCCTACGCCCGCGAGGCCGTCCGTCAGGCCCTGCTGAATCTCGAGGCAGTGGATGCGCCCGCCGGGACCATGAAGGTCGTGCTCGGGCCGGGCTGGCCGGGTGTGCTCTTGCACGAGGCCATCGGCCACGGCCTCGAGGGCGACTTCAACCGCAAGGGGACCTCGGCCTTCGCCGGCCGCATCGGGGAACGGGTCGCGGCCCCGGGGATCAGCATCGTCGATGACGGGACCCTGCCCGGCCGGCGCGGATCGCTGAACGTCGACGACGAGGGGACGATCACCCAGCAGACGATGCTGATCGAGGACGGCTACCTGCGCGGGTACATGCAGGACCGTCTGAACGGCCGTCTGAGCGGGACACGCTCGACCGGCAACGGCCGCCGCGAGTCCTACGCACACCTGCCGATGCCACGCATGACGAACACCTACATGCTCCCCGGCACGACCGACCCGGGCGAGATCCTCGCCTCGGTGGACCGGGGTCTCTACGCGGTGAATTTCGGTGGCGGGCAGGTCGACATCACCTCCGGGAAGTTCGTGTTTTCCGCATCCGAGGCCTACCTGATCGAGGATGGCCGGGTGACACGCCCGGTGAAGGGTGCGACCCTGATCGGCAACGGTCCGGATGTGCTGACGCGGGTCTCGATGGTCGGCAACGATCTCGAGCTGGATACCGGTGTCGGCACCTGCGGCAAGGAGGGGCAGGGTGTCCCGGTGGGCGTCGGGCAGCCCACGCTGCGCATCGACGGCATGACCGTCGGCGGCACGCAGGCGGCCTGAGGACCCCGCGAACGCCCGGAGCCCATCGATATTCAGGAGAGGATATGACCGAGCTTGCGTTTCTCGAGGAAGAACAGTCCCTGCCGGAAGGTCACGGCGCCGACCACATCGTGCAGTGGCATGTCTTCCGGTCCCGGCCACAGGCAGAGCGGTTTGCCCGCGGCATCCACCTGGAGGAGGGACAGGAGCTGGTCGGGGGACACACCCGGGACAGCATCGGATTGCTCTACTGGGTCGGCGTGCACGTCGCCGACCTGGACCAGTGGGGCAACCGGGCCGCGGTGAACAAGCACGGGGCGAGCCCCTGAGCCTGCCGCCCGCACGCCCCCGGTGTCCTCGGGGACCTGATTCGCCCTTTTGACGACATGGCCGGGACAGGACCCGGCCCTGGCAGCAATGGATGGAGCGCATGGATCAAGCAGCACCGGAAGTCCAGCAACTGTCGCACACCCCCGAGTCGATGCAGGAACGGGTGGCGATGATCCTCGAGCACGCCCGCGCCTGTGGCGCGTCGGCCGTGCAGGCCGCGGTCAGCCAGAACGTGGGGCTCGCGGTGACCGTGCGCCGGGGCGAGGTCGAGACGCTGGAGTACGAGCGCGACCAGCAGATGGGACTGGTCGCCTATTTCGGGCAGTCGAAGGGCTCGGCCTCGACAACGGACTTCAGCCCGGCGGCGCTCAGGCAGACGGCGGAGGCCGCCTGCCGCATCGCCCGTCACACCGAGCCGGATCCGCACGCGGGCCTGCCGGACCCCGAGGAGCAGGCCCGGGACTGGCCCGATCTGCAGCTGGACCACCCGTGGGACTGCCCGGCCGACCGGGCCATCGATCTCGCGCGACAGGTCGAGGCCGCCGGTTTCGCGGTGGACCCGAGAATCGAGAACTCCGAGGGTGCCAGTGTCGGCACCCGCCGCAGGATGACGTTCCTTGGCGACAGCCAGGGCTTCATGGGCGGTTACCGCAGCACCCGTCACTCGATCTCCTGCGCCCTCGTCGCCCGCGGCGCCGGCGGCATGCAGCGCGACTACGCGTACGGCACCTCGCGCGACCCCTCCTGGCTGCCCGCCGCCGACGCGGTCGGATGCGAGGCCGCGGAACGGGTCCTGCGGCGTCTGGACGCGCGCAAGCTCGGGACGCAGCAGTGCCCGGTGCTCTTCGTGCCGGAGATGGCGCGCAGCCTGATCGGCAGCTTCACCCGGGCGATCAGTGGGGGCGCACAGTATCGCAAGAGCTCGTTCCTGCTGGACGCGGCGGGACAGGAGGTCTTTCCGGGCTGGATGCACATCGCCGAGGACCCTCTGCTGCCCGGCGCGCTGGGCAGCGCGCCCTTCGATGGCGAAGGCGTGCGCACGCGGCCGCGGGACCTGATCGCGGCCGGCGTATTGCAGGACTACATTCTCGACAGCTACTCGGCCCGGCGGCTGGGGCTGCGCACCACCGGGAACGCGGGCGGCGCGCGCAACGTCAGCGTGCAGCCGCATCCCGGAGGGAAGGGGCTGCAGGCACTGCTGTCGGACATGGGCACCGGCCTGCTGGTCACGGAGATGATGGGCCAGGGGGTCAATCTGGTCACCGGCGACTATTCCCGGGGCGCCGCGGGCTTCTGGGTCGAGAACGGCGAGATCGCCTATCCGGTGGAGGAGATCACCATCGCCGGCAATCTCCGGGACATCTACCGCAGGATCGCGGCGGTCGGCAACGACGTGGACCTCCGGGGCAACATACGCACCGGTTCGATCCTGGTCGAGGCAATGACCGTCGCCGGCGATTGAGGGCCCGGCCGCAGGGGTGTCCAGCCTGAGGTTCTGGTTACGGAAGGACTGGCCACGGAAGAACTGGCCACGGAAGAACACGGAAGTGACTGCCGGTCATCGCGATCCGCGTCATGCCGGACGACGAGAGTCCCCGACCCCGCTTGCGGGGACAACGTCGCAAGGGCCGGGGACGGATTTGCAAATCTGTCCCCGGTGGCGGATGTTCTTCCGCAGCCGGTCCTGATTCTTCTCAATCCCCTCTGCTGTCTCCGAAGATGGCCGCCTGCAGGTGCCATTTGGAGGCCAGCGTCTCGGTGGCATTCAGGACCTCCTCGGCACGCGCGGGGTGGTTCCAGGTGCCGCGCGCGAGCCATGCGAGGGCCGTGTCACGGTCGGGCGCCAGCGACAGCAGGTGGATCAGCTCGCCGGCGTCGCCGCCGATGATCTCGCCGCCCAGCAGCGAGCCGGTATCCATGTCCCCGATCAGACGCACGAAGCCCTCCGGTTCGTCCTGTCCGAGCGCGCGGGGCGAGGTCTCGAAGGCGGCGAAGCCGACCGCGGGCTCGAGTTCCTCGTCCTCCGCGCTGTCCTCGTCCATGCCGAGCCGGGCCATCTCGACCGCGCTGTACACCACCATGGGCACGAACCGGCCGTCCTGCCGGCGCCCGTTGCCCCCAAGGATGTTCTCGACCGCGATGGTGGCGTCCGAGAGGGCGTGGTTGGCGGTCATCCAGTGCCCGGCCACGTCCCCGATCGCGTAGATGTTCGGCACCGCGGTCTGCAGGGTGTCACTGCGCTTCACGAAGCCCTGGGGGTCGGTTTCAACACCGATGTCGCCGAGCCCAAGCCCGTCGGTATGCGGTCTGCGGCCGGTGCCGAGCAGCACCCAGTCGACCTCGAAGCGCTGACCGTCGGCGGTGGTGATCGCCACCCCGTCCTCGTCGTGATCCACGGCCTCGTAGCCCGGTACCTGCTGCGGCTCCGCGTCCGCCGCGGCGAGCTGGCGCTTCAGCGTCGACAGGGCCTGGGGGCTGAAGCCGAGCCGCGACAGGGGCTGCGAGCGCGTGAGCCAGGTGATCTCCCGGCCGAGCATCCGGAGGATGAACGCGAACTCGGTGGCCACCACGCCGCTGCCGATCACTGCCACCCGCTCGCCGGCCGGCGGCGGATGGTCGAAGAGCATGTCGGTGCTGAGGATGCGTCCCTCCGCGAGTTCGAAGGGTTGCGGGACGATCGGCTCGGCGCCGGTGGCGATGATCGTGTGCCGCGCCCGCAGGCTCAGGGTGCCGTCGGCCCCGCGGACCTCGATCTCCTCCGGGCCGACGAGCCGGGCGTGTCCCTCCAGGCTGCGCACCTTCAGGTGCTTGAGGTAGCTGCGGTAACTGTCCCGTACGGTCGTGACCACCTCGTGCTGGTGATTCCACGCCTGGTCCAGGTTGCCCGACAGGGTCCCGCGGATGCCGCGGCCCTCGAAGTGCCGCTGTGCCGCGATCAGCCGGGCGCTGTGATACCAGTCCTTCTTCGGCACGCAGCCGCGGTTCAGGCAGCAGCCGCCCCACTCGCCGCTCTCGATGATCACCACGTTCAGGCCGCGCAGGGCACCGAGGACCGCGGCCCGGTAGCCGCCGGGGCCGCTCCCGATCACCGCGAGGTCAAGGTCATGGATGTCGGTCATGGGAGTATGTCCTCCGGCGGGATCACCATGGGCTCGTGCCATTCGAGCTTGGTCAGCTCCAGCCGGAAGACGTGACCGTCGGCCTCGTAGTCCAGCCGCAGGGGCAGGTAGTGGAGGTCGGGCGCGAACCAGCCGGATAGCTCCACGTCACTGTTGGCACTCTTGCGCACCACCCGGAGCGTGTCCTTGCGGCCCAGCTCGGTATCGATCCGCTCCCGGCCTTCGAGGGCCAGGGTGTAGTCGCGCAGACGGTCCCGTTCGAGCACGGTCACGCCAAAGCTGGAGTCGAGGTCATTGTCGCGCAGCCTGGTCATGGTCAGGTACACCGACGACAGGAAGTCCACGGTGTCGGACGGGACCTCCACGTCGAAGGCCGTCCCGTTGTAACGGCCGTGGGCGCGCCCCGTGCTCCAGTCGAAGCGGGTCTCCGCACTGCGTTCGCGCCGGGGCGTGATGCGGCTGCTGCGGGTGCTCAGCAGGCGCAGGTGGTCGTCCCCCGGCCGAAAGACCGCTTCCCGGTCGAACTCGAAGCGTCCGAGCAGGCGCAGGAAGCCCGATACGTGCGCGTCCAGGGCCATGTGCAGGTTCTCGCCCTCGTGGTTCAGCGTGCTCTGGGCGATCAGGCGATTGCCGTAGGCGTGCGCCTCGTAGGTGGCGGTGTAGGGCGGGATCGCGGTCGGCGACCCCGCCTGAGCGGTCCCCGCCAGGCAGAGGATCAGGATCGGGTAGTGCCAGCGCATGGTTTCGTGACCTCCGGTGCCGGGTCCAGCAGCAGGGGATGATCCAGCCGCTCTCCGTCGCACCATATGTTGTTCCCGGTGGTGTGAACCCGGCCTGAACAGAGCATCCCTACCGCGGCCGGGTAGAGTCGGTGCTCTTCCGCCTGCACCCGGGCGGCCAGTGTCGCCGGGGTGTCGCCGGGGCGGACCGGGACCCGAGCCTGCATGATCACGGGACCGCCGTCGAGTTCCGTGGTGACGAAGTGCACGCTGGCACCGTGGTGTGGAACCCCGGCCTCCAGCGCGCGTGCGTGGGTGTCGAGTCCGCGAAAGTCGGGCAGCAGGGACGGGTGAATGTTGACCATCCGGTGCTCGAAACGCCGCACGAAGCCGGGTGTCAGCACCCGCATGAACCCGGCCAGCACGACCAGATCCGGCTCGTGGGCGGCGAGGCTGTCGCCCAGCGCAAGGTCGAAGGCCTCGCGGTCGGCGTAGTGGCGGTGGTCGATGACCTCGTGCGGGATCCCCGCATCCCGCGCATGGCCGAGGCCGGGTGCGTCGGGGCGGTTGCTGATCACCACCGCGATCCGGGCCTTCACCCGGCCTTCGGCGCAGGCGTCGATCAGGGCCTTCAGGTTGCTCCCGCGCCCCGAGATCAGCACCGCGAGCCGCTTTTCGCGGTCCGCCCCCCGAGCGTTCCCCGCGCCAGCCATGCCGGCGGCCTCCCCCGGTCCCACCGTCATGAGGAGACGTAGTGGATCGTGGAGGCGCCCGCCCCCTCGGTGATCACGCCGATCGGCCAGGCCGGGAGACCCGCCGCGGCCAGTTCCGAGATCGCGGCATCGACGCCACTCTCCGGCAGCACGGCGACCATCCCGATGCCGCAGTTGAAGGTCCGCAGCATCTCCGCCTCCGCGATGCCGCCGGTGCCCTGCAGCCAGTCGAAGACCGGCGGACGCGGCCAGGACGCGAGATCGATCCGGCCGTCGAGGCCGCGTGGCAGGATGCGCGGCAGGTTCTCGGTGAGCCCGCCGCCGGTGATGTGGGCCAGCGCGTGCACGCGTCCGGTTCGCAGCAGCCCGAGTACGGCGCGCACGTAGATCTGCGTGGGGGCGAGCAGCGCGTCACCGAGCGTGACCTCCCCGGTGCTGTCGAGCGGCTGCTCGAGATCGCTTGCACTGAGCTCCAGCACGCGCCGGATCAGCGAGTATCCGTTGGAATGGGGTCCGCTGGAGGCCATGCCCAGCAGGACGTCGCCCGCGCGAACCCGGCTGCCGTCGAGGATCTCGTCCTTCTCGACGATCCCGACCGCGAAGCCGGCGAGGTCGTAGTCGCCGTTCTGGTACATGCCCGGCATCTCCGCCGTTTCGCCACCGACCAGGGCACAGCCGGCCTGTTCGCAGCCCTCCGCGATCCCCTTCACCACGTCCGCGGCGACATCGACGTCCAGCCGGCCGGTCGCGTAGTAGTCCAGGAAGAACAGCGGTTCCGCGCCCTGCACGACGATGTCGTTCACGCACATCGCGACCAGGTCGATGCCGATCGTGTCGTGCCGGCCCAGTTCCCGGGCGACACGGAGCTTGGTTCCGACCCCGTCGGTCCCGGATACCAGCACGGGTCGGCGGTAGCGCTCGACCGGTATTTCGAAGAGCGCACCGAAGCCCCCGAGCCCTGCCAGCACCCCGGGACGGCGGGTGCGTGCAGCGTGCGGTTTGATGCGGTCGATCAGGGCACTGCCTGCATCGATATCGACACCGGCATCGCGGTAGGTCAGGCCGGAGTGGGATTCGGACATCGAGAGTCTCGTGAATGCGGGTAGTGAATGGTAGCGACGGGCGGTAGCCCATGCAAAACCGGACTCCGGAATGGGGCCCCGGCTGTGCTATGTTGCCTCCTGTTCGATGTGCTGCTGTGGGTGGTGGAGAGGCAAGTGGTTGCTCAGGTCAGTGGATTCCCGGGTCGTGCCGCATTGATCCGGTCTCCGGAGCGCGCGCGGCGAGGGTGCGCCGGTCCCGGCGGCCGGGCAGCGGAGAGGCACCGTGACGGGCGGGCGGGATGGCTGCAGCGCGGCATCGCGCTGCTGGTGCTGTTTTTGCTGCTGGCGACGCCGGCCCGCGCGGCGCTGCTCGAGCTGATGGTGGACGCCCCCGGCGAGGACGCGGCCGTGGCGGCCGGTCTCGACGAGGCACTGGTCCGCATCGCGGGCTTCCGCTCGCCGGCCCTGTCCGATCTCGCGGAGGCGATGCTTGCGGATGCCGACCGGGACTGGTTGCGCTCGCGCGAACGCCGGGGTGCCGGGCGCTTCCTGCTGGCCTTCGACCGCGCCCGTCTCCGCTCCGCGTTGCAGCAGGCGCAGGTGCCGGTCTGGGCCGGGTCGCGGCCTGCACTGCTGGCCTGGGTCGTGCTGGAACGCGAGGATCGGCGCCTGCTGCTCGGTTCGGGGATGGACGAGGCGTCGGTGCTGGCGTCGCTTCGGGACTGGGCGGCCGGCCGCGAGCTGCCGCTGCTCGTCCCGCTCGCGGACCTCGAGGACCGGCGGCGGATCCACACCGCCGATATCGTCGGCGGCGTGACCGAGGCGCTGGTGGAGCCCAGCCGCCGCTACGACCCGGACGGCCTGTTGCTGCTCCACCTGTCACAGCGCGACGACCGGTTCCGGGCCCGCGCGTGGCTGTCCCACCGCGGCCACGAGGTGCAGGCCGACACCGCGGCGGCGTCGGCCGCTGCAGCGGCACGGGAGGCGGCGGCGCAGGCGATGGACCGGCTGGGTGCCCGCGTGGCCCGGGTTCTGGTCGCGGACGAGTCGACGCTGGTGGGCTTCGGCGGCGTGGCCGGGGTCGCCGAGCTGCAGAGGCTGCGTGCGCGACTGGGCGCCCTGGAGGCCGTGGATTCGGTGCAGATCCGCCAGCTGCTGCCGGACGCCGTGGTGCTTGCGCTGAGTAGCGGCCTGGACCGGCGCGCCCTGGCCGAGGTGCTGGCGGGTGAGGGCTTTGCCGACGCGGACACACCGCGCGACGGCGCGGAGACCGACCTGTGGTTCCGGACCCCGCGCGGAACCCGATGAACCTGCGCCAGCTGCCCAACCTGATCACGCTGGCACGGATGTTCCTGACCATCCCGATCGTCTGGTTCATCTACCGGGGCGATTACTGGGCTGCGCTGGTGCTCCTTGCGATCGCCGGCTTCAGCGACGCGCTGGACGGGTATCTCGTGCGCCGCTACGGCTGGACCACGCGCCTGGGCGCCTGGCTGGATCCGGCGGCGGACAAGATCCTGATGCTGGGCATCTATCTGGCGGTGACCCTGAGCGGGCTGCTCCCGATCTGGCTGCTGTTCCTGGTGGCCGGGCGCGACATCTGGCTGTCACTGGGGTCACTGGCCTATCGGCACTGGGTCGGTCCGCTCCACGTGGAGCCACTGATGATCAGCAAGATCAACACCTTCTTCCAGATCCTGCTGGTGCTGGGCGCGATCCTCAAGGTGGGGATCCTGGACCTGGACCCGTTCTGGATCCAGGTCCTGGTCGCGATCGTGACCTTCACCACGGTCGCCAGCGGGCTGGCGTACACCGCGGTCTGGGGACACCGCGCGTGGCGGCACCTGCAGGCGTCGGGCGGCAAACGCGCATCGCCCCCGGCATGAGGGCCGGACAGCTGCCGCTCGACCTGCGGCTGCGTGACAGCTCGCGGTTCGAGACCTTCCACGCGGGCAGCCACGGCGTGCTGGTGGCGACCCTGCGCAGCATGGCGGGGGGCTCCGGGCCCGGATGCGAACGACAGCTGTTCCTGCACGGCGCCGAGGGCTGCGGCAAGACCCACCTGCTGCAGGCGGCCTGCCACGAGGCCTCGGTACGCGATCGGTCCTGCGCCTACCTGCCACTGGCGGAACTGGCCGGCCGTGATCCCGCGATCGTCCTGGAAGACATGTCCCGGCTGGACCTGCTGGCCCTGGACGACCTGGAGGCCGTGGCTGGCGGGCCGCAGTGGGCGCGTGCACTCTTCGGCCTGGTCAACCGCGTCCGCGAGCGCGAGGGTCAGCTGCTGTTCGCCGCGCGCACGACGCCCGAGGGCCTCGACTGCGGCCTCCCCGACCTGGTCTCGCGACTCGGCTGGGGACCGGTGTTCCGGATCGACCAGCCCGGTGATCTGGAGTTGAAGGCGATCCTGCAGAAGCGCGCCGGCCTGCGCGGTCTGGACCTTGGCGATGCCGTGGCCGAGTATCTGCTCCGGCACGAGTGCCGTGACCTGGAATTCCTGCTCACGCTGCTGGATCGCCTGGACCTCGCGGCGCTGGCCGAGCAGCGCCGGCTCACGATCCCCTTCATCCGTGAGCAACTGCGGCCCGGGCCTGCAGGGCGCTGACGAGCCCTTCAGCCCCCGGCCGCACGCGCGGCGCGCACGTAGAGCAGGCTGCCCCCGAACAGCAGCAGCGCGAGGGTCAGCATCGCCAGCCCGTAGACCCGGTCCGCCTCGACCGCCGCGAGCGTGATGCCCACGACGACGTAGAACAGCGACAGCAGGCTGGTCCAGGCGTGGGTCCGGACCCGTCCGTGCAGCAGTCCCCGCAGCGGCGCCAGCAGCGGCAGCAGCAGGATCAGCAGCACCAGGGAGCGCGGCAGGTGCCGGGGCGGGTCGATCAGGCTGGTCCAGAGCAGGATCAGCAGGAACAGTCCGAAGTAGCCGCCGAGGGTCAGCCAGCGTCCGGCATCGACGCGGCTCAAGTGGCCCCTTCCTGCCCGAGCCGACCCGCCAGCCGACCGACGCGCTCGCCGAGGGCCTCCGCGATGCGCCGTTCCTCGCGGGTGATGTCGCGCTGACTGTCGGGACCCGCGACGTGCGACGGCCCGTAGGGCGTGCCGCCACTGGAGGTGCTGGTGAGCTCGGGCACGGAGTAGGGCACGCCGACCCACAGCATGCCCTGGTGGATCAGCGGCAGGGCCATGCTGAGCAGCGTGGTCTCCTGGCCGCCGTGCATCGACGCGGTGCTGGTGAAGACCGCGAAGGGCCGGTCCACGAGGGTGCCGCTGGCCCACAGACCGCTGGTGCCGTCGAGGAAATGCTTCAGGGGCGCGGCCATGTTGCCGAAGCGGGTCGGCGAACCGAGGATCAGCCCGTCCGTTTCCTCGAGATCACGGGTGGATGCGTATGGCGGGCCCCGGTCGGGCACCGGCTGCGCCTCTTCGCCCAGGTTGGTGGTGACGGGTGCCACGGTCCGGACGCGGGCCACCGCCCCGGCCTTCTCCACGCCGGTGGCGATGTGCCGCGCGAGTTCGGCGGTCGCGCCGTAGCGGCTGTAGTACAGCACGAGGATCTCGGTCATCTAGACAATCTCCAGTATGCGTTCCGGTGGGCGGCCGATCCGGGCCTGTCCGCCACGGACGACGATGGGGCGCTCGATCAGCTTCGGGTGATCGACCATGGCCTGGATGATCCGTTCATCCGCCAGTTCGGGGTCGGCCAGTCCGAGTTCCCGGTACGCGGCCTCGCCGGTGCGCAGCAGTTGCCGCGGGCTGATGCCCAGCTTCGCGATCAGGTCCTCGAGTGTGGCACGGTCCGGCGGCGTCTTCAGGTACTCCACGATCTCCGGCGCGATCCCCTGCTCGCGCAGCAGCGCCAATGCGGCACGGGACTTGCTGCAGCGCGGGTTGTGGTAAATACGGGGTGGTTCACTCATCGGCATCTCCGGAGGTCAGCATGAAGGACAGCGACCATGGTACCGAGGCCCTGCGCTGCAGGGTAAGCGGACGCGTGCAGGGGGTCTTCTTCCGCGCGTCGACGCAGCGGCAGGCCCGCTCGCTCGGGCTCGCGGGTCACGCCCGCAACCTGGACGACGGCAGTGTCGAGGTGCTGGCGGTGGGCTCGCCCGCAGCGCTCGGGGAATTGAAGTCGTGGCTGGGGGTCGGCCCCACCGGGGCACGGGTCGATGCGGTCGATTGTGCCTCCGAGCCGGTGCCGGACCCGATGCCGGGGGGATTTTCCACGCGCTGAACCGGGTGTTAGTGGTCGGGGGTTGCCTCCCACGGTGCTCGTCGCGGCCCCCTGTAGGAGGCGAGCCCTCTCGCCGATTCGGCGCCGGGGAATGTCGCCCAGGGGGCTGGCCTCCTACGGTGCTCGCCCCGGCCCCCGTAGGAGGCGAGCCCTCTCGGCGACCCAGCGCCGGGGAAGATCGCCCAGGGGGCTGGCCTCCTACGGTGCTCGCCCCGGCCCC
>RECA01000142.1 GCA_007692435.1 Thioalkalivibrio sp.
CCTCTTGCTGGGCAGCGCGGTCGATGAAGAACCCGACCCGCCAGCCACCACTCACCTCTATGCCCCTGCACGGCGCCTGGAAGGCGTTGTGGGGCGGGGCTCCCCGACACCTGCCCGGCCCCGACATCAGCAACAACCGCAACAGCCAAGCCCATGCAGCCTGAGTACACCTGGGCGATCGCATTTCTGGCCGGGTTGCTGGGCAGCGGCCACTGTGTGGGGATGTGCGGGGGACTGGTGTCGGCCTTCTTTCTCAAGATGGGGCGTCACTCCAAGAACCCCGTCACCTATGCCGCCTATCACGGCGCGCGCGTGTCGGTGTACGTGGCCGCCGGGGCTGCCGCGGGTGCGGTGGGGCTGCTGATCTCGGCCGGATCGCTGGGCGCGGCGCAGGGTGTGCTGATGATCCTCGCGGGCCTGATCGTGATCCTGCTCGGCCTGGACCTCCTCGGTATCGGACCACTGCGCCGCCTCGGCATCTCGGTACTGCCCACCGGTCTGCTGAATCACGCGCTGCGCACCGCCGACCGGCGGGGTCCACTGGCCGGCGCACTGATCGGCGGCACCATCAATGGCTTCATGCCCTGCTCCCTGACCCTCGCCGTCGCGGTCCAGGCCACCACGGCGGGCGGTCCGTTGCCCGGCGCCGCACTGATGCTCGCGTTCGGCATCGGCACCCTGCCCTCGATGCTGACGCTGAGCCTCGTCATCGGCCGCCTCGGCTGCAAGGCCCGGGGCCGACTGATGCAGGCCGCCGCAATCTGCGTGATCGCGCTGGGCGCCGCCACCCTGTACCAGGGCATCAGCTATTTCCAGGTGATGCGAGGCCTGACGGGTGCGTGAGTAAACGGGGGCGGACCGGATCCGGTTCGCCCGGCCACAGCGGTTCAGAGGGGTATCGGGTGAGCCGGATCCGGACTGTAGGAGGCCATGGATGGCCGACTTCAAGCGCCCATGGACGGCTTGAGCGTGTCCGGATCCGGCTCACCCGATACCCCGACGCCCCCGACGCCAGACACTCGGGCACGTTACAGTCACGAAGCACACGACGACAAACGGAGGTTGGACATGCAGAAGAGACAGCTACTCAAGGGCGCGATGACGATCGGGCTGCTGGGCGCATTCGGACGGGTTGGCGCGGACGAACGGCCTTCCTGCGAGGGTGATGGCACGCCGCTGCAATTCATGCCGAGGACGTCGCCCGACCCCGAACCACTGGTGGACGAACTGGAAAAATACCCGCGCTGCCCCTACTGCGCGATGGACCGAAGGCAGTGGCACCGCAGCCGGCACCTGGTGCACTACGACGACGGTCGGGTCGACCCGACCTGCTCCCTGCACTGCGCTGCGATCAGCCTGAGCCTGAACATCGATCGGGGCCCGAAGGCCATCTACGCGGCGGACTTCGGCAGCGGTGAGACGCCGCGCCCGCTGGTGAACGTGGATGACGCGACCTACCTCATCGGCAGCGCACTGGCGGGGACCATGAGCACCCGCAGCAAGATCGCCTTTGCGTCGGCGAGGGCCGCAGAGACCGCACAGGCCAAGCACGGCGGAGAGACCGGAGACTTCGACGCCGCGCTCACCGCCGCCTATCTGGATATGGCGGAGGACACGGCGATGATCCGCCAACGCCGCGCCGAACGCCGTGCGCGGCGCGAGCGGGAAGAGTGAGCGCCGCGGAGTCAACCTGACCCTCATGGCCAGCCGCCACCCCAGCCGATGCAAAGGCGCGCCACGGAAAACACGGAAAACACGGAAAAGATCATGAATTTGCTTCGCTTCCGTGCCTTCCGTGTCCATCCGTGGCTAAATTTTCACGCCAACACGGGAGGAGGATCCCATGCGCAATGCTGTCTTCGGGTTGCTGATCGTGATCGCACTGGCCCTGCCGGGGCCTGCCACCGCGGCCGGCATCGACGTGCCGGACCCGCAGTTGCGGGATACCTGTCCGGTGTGCGGGATGCTGGTCGCGCGCTATCCCGCCTGGATCGGCACGGTGCTCTACGAGGACGGTCATGCGGACCACTTCGATGGCGCCAAGGACCTGTTCAAGTACCTGTTCGACCTGCCGCGCCACGCGCCGGATCGGGCCGCGGACGAGATCAGCGCGATCGGCGTCACCGAGTACTACGGGCTCACCCGCATCGACGCCCATGAGGCGTGGTACGTGATCGGCTCCGACGTACTGGGCCCGATGGGCCACGAGCTGGTGCCGCTGCAAACCGAGGCCGATGCACAGGAGTTCATGGAGGACCACCAGGGCGTGCGTATCCTGCGCTTCGAAGAGGTTACGCCGGAGCTCCTGGAGGGGCTCGACGCCGGCCGCATCCAGTGACCTGGTGGCCGACGCGGAGACGCTGGGACCCGGGGTCGCGCGTCAGCCTTCGATCGCGTGCTTCTTCAGCCGGTACAGCAGGGTGTTGCGGCTCAAGCCCAGAAGCCGGGCGGCCCTGGCCTTGCAGCCCCGGGTTCGCTGCATCGCCTGGCGGAGCAGGTCGTGTTCCAGGGCCTCGAGCTCGATGCCTTCCGCAGGGAGCTGAACGAGGTTTCCCGCCTCCCTTGACGGCATCCGATCTGCGTGTGAAGTGCGTCGAAGCCCCAGGTTTTCCGCGCCGAGCACCTGTCCGGGCAGGAGAAGGACGAGCCGCTCGCAGAGGTGACGGAGCTCCCGGACGTTGCCCGGCCAGGGGTGGGCGAGCAATGCCCGCCGCGCCGATCGATCCAGACGGGGTGCGGCCGCACCGTGCGTCCGTGCGAATTCGCCCAGAAAGTGGTCGGCAAGCAACAGGACGTCGTTGCCGCGCAGCCGCAGCGGTGGCAGTTCCAGCGGCACGACATGCAGTCGGTAGAAGAGGTCGCGTCGGAAGGAGCCCTGGTCGGATGCCGCGTGCAGGTCGCGATGGGTGGCCGTCAATACGCGGACGTTGGCCTTGCGAGCGCAGGGATCTCCGAGGGGCTGTCTCTCGCTCCGTTCCAGAAAGCGCAGCAGCTTTGGCTGCAGCGCCAGCGGCAGATCGCCGATCTCGTCGAGGAACAGGGTCCCGCCCTCGGCGGCACCCACGAATCCCGGCTGGTCACGGTCCGCCCCGGTGAAGGCGCCACGCCGGTGGCCGAAGAGTTCGGACTCGGCCAGTTCAGCCGGCAAGGCACCGCAATTCACCGCAATGAAGGGACCTCCGGAGCGAGGGCTCAGCCGATGGAGCATCCGCGCGAGTTCCTCCTTGCCCGTGCCGCTCTCGCCGAGGATCAGCACGGGGCAGTCGGCCTTCGAGACCATCTGGGCGGCACGCAGCACCGTCTCCAGTTCCGGGGACTGACCGAGGATGTTTTCGGTATGCATCACGGGGACCATCGCGGCATCTGACCCCATGATTCTAGCAAAGGCCAGCCCGAGGCATGGTGGGAGTCGAGCCCTCCCGGCGATCCGGCGTCTGGAGAAGGAGTCGCCCAGGGGGCTGGCCTCCTACGGGGACCTACCGAGCAACCTGTCGGCGCAGGTTCGGTGGTCGCCAGGAAAAAGAAGGGCCCCGCAAGCGGGGCCCTCTCGCTCCGACCGGCCTCGCGGCCGGTGGAAACGCGCGCCGGTCTCGATTAACGGACGCGCTGGCGAACGTCGGTGGTGACTTCCACGCGGCGGTTCATCTCGCGGCCTTCGCGGGTCGCGTTGTCGGCCGTCGGACGCTCCTCACCGTAGCCGACCATGCGGATCGCGTCGGGGCGCACGCCCTCGCCCACCAGGTAGTCGACCACGCTCTGCGCACGGCGCTCGGACAGGCCCTCGTTGTACTCGGCCGGGCCGATGTTGCAGGTGTGACCCTCGACCAGCACGGAGGTGTAGGTGACATCCGCGGAGGTCAGGTCTTCGGCGAGTCCGCGCAGCGTCTCGCGACCTTCGGAGCGCAGCTCAGCACTGTCGAAGTCGAAGAGCGTCTCGGCGCTCAGGGTCGTGGTGGTGAACTCGGGAGCCGGGGCCGGGGGCGGCGGGGTCGGGGCCGGCTCCGGTTCCGCAACAGGCTGGATGTAGCCCGCGCAGTACTCGTGCACGACACCCTCGGGCGCCCACTGCGTGGTGCGTACGCACTCGCCCGCGGCATCCAGCACGGCTTGACCGCTGGAGTCGACCGGATTTGCCGGGGGCTCGGCACTCAGGGAAGCCATGCCGCCCATGGCCAGACCGGCGACAGACAGCGCCAGGAAATTCTTGATTTTCTTGCTTTGCATTTTTTGTCTCCTCAGAGTGAATCCGGGTCGTCCGGAATGATGATTCCAAAAACCTTGCGCCTTCCACGGGCTGCACGGGGCACGAAACCCGATTCGCACAGACTTCCCGCAACATCTTGATATTGGCACAAGCGTAACGGTTTTGCACCCCTAAACGCAAAAAAATGTGTCCATAAGGCAACGTGTGTGACATTTTCGCGACAAATCCGCCGGCAGCGGGGACTCCGGGCGTCGGGAAACACCGCGCTCAGCGTGTCCCCTAACGAAAAGGCCCCGCAGAGCGGGGCCTTTCCGGTCACTTCGACAGGCGTGGCGGCCTTACATCATGCCCATGCCGCCCATGCCGCCCATGCCGCCCATTTCGTCCATGCCGGGCGCGCCACCCTTGTCGTCCTTCTTCGGCAGCTCGGCAACCATCGCCTCGGTGGTGATGATGAGGCCGGCGATCGAGGACGCGTTCTGCAGCGCGGTGCGGGTCACCTTGGTGGGATCCAGGATACCCATCGCAATCATGTCACCGTACTCGCCGGTGCTCGCGTTGTAGCCGTAGTTGCCCTCGCCTTCCCGGATCTTGTTCAGGACCACGGAGGGCTCTTCGCCGCAGTTCATCACGATCTGGCGCAGCGGCTCTTCCATCGCACGGCGCGCGATCGTGATGCCGATGTCCTGGTCGTGGTTCGCGCCCTTGAGATCGCGGATCGCCTCGAGGGAACGCAGCAGCGCGACACCGCCACCCGGCACCACGCCTTCCTCCACCGCGGCACGCGTTGCGTGCAGCGCGTCTTCCACGCGGGCCTTCTTCTCCTTCATCTCCACCTCGGTGGCGGCACCGACCTTGATCACGGCCACGCCGCCGGCGAGCTTCGCGACGCGCTCCTGGAGCTTCTCCTTGTCGTAGTCGGAGGTGGCCTCCTCGATCTGGTTCCGGATCTGGTCGACCCGCGCCTTGATGTCGCCGTGGTTTCCGGCGCCGTCGATGATGGTGGTGTTCTCCTTGCTCACCTGCACCTTCTTCGCGTGGCCCAGGTCCTCGATGCTGGCCTTCTCCAGCGACAGCCCGACCTCTTCGGAGATCACCTGGCCGCCGGTGAGTACCGCGATGTCCTGGAGCATGGCCTTGCGGCGATCGCCGAAGCCGGGGGCCTTCACCGCCGCGACCTTCACGATGCCGCGCATGGTGTTCACCACCAGCGTGGCCAGCGCCTCGCCCTCGATGTCCTCGGCAACGATCAGCAGCGGCTTGCTCGTCTTCGCCACACCCTCGAGCACGGGGAGCAGGTCGCGGATGTTGGAGATCTTCTTGTCATAGAGCAGCACGAAGCAATCATCGAGTTCGGCGCTCATGCTCTGCTGGTTGTTGATGAAGTAGGGAGACAGGTAGCCGCGGTCGAACTGCATGCCCTCGACCACCTCGAGTGCGTTCTCGAGCGAAGAGCCCTCCTCGACCGTGATCACGCCCTCCTTGCCGACCTTGTCCATCGCATCGGCGATGATCTCGCCGATCGACTCGTCGGCGTTGGCGGAGATCGTGCCGACCTGGGCGATCGCCCTGCTGTCATTGCAGGGCTTGGAGAGCTTCTTCAACTCTTCCACCGCGGCAATCACGGCCTTGTCCACACCGCGCTTCAGATCCATCGGGTTCATGCCCGCGGTCACCGACTTCATGCCCTCGAGCACGATGCTCTGGGCCAGCACGGTCGCGGTGGTGGTGCCGTCTCCGGCCACGTCGGAGGTATGGGACGAGACCTCCTTCACCATCTGGGCACCCATGTTCTCGAACTTTTCCTCGAGCTCGATCTCCTTCGCGACGGACACGCCGTCCTTGGTGACGGTCGGGGACCCGAAGGCCTTGTCCAGCACGACATTGCGTCCCTTCGGACCGAGGGTCACCTTGACTGCGTTGGCGAGGATATTGATGCCGCGGACCATGCGGGTCCGTGCATCGTTACCGAAACGGACTTCTTTTGCGCTCATTTCTGAATTCTCTCCTGAACCTGTTGACTGGGGACCGGACGGGAGGGGGTCAGCCCTCGATCACCGCCATGATGTCGTCTTCGCGCATCACGAGGACGTCATCGCCACCGACCTTGACTTCGGTGCCGGAGTACTTGCCGAAGAGGACCTTGTCACCCTCCTTCACGTCCAGCGCGCGCACGTCGCCATTCTCGAGGATCTTGCCGTTACCAACGGCGATGACTTCGCCGCGGATCGGCTTTTCCGCCGCGGAGTCCGGGATCACGATCCCGCCGGGGGTGGTGCGTTCTTCTTCCATACGCTTCACGATCACGCGATCGTGCAGGGGCCGCAGATTCATGGACGAACTCCTCTCAGATGTTCTCGTTGCAAGGTTTGGGAATTCGGCAGCGGCTCTGTTAGCAGCCGACCCGAACGAGTGCTAATGATAGGAGCCGAAAGACGGCTGTCAAGGGGCGCGGCGGCCCCGACGTCAAAGAATGGAGAAAAGAACGGCGAAAGGAGCGGAGAAAGGAGTCCCGCGAGACGGGTGAGCACGCGTCGGCCCACCCGGCGCGCGGGCGGTCAGCGGTCGTGGCGGTCGGTCAGGTGCCCGTTGTCGCGCTTTCGGTACTCGCCCTCGATCGTTTCCCTGTCCGGGGAGGCCGATTGAGGCGGAGGCTTGGCCGAGGTCCAGACCGCCCGGCGCCGCAGCAGCCCGGAGGCGGCGGATGCGCGCAACGGCGGCACCAGCAGCGCAAAGCCGATGATGTCGGAGAAGAACCCGGGGACCAGAAGCAGCACCGCGGCGACGACCAGCAGCCAGGCCTCGATCAGGTCGCGCGCGGGCAGCTCGCCCCGGGCCAGCAGTTCCTGCATGCGCCGCCAGTGGGCGAAGCCCTGGATCCGGAAGATCAGCAGACCGACCGCCGCGGTGACCACGACCAGCGCGACGGTGGACAGCGCTCCGACCGCGCCCCCAACCCACGCGAACCCGAAGATCTCGAGCAGGATCGCGCCCAGAAACAGGAAGAGCGGGAACAGGGGATGGCGCATCACAGACTCCGTCACGGGCACCTCATTGCAACACCGAAGCCCCGCCGCTGTCGAGTCGGGCATCCCTCGCGCCCGACCCGCCCGGAACAGAGACCCCGTCATCGAATCCGGAATTTTCGGTCGGCTGGAACGTCTTTTCGATTGTCAAAGCCGTGTACAGACCGTGGAGCCGCCCGATGCTGACGACGTTCACCCGCACCCTGCTCGCGCTGGTTGCCGCGCCACTCCTGCTGTTCGCCGGCATCTCTGCGCTGCAGGCGGCGGCGGACCCGCGCGATCCCTACGCGCACTTCTTCCATCCGACCTTCGGCGACTTCCAGGAAGAACTGGAGGATGCCCGAGCGGACGGCAAGAAGGGCGTACTGATCTTCTTCGAGATGGACGAATGCCCGTTCTGCCACCGGATGAAGCAGCAGGTCCTGAACCAGCCCGAGGTCCAGGACTTCTATCGCGAACACTTCGCGATCTTCAGCATCGACGTGGAGGGTGACGTCGAGATCACCGACTTCCAGGGCAACAGCCTGCGCCAGGCCGACTTCGCCTTCCGCGAATTCCGCGTGCGCGCCACGCCGGTGTTCCAGTTCTTCGATCTCGATGGCGAGCCGACGGTGCGCTTTACCGGTGCCACCCGGGACGCACAGGAATTCCTGCAACTCGGCGAGTTCGTCGCCGACGGCCACCACCAGCAGATGAACTTCACACGCTTCAAGCGCGAAATGCGGTAGGGAAATGCTGATGGATCGGCGTTTCCCTGCGGCACCGGGAAGGGCCGCCCGTCCCCTGCTGGTACTCGCCGGACTGCTCGTTGCGCTCCTGCCGGGACTGGCCGCGGCCCAGGCGGCCCCGGAGCCCCTGCCGCAGCCACTGCGCATCGAGGCTGCCCTGGCCGCGATCGACACCCGACACCCTCACCTCAGACATGCCCGCGCGTACCGCGAACATGCCGAGCAGGCGCTCGAGGCCGAACGCGCGGCGAACGACATCACTGTCGACGCGACCCTGGATGCCCGCTGGATCGAGCCGAACGACAACCCCCCGGACGACAGCAGCGACGACTCCCGGGCGGTGCTGGTGGCGCGGAAGCTGCTGAGCGACTTCGGGCACAGCCGTCACCGGATCGCGGCCAGCGAGCGCGAGGCCCAGGTCACGCGCATCGAGGAGGAACTGGCCCACGCCCGACATCGCATGGAGGTGATGGAGCACTATTTCGAAGTACTCCTGGCCGACCTCGCCTTTGCGCGGGACAACGAGGCCATGGCCTCGGCCTTCGTCACCCTGAACCGGGCAGAGAACCGGAACGAGCTCGGGCAGGTGTCCGACATCGAGCTGTTCGAACTCGATGCCGCCTACCAGACGGCGCGGGGCCAGCGGCTGCGCGCCCAGCAGACACAGCGCAGGAGCCGCGCCGAGCTCGCGGAGGCCCTGAACCGTCCCGGCCAGGCACCCGCACAGGTGCTGGGCCCCGCGCTGCCACTGAATCTCCCGGAACTGCCCGAACTCGACCGGCTGCTCGAGGCCCTCGACCGGGACGGTCCGGAGATCGCCGTGCGCAGGGGGCAGGTCGAGGCGGCCCACCGGCGTACCGACGCCGCGCGGACGCAGTACCGGCCGCGCCTGAGCACCCATGCCCAGCTCGGCTGGTGGAACCGGGAATTCGGCACCGAGCGCAATCCCGCGACGGTCGGCCTGGCCCTGGAGATCCCCCTGTACCAGGGGCGCCGCCGCGGAACTGCCCTCGGACAGGCGACGGCCGAGCGCCACCTCGCCGAGGCCGAGCTCGCGCAGTCCATGATCGACATCCGGACCGCCGCGCGCGAGCTGTACTTCGAGATCGAGGCGCTGCTGGTCCAGCGCGACGAGGCGATGGCGCGCATGGATTACCGGGAGTTGTACATCGACCGCGCCCGGGCCCTCTACGACATGGAGGAACAGGCGGACCTCGGCGACTCCATGGTCCGGCAGAGCGCCGCGACCCATTTCAACGCGGCCAACGAATACGCGCTGGCACTGGCCTTCGAACGCCTGGCGGTGCTGGTCGGCGATCCCGCCCTGAGCGTATTCCCCCCAGATCCCTGACGGAGCCTTGATGATGGGCAGATTCCGCATCCTCGTGCTCGCCGCCGGTCTCCTCGGACCCGGTCTCATTGCCACCCTGCCCGCGGCCGCGACGGAACTGGAGGCCCGGGTGGACTGGGGCGAGCGCTACACCGTCTCCACCCCGCTCGCCGGTCTGGTTCGCGAGATCGCGGTCCGGCCCGGCGACCTCGTCGAAACCGACCAGCTTCTGCTGACGCTCGACACCCGGCGCCTGCAGGCTGACGCGCGGGCGGTGGAGGCGGAGATCGAGCGCCTCCGGCTCGATCTGTCCGAGGCAGAGCGCGAGGTCGAACGCGCCGAGGATCTCTACGACCGCACACTGATCGCGGTGCGCGAACTGGAGCTTGCGCGCATCCAGCGCGCGATGGCCGCCGCCCGGCTCGCCCGGTCGGAGGCGGACCGGCAGAGAATCCGTGTGGACCTGGACGACAGCCGGATCCGCGCGCCCGCCGCCGGACGCGTGCTGTCGGTGACGGTCACGATCGGCGAGGCGATCAGCCCGGCGCTGGCACCGCCCCGGCTCGCGGTCATCGGCAGCACCGACCCGATGCGCGCGGACGCGACGGTGGACAGCGACACCGCCGCGGGCCTGCGCACGGGGCAGGCTGTCGGCGTGGACATCGGCTCCGGCGAGGTCCGCGAGGGCACGATCAGCGCCATCGGCTGGGAGCCGGAGGATATCGGTTTCGGTTCGGGGTATCGGGTCGAGGTGCATTTCTCGCCGCCCGAGACCGCGCAGCTGCGCTCCGGGCAAGCGGCCCGGGTCCTGCTGGGAGACCGGGAATGAGCGACGCGACGGCCATGCACGAGGCCGCCGGCGCCCTGCTCGTGATCACCACGGTCGACGACGGGGAGATCGCGGCGGCGCTGGCGCGCGAAGCGGTGGAACAACGCCTTGCCGCATGCGTCCATATACTACCGCCCGGTCGCTCGGTGTACCTCTGGGAGGGACAGGTAGAGGAGGCGCAGGAACATACGCTGCTGCTGAAGACCTCGGGTGAACGCTATCAGGCACTGGAGGCCTGGCTGGCGGCCCGACACCCCTACGAGACCCCCGAAATCATCGCCGTGCCGATCAGCGCCGGGCTGCCCGACTACATCGACTGGATCCGAGAATGCACCCAATGAACCTCAGGCACTGGCTTTCCCTGCTGCTGCTGGGCCTCTTCCTTCTCCCGAACCTTGCCTCCGCGCTGTTCGACGATGACCTGCTGGACCCCGACGACGCCTTCGCGATCGAGTCGGAGGCCATCGACGCCAACACCGTCAGGGTCAGCTGGAACATCGCGGACGGGTACTACATGTACCGCGAGCAGTTCCGCTTCACCCCGGAGAGTGCCGGGCTGGAGTTCGGGGAAGCGCGCATTCCCGACGGGACGATCAAGGAAGACGAGTTCTTCGGCCGGGTCGAGACCTACCGGGACCGGATCGACATCGAACTCCCGATCCTCGCGGCCACCAGCCGCGAGATCGAGTTCACCGCGCGCTCGCAGGGCTGCGCCGATCTTGGCGTCTGCTACCCCCCGCACTTCCAGACCGTCAGCCTGACCCTGCCCGCACTGCCGGAGGCCGCCGAGGAGGCCGCCGGGGCAGCGCCGGAGGCCCGTCCCGGCGCGCTGGAGGCCCTCGGCGCGATCACCGGCGGCTTCATCGACGAAGACGAACTGCTCGAGCCGGAGGTCGCCTTCGCGGCCAGCGCCCGCGCGATCAGCCAGAACGCGGTGGTCCTGCGCTTCGACATCGCGGAGGGCTACTACCTGTACCGCGACAAGCTCGGGGTCCGGATTGCCGAGGGCGATGGCATCGATCTGGGTCCGGTGACCCCACCCGACGGGAAGATGATCGAGGACGAATTCTTCGGCGAGACGGAGATCTTCCGCGACAGCGTCGAGATCCTGGTCCCGGTGCTGCGCAGCGCCGACGACGTGGCCGAGATCGTGCTGGCGGTGGATTATCAGGGCTGCGCGGACCTGGGTGTCTGCTACCCGCCGCTGACACAGGACGTGAGCGTCGCCTTCGCGGCCTCCCTTGCCGAGGAGGCGGACGAACTGCCGCCGGTTGGCACGGAACCCCGCACCGGGGTGGACGACACACCGGTCACGGAGCAGGACCGCATCGCCGCCCAGCTCGCCGACGGACGGATCTGGCTGGTGGCACTGGCCTTCTTCGGCTTCGGCCTGCTGCTGACCTTCACGCCCTGCGTCTTCCCGATGATTCCGATCCTCTCCAACATCATCGTCGGACAGAAGAACCTGACCACGCGCAAGGCCTTCTTCATCTCGCTGGCCTTCGTGCTGGCGATGGCCTTCACCTACACCCTCGCCGGGGTCTTCGCGGGCCTGGCCGGTGCGAACCTGCAGGCGGCCTTCCAGAACCCCTGGATCATCGGCGGCTTCGTGCTGGTGTTCATTGCGCTTGCGATGTCCATGTTCGGCTTCTACGAGCTGCAGATGCCATCCGGGATCCAGACCCGCCTGTCCCGCCTCAGCAACCGCCAGGAGGGCGGCACGCTGATTGGTGCCGCGATCATGGGCTTTCTTGCCGCGCTGATCGTGGGCCCCTGCGTGACCGCGCCGCTGGTCGGGGCACTGCTCTACATCAGCCATACGGGGGACGCCGTCCTCGGCGGCATCGCACTGTTTGCGCTGAGCATGGGCATGGGCGCGCCGCTGCTGGCAATCGGCACCTCGGCGGGCAGGATCCTGCCCAAGGCCGGGCCGTGGATGGATACGGTGAAGGCCGTCTTCGGAATCGGCCTGCTGGCGATGGGGGTCTGGCTGCTGGAACGGGTGATTCCCGGCGAAGTGGCGCTGTTCCTCTGGTCCAGCCTGTTCATCGTCACCGCGATCTACATGGGCGCACTGCAGTCCCTGCCCGAGGGCGCGTCCGGCTGGCGGAGCCTGTGGAAGGGCATCGGGCTGGTGTTGCTGGTGTACGGCGTGATCCTGATGATCGGCGCCGCCACCGGGGGCAAGGACATGTTCCGGCCGCTGGCCGGCCTGACCGCCCCGGCCGCGATGGTCGGGGCCGACGGCGTGCGGCGCCCCACGCAACTGGAGTTCGAGCTGGTGGACAGCGTGGCGGATGTCGAGCGCGAGGTCGCGGCCGCGGCCGAGCGCAATCAGCCGGTGTTCCTGGACTTCTACGCCGACTGGTGCGTCGACTGCGTCCGCCTCGAGCGGACGACCTTCCAGGATCCGCGCGTGGTCCAGGCAATGGACGACGTGCACCTGCTGAAGGCCGACGTCACGGACAATACCTCCGAACACCGTGACCTGATGCGCGAATTCAACCTCTTCGGCCCGCCGGCGATGGTCTTCTACGACAGCGACGGCCAGGAGCTCCGGAACCGGCGCGTGGTGGGCTACCTGAACGCGGAGCGCTTCCTCGCGCATGTGGAGCAGAGTATCGGTGTCCGCCCATGACCGGCCCGCGCCAGGCAACCCCGCAACACCGGGTCACCGGGCTGGCCACCGGCCTCGCGCTGGCCGCGCTGGCCCTCCTCCACGCCCCCGTGCTCGCGGAGCCGGAGACCCGGGACAGCGGGCTGGAGCAGGCTGCGGATGCGCCCGGGGAGGGCATGCCGGCCCGCATCGACTTCAGCTTGCCCGACCTCGACGGCGAACCCCGCCAGCTCAGTGAGTGGGACGGCGACCTGGTGCTGCTGAACTTCTGGGCGACCTGGTGCCCGCCGTGCAAGAAGGAGATGCCGATGTTCCAGGACCGCTACGAGCGGCACGCGGATCAGGCCTTCACCATCGTTGCGGTCGCGGTGGACGAGCTCGACGAGGCCCGCGCCTTCGTCGACGAATTCGGCATCGAGTTCCCGGTGCTGATCGGCCAGGACGACGCCATTGCCGTGGGCCGCGAATACGGCAACCGCATCGGCGCCCTGCCCTACAGCGTAATCATCGACCGCGACGGGTTCGTCCGCGATGTGCATCGGGGCGAGGTCACCGAGGACGACCTGGACGCATGGCTCGAGGCCTACCTGTGAGCACCCCGCGCTCGCCGCGAGGCGCCCCGCCGGGCCGCTGACGCACCTGACAGCCAACCGAACCGGAGCCCGCCCACGCCCCTGCCGGCCACGCCGTGCGCCAGTGGGCCAGTGGCTGGACAGACACCGCCCGGCTACGGCAGAATCCCCTGATCTGAAGCGGGCATTTAGTGCACGTTTCCCACAGATTCCCGACGGGATCGTCACCGATACCATCCTGAAATGGCTGAACTCCTGCTGCTGAACGGCCCCAACCTGAACCTGCTCGGGAGCCGTGAGCCGGAACGCTACGGAACGGCGACGCTCGCGCAAGTGGAGGCCGACCTCGCTGCGCGCGCCGAGGCGGCGGGGCATGCCCTCACCTGCTTCCAGAGCAACCACGAGGGGGCACTGCTCGACCGCATTCACGCGGCCGCCGGAGCACAGGTCGCCTGGATCCTGATCAACCCGGGCGGCCTGACCCACACGAGCGTGAGCCTGCGCGACGCGCTGCTCGGGGTCGCCATCCCCTTCATCGAGATCCACATCAGCAACGTCCATGCACGCGAGCCGTTCCGACGGCAGTCCTACCTCTCGGACATCGCTGCAGGGACCATCACGGGACTTGGAACGAACGGTTACCGGCTGGCGCTGGACGCCGCCATTGCAGCCATCGAGGAGCGCTAGTTCATCATGGACATTCGCAAGGTCAAGAAACTGATCGACCTGCTGGAAGAGAGCGGCATCAACGAGATCGAGATTCACGAGGGCGAGGAGTCCGTGCGCATCACGCGCAGCGCGCCCGGTGCGCAGACCACCTATCTGGCCCCGTCGATGCTGGCGCCGCAGGCGCCGCCCGCACCGGCATCGCCCGCGCAGGGCAGTGCCGGGGACTCCCCGGCAGCGGCGGAGCCCAAGGAGATTCCGGGGCATCGCGTGACCGCCCCGATGGTCGGGACCTTCTACCGCGCCCCGAGCCCGGGCGCGACGTCCTTCGTGGAGGTCGGCTCCACCGTGGAGACCGGAGACACCCTCTGCATCATCGAGGCGATGAAGATGCTGAATCCGATCGAGGCGGACAAGGCGGGCACGATCCGCGAAGTGCTGGTCGAGAACGGGCATCCGGTGGAATACGGACAGCCGCTGTTCATCATCGACTGACTGCCGCAAGGCGGAACGAAACGGGGCCCCTGATGCTGGACAAAATCCTGATCGCCAACCGCGGAGAGATCGCCCTGCGCATCCTCCGCGCCTGCCGGGAAATGGGAATCGCAACCGTCGCCGTGCATTCGGAGGCGGATCGCGACCTGAAACACGTGCGGCTGGCCGACGAGTCCGTCTGCATCGGGCCGGCCTCCTCGACGGAAAGCTACCTGAACGTCCCGGCGATCATCTCCGCGGCCGAGGTGACCGATTCCGGGGCGATCCACCCCGGCTACGGCTTCCTGTCCGAGAACGCGGATTTCGCCGAGCGCGTGGAGTCCAGCGGCTTCGCCTTCGTCGGCCCGCGGGCAGAGACCATCCAGCTGATGGGCGACAAGGTCTCCGCGAAGAACGCGATGATCGCGGCGGGCGTCCCCTGCGTGCCCGGCTCCGGGGGAGCCCTGGGCGACGACCCCGAGGAGAACATGCGCCTGGCCGCTGAGATCGGTTACCCGGTGATCGTGAAGGCCTCCGGCGGCGGGGGTGGCCGGGGGATGCGCGTGGTCCACACCGAGGGTGCGCTGCTCAGCGCGATTGCCCTGACCCGGACCGAGGCCCGGCAGGCCTTCGCGAACGATGCGCTGTACATGGAAAAGTACCTGGAACACCCCCGACACGTGGAGTTCCAGGTGCTGGCCGACACGCACGGGAACGCCGTCTGCCTGGGCGAGCGGGACTGCTCCATGCAGCGCCGGCACCAGAAGGTGATCGAGGAGGCCCCCGCCCCGGGCATCACCCCGGAACAGCGCGCGGCGATGATCGAGCGCCTGAACCGGGCCTGCCTCGAGATCGGGTATCGAGGCGCCGGCACCTTCGAGTTCCTGTTCGAGAACGACCGCTTCTTCTTCATGGAGATGAACACCCGGATCCAGGTCGAGCACCCGATCACCGAAGAGGTCACCGGCGTGGACCTGGTCCGCGAGCAGATCCGCATCGCCGCCGGGGAACCCCTGTCCTTCTCCCAGTCGGATATACGCTTCCACGGGCACGCGATCGAGTGCCGCATCAACGCCGAGGATCCCGTCCGGTTCTTCCCGAGCCCCGGAACGGTCACCCAGTACCACGCGCCTGGCGGTCCGGGCATCCGGATGGACACCCACCTCTACAATGGCTACACCGTGCCACCGTACTATGATTCCATGATCGCGAAGCTGATCGCCTACGGGCCCACGCGCGAGATCGCGATCGCCCGGATGCGGGGCGCGCTCGGCGAGATCGTGATCGACGGCATCAACACCAACATCCCGCTGCACATCGACCTGATGAACGATGCGAACTTCCAGCGCGGTGGCACCAACATCCACTACCTGGAAAAGAGGCTGAAGAGCAGCGCGTGAGCCTGACCGAACTGCAGCTCGAGGCGGCATCAGACCAGGCGGAGGCGATCGAGCAGCGGCTGTTCGAACTCGGGGCGGTGAGCGTCGAATTCGGCGACGCGGGTGACGAGCCGCTGTTCGAGCCGCCGCCGGGCGCCCACCCGCTCTGGACGACGGTCCGGCTGAAGGCCCTCTTCACGGATGACCTGCGGGCGGAGATCGCGGCGGCCGCCCTCTCGGAACACTCGCTCCCGGGCACGTCGATCCCGGTCTCCGCAATCGACGACCGGGACTGGATTCGCGCGGGCCTGGCAGGTCTGACCCGCATCCACAGCGGAGGCGATCTGTGGATCGTGCCCTCCTGGGAGGCACCGCCGGAGGTGGACGGGGGTGTCTTCGTGCACCTTGATCCCGGGCTCGCCTTCGGCACCGGCAGCCACCCGACGACCGCGATGTGCCTGGCCGCGCTGGCCGGCGCTCCTCCAAGGGGTCAGCGCGTGCTGGACTACGGCTGTGGTTCCGGCATTCTCGCGATCGCGGCACTGAAGCTGGGGGCCGCATACGCGCTGGGCGTGGACATCGACCCCCAGGCCGTGCTGGCGACGCAGGACAATGCCGCGCGCAATGACATCGACCCCGGCAGGCTCGACGCCCTGACCCCCGAGGCAGAGCCGGCCCTGGCGGACTTCGACCTGGTCCTCGCCAACATCCTCGCCGGGCCCCTGGTGGCGCTGGCCCCGACCCTCGCAAGGAGCGCGCGGCCGGGTGGGCGGCTGCTGCTGGCCGGCCTGCTGGATTGGCAGGCCGGGGAAGTCATGGCAGCCTATCGCGATGAGTTCGACATCGACATCGGTGCCGAGCGCGACGGCTGGGTGCTGCTCGACGGCTGCAGGCGCTGACGCCGGCCTCTGCCGGGGTCTTTGCGCGCTACCGGAGGGTCGACCCGCATGATCGCGCGCTGTCCCCACTGCGGCACCGGCCACACCGTCCGGTACCAGCCCGGCCGGAGTCCGGGCAGCCAGCGCTGCGGGGCCTGCGGGAAGGGTTTTGCCTTCTTCCCGGCGCTGCAGATCGATCTGGTCGGCCTCCCCCGGAACGCCGCCCGCATGGACCCGGTACCGGTTCCGCCCATGCCGATGCCCGGACACACCAGTGCCGAGGAACGGCCGTCGCCGCCCCGTCGAGCCACCCCCCGGGGCCGGGCGTCCCGCGAGACCGGGCGGCTCCTGCGGCACACACGTGACCCGGGGGTACGCGACTGGGCGTTCCGCATCGGGGGGCTGGTCGCGGGCATCGCCCTGATCGGAATCCTGCTCCTCCAGTTCCTGATCCACGAGCGCGCGGTGTTCGACCGGCACCCCGAACTCGCCGCGCTCAGCACCGTGCTGTGCCGCCACGTGCCGTGTCCACACCCGCGCGCACAGGACCCGGGAACGATCCGGATCACCGGATTGCAGCTGGATGAACAGGCGCACGGCTGGCTGCGGCTGGAGATGCAGGTCAGCAACGAACTGGACCGGCCCCAGCCCTGGCCAGTACTGGAACTGGCGCTCTCCGACCGCTTCGGGCGCATGCTCGCGCAGGCACGCTGGGAGCCTGCGGAATACCTGGGTGCGGACGAAGCGGCCGGGATGCTCCAGGCCCGCGAGGTGCGCCGCCTGCGGCTGGTGGTCGACCGGCCCGCCGGCGAGGCCGAGGGCATCTCGGTGCGTACGCTCTGACACGGGGGGTCCCGGCGACATGATCCTCGGCAGTCACGACATTCCCGATCCCGTGGTCTTCCTCGCGCCGATGGCCGGGGTCAGCGACCGCCCGTTCCGCGTGCTGTGCCGCCGCCTGGGGGCCAGCGCGGCGGTCTCGGAGATGGTGACCTCCGACACCCGGCTCTGGCACACCGCGAAGAGCCGCCACCGCCTCGATCATCGCGGCGAGCCGGGTCCGAGGATCGTGCAGCTCCTGGGCAACGACCCGGACGCCCTTGCGCGGGCCGCGCGCGAGAATGTCGCCCGGGGCGCCGACATCATCGACCTGAACCTCGGCTGCCCGGCCAAGAAGGTCTGCAACCGGGCCGCGGGATCGGCACTGCTGGGGGACGAGGCCCTGGTGGAACGGCTGCTGATCACTCTGAAGGGGGCCGTCTCGGTACCGCTGACGCTGAAGATGCGCCTCGGGCTCGACCGTGACCATGTGAACGCCGTACGGATCGCCCGGCTGGCCGAGGCCGCCGGAGTGGACATGATCAGCGTTCACGGCCGCACCCGGGCCTGCGGCTACCGCGGTGACGTCGATTACGACGCCATCGCCGCGGTCGTCGCGGCGGTCGGCATCCCGGTGCTGGCCAATGGCGACATCAACTCGGCCGAACAGGCCCGTGCGGTGATGGCGCGGACAGGAGCCGCCGGTGTCATGGTCGGGCGCGGCGCGCAGGGCCGTCCGTGGCTTCCGGGACAGATCCGCGCGGCACTCGCAGGCCGGCCCCTGATCGCCCCGCCCCGCGGGCCGGAACTGGGCCGCCTGATCCACGATCACGTAGCGGCGGTGCACCGCCAGTACGGCCCGGAGCAGGGCCTGCGTATCGCGCGCAAGCACATAGGCTGGTATCTTCAGCACAACCGGCCCGAAGTAGACCGGAGACCGTTGCTCGCCCTCACCGATTCCTCGAGGCAACTGGACGCGCTGGCGGCGCTGTTCCTCCCGCCTTCGACCCGGCCCGCAGGGGGGCCTTGCAGGGCAGACGGCACGCAACGGGAAGCCATCACGCAGTGACAGGGGGAATGCCGGATGAACGCCTCGACGCACGCGGTGCATGACCACGGGCCCGCCCCGGCCGCCACGCCACCCGATACGGCCACGCGCCTGTCGGAGTGTGTCCGCCACGCGATGGACGAGTATTTCGAGAGCGTCAGGGTGGAAGAGGCCGGCGGGATCTACGCGATGGTGATGTCCGAAGTGGAGCGCCCGCTGCTGGCCTGCGTGCTGGAACACTGCCGCGGCAACCAGACGCGCGCCGCCGAACTGCTGGGGCTCAACCGGGCGACACTGCGCAAGAAGCTGCGCGCCCACCAGCTGGTCTGAGCGCATCCACCTGGCGCCCTGCGTGAGCGTGAAAATCGCGCACTTCTCCCCTCTTCCGCTTGCGGGAGCGCGTAGGGTGGGCCAAGCACAGCGGGCCCACCATCCTGGCCCCGGCGGTCTGCGGTGGGCACACTTCGTTTTGCCCACCCTACGGCTTTCGCGGGCGAGCACCTTCATCCGTGGTGCGTAGCGCCCGGATCGTTATCGATCCGCCCCCCAGGGCAGGATCGCGCGCGCGGCCCCGTGCAGGGTCCCGTTGGCGGCCGCCAGCACGTCCCCGGTGTCGAGTCCCGGCTCGGCACCGGCCAGATCGGTCAACACCCCCCCGGCCTCCCGCACGATGACCGCCAGGGCGGCGATGTCCAGGATGTTCACGTCCGACTCCACGACCAGATCGATGCACCCGCGGGCCAGCAGGTGGTAGTGATAGAAGTCTCCATAGCCACGCACGCGGTTCACGCGCGCGACCAGCACGCCGAGGTCCGACCACCGCGGGCTCTCTGCAATCGACTTCAGGTTGCCGGTGGACAGCGTGGCATCCTCCAGGTCCCGGGTCGGCGCGACACTGATCCGCTCGCCATTCATGAAGGCCCCCTGCCCGGCCTCCGCCCAGGCACGCTCGCCGAACAGCGGCGCGTTCGACAGCCCCAGGACCAGTTGGCCCCGGTGCATCAGCGCGATCTGGGTGGAAAAGAAGGGGTAGCGGCGCACGAAGCTCTTGGTCCCGTCAATCGGGTCGATCAGCCAGAGATATTCGGCATCCATGTCCTGCTGCCCGGTCTCCTCACCGAAGAACCCGTGGTCGGGAAACCTTTCGCTGATGATGGCACGGATCGCCTGCTCGCTCTCCACGTCGGCGCGGGTCACCGGGGTCGCGTCCGCCTTGAGCTCGATGTCCACGCCGGCCTCGTAGTAATGGCGGATCACCGCCTCCGCGGCATCTGCGGCAGCGTGGGCGGTGGCCAGAAACGGGCTTTGGGTCATCATTGCGGCTCCATTCGCGAAAGCCGCGAGTTTACTGCCTCGGCGCCCGAGCCGCACCCGGCGCAGGGGCCGGCGGTCAGTCCCGGCGGTTGGTGAAGCCGACCCGCCAGCCCCGCTCCGGGTCGTACCGGATCTGGCTCACGCTCGCATACTCGCAGTCCAGCCCGAAGACCCGCCGATCCGGGATTCCCAGCACCCACCCCACCAGCGAGCGGATCACCCCGCCATGGGTGATCACCAGCAACCGCTCGGTGGCGGCCGCGTCGAGCTCGACCTGCAGTGCCCGCTCCACCCGGCGGCGAAAATCCGGGAGCGGCTCGGCACCAGCCGGACGGTTGGCCACCGGATCCGCATAGAAGGCCCGGTATTCCTCCGCCCGGCCGACACGGACCTCGTCGAGGGTGAGCCCCTCCCAGGCGCCGAAGCCCACTTCGCGCAGGTCCTTCACCACGCGCAGCGGTGTCGGTTTGCGCGAGCACAGGGCCTCGGCAAAATCCCGGCAGCGGATCAGCGGAGAGGTCAGCACCGCGTCCCAAGGCCAGTGCACCGACTCCCCGACCGCCTGCCACATCTGCCGCCACCCCTGCTCGCTGAGCGGATCGTCACAGCCGTTGCCCCGGAAACGCACGCCGCCACGCGGCTCGCCGTGGCGAAGGAGGTCGATGGTGATCACGTCTTGGATTCCTCCGCCAGACACGCCCGCAGGCGGCGCCAGTCGAAATGGGGACCCGGGTCGGTCTTGCGCCCGGGCGCGATATCGGAGTGTCCCGCGATGGCGCCCTCGGCAGCCAGCCTGGGAAAATGCCCCCGAAGCCAGCGGATCAGCCGTACCAGTGCCGAGTACTGTACATCGGTGAAGGCCCGCTCGTCGCAGCCCTCCAGTTCGATGCCAATGGAAAAGTCGTTGCAGCGCTCACGCCCGTTCCAGCAGGATACGCCGGCGTGCCAGGCGCGCCGACCGAAGGAGACGAACTGTGTCGCACGACCATCCCGCCCGATCAGCACATGCGCCGAGACCCGCAGATCCGCAATCTCCGCGAAGAAGGCATGCCCCCGCGGGTCAAGCGTGTTGGTGAACAACTGTTCGATGAAGGGGCCGCCGAACCGCCCCGGCGGCAGGCTGATGGCATGGATGACGATCAGCTCCGGTTCGAGGCCGGGCGGCCTCGCATCCTGGTTGGGACTCGGACGGATATCGGCGTCGGGCCACCAGAGCGCATCCGCTGCGCCGGCATCGACCATGGACCCGCAACTCCGCGCATGCGGGGCCGCCTCGAGGTGCCGGCGCATGGCTGCCTCTGCCTACCCTACGGTCAGTAGCCGTTGTCGCGTTCTGCCGCTTCCTCGATGGCCTCACCGCCGGTCTGCACGTCCCTGCCGAAGCCTTCGATGGTGCCGCAGCCACTCAGGCCGGTGATGGCCAGGGCGAGCAGCGCCAGCACGAGGACTACAAAGAGCTTCATTCGCCGCATGTTCTCCTCCATGTACCTGGATCGACACCACACCCGGCCGTGTGGCCGGACAGAAACGCCTCGCGAAACCGGCGCCACGTCCCGGGCCGCACGATTGACCGCACCGGATCACCAGCGCCTTCCCTTATCATAGTAGATTCTGCCGCGGCCCAGTGGGCCCTGCGCCGTCCTCCCCGAACCGGTACTTCCACTTGCCTCAGCTGAACCCCCAGCAACGCACCGCGGTGACCACCGCCGACCGTCCCCTGCTGGTGCTCGCCGGCGCGGGCTCCGGCAAGACCCGGGTGATCACGGAAAAGATCGCCCACCTGATCGAGGTACGCCAGATCCCGCCGCGGGCGATCGTGGCCATCACCTTCACCAACAAGGCCGCGCGCGAGATGCGCGAGCGCATCCGCGAGCGGCTGGAACGGAATCGCGCGCGGGGCCTCTGGGTATCCACCTTTCACACCTTCGGGCTGAACTTCCTGCGCCGCGAACTGCAGGCCGCGGGGCTGCGCAGCGGCTTTTCCGTGCTCGATCCGTCCGACTGCCGGCAGCTGCTGCGCGAGATCACCCATCGCGACGACGATCCGGCCGACACGGAGATACTGCTGGGGCGGATCAGCCAGTGGAAGAACGACCTGCTGGCCCCGGAAGAGGCGCAGGCAGCGGCCACCGAACCGGCCGAGCAGCACGCGGCACGGGTCTACCAGCGCTACGAGCAGGCGCTGGCCGCCTACAACGCGGTGGACTTCGACGACCTGATCAAGCGGCCGGTGGACGTGCTGTCTCGGGAGCCGGAGCTGCGCGAGCGCTGGCAGAATCGGATCCGGCATCTGCTGGTGGACGAGTACCAGGACACCAACGGGGCGCAGTACCGCCTCGTGCAGCTGCTGGTTGGCCTGAATCCCGGCCTCACCGTGGTCGGAGACGACGATCAGTCGATCTACGCATGGCGGGGCGCCCGCCCGGAGAACCTCGCGAGACTGCGCGAGGAGGTCCCCCGCCTGGAGATCATCAAGCTGGAGCAGAACTACCGCTCCACCAACCGGATCCTGACGGTGGCCAACGGGCTGATCGCGAACAATCCGCACCTGTTCGAAAAGCGGCTGTGGAGCGCGCTCGGCGAAGGCGAACCCATCCGCGTGATCCGCTGCGCGGACGCCGAGGCCGAGACCGCGCGCCTGGTCTCCGAACTGATGCGCATGCGCTTTCGGCTGCGCGCAACCTGGTCCGACTTCGCGGTCCTGTACCGCAGCAACCACCAGTCCAGGCTGTTCGAGAAACTCCTGCGCGAACAGGGCATCCCCTATCGCATCAGCGGCGGCCAGTCCTTCTTCGAACGACCGGAGATCCGCGACCTCGCGGCCTACCTGCGGCTGCTGGTCAACCCCGACGACAACCCCGCCTTCCTGCGCGTGATCAACGTCCCACGCCGCGAGATCGGGCCGTCCACGCTGGAGAAGCTCGGACGCCACGCCCATACCCGCGGCTGTTCCCTGCTGCGCGCGGCATCCGGGATCGGTCTGGCAGAAACCCTCGGCGCACGCGGTCAGGCACGGCTCTCCCGCTTTGCCGACTGGGCCGAGGAAATCCGGCGGCAGGCGGCGGACGAGGCGCCGGAGCGCGTGCTGGCCCGGCTGGTCGAGGAGATCGACTACGAGTCCTGGCTGCTGGACAACAGTCCCAACCCCCGGGCCGCGGGGCGGCGCATGGACAGGGTGCGCGAATTCATCGACTGGATCGGACGCATCTCCAGGACCACCACCGGGGACGACCAGACACTGACCCTCGAAGACGTCGTCAGCCGCATCAGCCTGATGGACGTGCTCGACCGCCAGCGCGAGAACAGCGAAGAGGACGCGGTCCAGCTGCTGACCCTGCACACCGCCAAGGGTCTGGAGTTTCCGCACGTCTTCCTCGTCGGCTTCGAGGAGGAGCTGTTGCCGCACCGGGTCAGCCTGGAGGAGGAGAACGTCGAAGAAGAACGCAGGCTCGCCTACGTGGGCCTCACGCGCGCGCAGCAGACCCTGACCATCACCTGGGCCGCCCAGCGCACCCGCTTCGGCGAGACCAGCGAGTGCCTGCCCTCCCGCTTCCTCGACGAACTGCCGCCCGAACACCTCGAGTGGCCCGACGCAAAGCCGCCGGACCCCGAGACCCAGCAGCTCACCGCCCGCGCCCACCTCGCCGGCCTGAAGGCGATGCTGAAGAGCGGCACCTGACCGCACAGCGCCTCCCACAAGGGCCGGGCCAAGCACCGTAGGAGGCCAGCCCCCTGGGCGACATGCCCCGGCGCCGGATCGCCGAGAGGGCTCGCCTCCTACAGGTGGCCGGGCCAAGCACCGTAGGAGGCCAGCCCCCTGGGCGACATTCCCCGGCGCCG
>RECA01000147.1 GCA_007692435.1 Thioalkalivibrio sp.
TGCCGTTCACGATCATCATGATCCTGATGTGCTGGGGTCTCCTCAGCGCATTGCGCGTCGAGGCGAAGAAACAGATCAGTCTGCGCGAGGTACGCACGACCCCCACCGGACCCCGTGGCGCGCGCAACTGGAAGAACCGCCTGCACGCGATGATGTACCAGCCGAGGCGGCGCGAAGTCGTGCGTTACCTCCAGGATGTGGTCAAGCCTGCGCTGTCGGAAGTGGCCGAGGAACTGCGCAAGCAGAACATGAAGGTGGAAATCGGCGAGACCGACGAAGATCGCGTCTGGCTGGAGGTGCTTCACGGTGACGAGATCGACTTCTTCTATTCCGTGCACATGCGCTCCTACGAGCCGCCGACCTTCGTGATGCGGGATACTCGGGACAAGCGGCTGGAGAAGCTGAAGTACTACCGGGCCGAGGTGCACCTGAAGGAAGGCGGACAGGACTACGACGTGATGGGGTGGAGCCGTGACGACTTGATCCACGACGTGCTCGAACAGTACGAACGGCACATGCACTTCCTCACCGCGATGCGCTGAGCGGCGGTGCAGCTCAGGTAAGGGCTTCCCTGGTGGGCCTCACAAGGCCCCCGTCTCCACCAGCAGCCGGTGGACGCGTTCGGCAACGTAGCGGTAGCCGTCGCCGTTCGGGTGGATCGGGTCGGCCTTCATCGCATCGCGCGAGAGGACATGCGCGAGCGCTCCGTCCTCGACGGGGACCTGCAGCCGCTGGCCGATGTCGGCGTACATGGGGTCGCTGCGCAGCCGCAGCAGGGTGGGGGCCGGGACCGCGACCAGCAGCACGTCGATGCCCCGGTCCCGCGCGAGGCCGATCATCGTCTCGATGTTCTCGCGGGTCTCTTCCGTGTCCACGCGCCGCAACAGGTCGTTGCCGCCGTGGGTGAGGATCAGCAGATCGGGCCGGTGCTCCTCCAGCAGGCCCGGCAGGCGCTCGACGCCGCCGCGCGAGCGTTCTCCGGGGTTCCCGGCGTTGATCACGCGCCGTCCGCTCAGGGCCTCGAGCCGGGACGGATAGGAGGCCTCCGGCGCAGCGCCCGTACCGGCAGTGAGACTGTCCCCGAAGGCGAGGATCACCGCATCCGGTGCAAGCGGCGCGAGCGTCTCCGGCCGCGGCGAGCAGGCGGTAACCAGGAGCAGCGCGCAGACCAGTCCGATGGTCAGGGATGTGCTCCGGCGTGTGCGGGCCCGTGCCCGGGATCCTGCCTCGCATCCGTTCATCTCGACTCCCCGGTGTTGCTCGAGCGTTATTATGGCAGCCTGAATCGGTGGCGGCCCGGTGTCCTGGCAGGGTCCCTGGCCGGGTCCCGGAATTGACCCCCGCGCGCGGTCATGGCAGTTTGACCAGCCGTGATCCGCCGACCTGCACTGGCAGGCCCGGCCGGTCACCCGATGCCCTGGCATTTCACACCGCCACCTGCAAAGGAATCCCCGAATGAAGCTTCGCAGCCTTGTCCTTGCCGCCGCCATCCTTCCGCTGAGCGCCCTCGCCGTTGAACCGAACATCCAGCCGGGCGAGTGGGAACTCAACTCCGTGACGACCTTCCCGGGAACCCCGATGCCCGAACAGAGGGAAACCTCCCGCGAATGCGTGACCGCAGAGGATGTGGCCGACGGGCTCGCCTTCGACATGGACGTCGAAGGCTGCGAGATCACGGACATGGATCTGCGCGAGGAGGGCATGACCTACTCGATGAGCTGCCAGGACGATGAGGGCTTCGAGATGACCATGGATGCCGAGCTTCTGTTCATGGGCGACCGGACCGAGGGCACGATGGAGGCCAATATGCTCACGCCCATGGGACCGATGGAGATGCAGATGGAACTCGACGGCCGCCGCATCGGCGACTGCTGAGCCCGGGCCCGGGCCGGGGCGGGCAGGCAGGGCGCGGCCCCTCCCGGTGCCCGTCGCTCCCGCTGCCCGTTACTCCCGGCCCAGCGGCTCGAGCAGCAGGGGGTCTCCGACTCGGATCAGGCCCCCGGCCCGAACGCGCAGGCAGACCCCGCTGTTCCTTCCGAGCGCCTTCGCCATGTCTTCCCCGGTGACCTGATTGATGTAGCCGCAAGGCGGCCGGGGTTTCCAGTACTCGAAGACCGCTTCGCCTATACGGAAGCGCCGCCCCTCCAGATCCCGGGTGCGGATGCCGGACACGACCAGGTTGCGCCGGTGTTCCCCGCGGCCCACTGCGACGGGGAGACGCCGTTGCACGCGTTCGAGGTCGTGCTCCGAGATCAGGGTGACCTCGCAGCTCTCCACCGGGTGCCAGTGCCCGGTGGCCAGGGCATAGCGGTCACCGGCGAGACCCCGGCCGGCGATGGCCTGCACCGATGCCGGTGACTGCATCGGTGCCCCGGCCGCGGGGCTGATGAATACCGCGACCAGGCGGGGTGCCGCGGGCGCGGTCCTGCCGAGCCTTCGCAGCAGCGATGTCCAGGCCATCAGTACCGATAGCCGAAGGTCTCCTCGAAGCGTGCCGCGAAGCCGTCCGCATCGAAGCGGTGGTTCTGGGTGCCGGGGCTCGCGATCTTGATCGAACCGAGCAGCGAGGCGATGCGGCCGGTGGTCTCCCAGTCCATGCCGCGTTCGAGCCCGAACAGCAGGCCGGCCCGGAAGGCATCGCCGCAGCCGGTCGGGTCGACGACCGCTTCCGGCGTCACCACCGGGACATCGATGCGGCGACCGCCGGTGTAGATATGCGATCCTTCGCCGCCGCGGGTCACGATCATCGCCTCGACCCGCTCTGCAATCTGCTCGAGGCTCAGGCCGGTGCGCTCGGCGGTCAACTGGGCCTCGTAGTCGTTGAACGCGGCGTAGGTGGCCTGCTCGAGGAACCGGTTGAGGTCCTCTGCGTTGAACATCGGCAGGCCCTGGCCCACGTCGAAGATGAAGGGGATGCCCGCCCGCTCGAACTGCTCGGCGTGCTCGATCATGCCCTCGCGGCCGTCCGGCGCGACGATGCCCACGCGGATGCCGAGACTCGCCGCCTCGTCCACGCGGTTGTAGTGCGAGAAGTTCATCGCCCCCGGGTGGAAGGCGGTGATCTGGTTGTCGTCCTGGTCGGTGGTGATGAAGGCCTGGCCCGTGAAGCTGCCCTCCACCGTGCGCACGTGGCGGGAATCGATGCCCTGCTGCTGCAGCCACTCCGCGTAGATGCCGAAGTCCGAGCCCACGGTGGCCATCGGTACCGGGTCGCCGCCGAGCAGTCTCAGGTTGTAGGCCATGTTGCCGGCGCAGCCGCCGAACTCCCGGCGCATCTCGGGAACCAGGAAGGAGACGTTCAGGATGTGCACCTTGTCGGGCAGGATGTGATGCCGGAAACGGTCGGGAAAGACCATGATGGTGTCGAAGGCGAGGGAACCGCAGATCAGGGCGGGCATAGGCATTCCTTTGGTTGGGAGTGGAAAAGAACAGCGCCGCGGCTGTCTGAACCGGGCGCCAGGGTGGGCATAGCCTAAGGATTTGCCGGATCGGTCACAAATCCCGGCGCCGGTTTGTAGTCTCGCGCGTCCCGTCCTACCCTGCTGGTGGCGCCGGTCCCGGGAGAAGATCCGTCCCGCGTGCCGGAGCCGGGGCCAAAGGGATGAGCGCAGGGACCTCACGGAGAAAACCATGTCCATGATCGAAATCGGCCCCGGCCTGCAGATCCCCGAGGAGGCAATGGAATTCCGCTTCAAGCGTGCGTCGGGGCCGGGCGGCCAGCACGTGAACCGCACCGAGAGCGCGGTGGAACTCCGTTTGAGCCTGGAGACCCCCGGGGTCCTGCCGCCCCCGGTACTGGAACGGCTGCGCCGTATTGCGCGCAGGCGTATCTCCCGGGAGGGCGTGCTGATCATTCACGCGCAGCGCTTCCGGAGCCAGGAGCGCAACCGCGAAGACGCCCTCGCGCGCCTCGCGGACCTGCTGCAGGAGGCGGTGCGGCCACCGACCCGGCGGATTGCCACGCGTCCGACCCGTGCGTCGCGCGAGCGCCGTCTTGTCCAGAAGAAGCGCCTCGGCGAGCGCAAGCGCGGGCGCGGAAGGCTGCGAACGCCCGAGGACCACTGACCCCTCTGGAGATGCCATGAAGAAGCCGTCACTGATCATCCTGCTGCTGGTGCTCGCGCTGGCGGTGCTGAGTCTGCAGTTCCTCGGACCGGACTCCGGGTTCGCTCCCGGCGAACCGCCGCCGATCGAGGCAGTCGATCCGGACGACGCCGCCCTGGTGGTGCCCGACGTGGCGGTACGCGATCTGGACGGCCGTGTGGCCTGGCGGGGCGACGTGGACCTGGCACCGGAACTCGAGCGCATCGCCGCTGGCGAGCGCGATCCGCACCGCAACGACGGCGGGGTCTTCCAGAACCGCGAGGGACTGCTGCCCGACCGGCCCCGGGGACACTACCGGGAGTACGTGGTCCGCACCCCGGACATCTCGCACGCCGGGCCGCAGCGCCTCGTGATCGGTGCCGACGGGGAGGTCTACTACACCCACGACCACTACCAGAGCTTCCGGAGGATACGCTGATGACCCGGGATCCGGTCCGGTCGGGGATCTGGGAATGGCTCGCATCGTCCGATCCGGTGCTGCGCCTGGGCGGCGACACCCCGGTCGACGAGGTGCTGGTGGTGCTCGGGGAACGGGGGCTCGATGCCCGCTGTGTGGACGTGCGGGACCTCTCCGGCAAGGCGGAGCTGCTCGAGGCACTGCACCGCGCACTGGAACTCGACGAGTGGTTCGGCTTCAACTGGGACGCACTGGAGGAGGCGCTGCACGGGCCGGAGGAGATCGAGGCCCCGGAGCGTGTGCTGGTCTGCACCGGCTTTGATGCCTTCGAGTCGCGCGCGCCGAATGATGCCGAGGTCTTCCTGGACATCGCGCGGACCGTGGCCACGACACCCGAAAGCGGACTCCGCGGCTGCGTGCTGACCCCCTGAAGGGCGGCGCCCCTTCAACGTGAAGATCGCGCGCAGTGCGCCCGTCGCGGGTCTGCGCTCCCGGGCAGAGCGCCTCGATGAGCTCGGGACGCTGCTCGGTGCGGGCATGGACACCGACCGCGCCCTCGACGCGATCGGTGTCGGGCGCCGCACCGGGCCAGTGGTCGGGCACCTGGCTGGCCGCGGCCTGCTGGAGCCGCACGAGGTTCCGCTGGTCCGGGCCCTGCTCGAGGCCGGCCGCCTCGACGCCGGCATCCGCCTCGTCGCGGGCCGGCTTCGCGGGCGTGCCCGCCTGAGCCGGCGGCTGCAGACCCGCATGATGCTGCCCGCGGCGGTCTGGGTCCTCGCGATTCTCGTCGCGCCCCTGCCGGGTCTGATCGGGGGCGACCTCGGCGCCGGCGGCTATCTCGGGGCCATCCTCGGGCCTGCGGCCCTTACCGCCGTCGCGGTGTGGGCTGCGGTGCGTTTCTGGCGCCCTTTCGTCGAGGCGGTCCGTGACCTCCAGCTGCGCTCGGGGCGGCCGCCCGGGCTGGTCCTGCGTACCGATCTGTTCACGGGCCTCGGGCACCTGCTGGGTGCAGGCCTGGATGCAGGCCGTGCACTGGGCACGCTGGCAGAAGCGGAGCGGGGCGCCTGGAGACGCCGCCTGGAGAGCGCATCCATGGCCGTCGCGGGCGGTGCGGGTGTTGCGCCCAGCCTGCTGCGCAACGGGCTGGCCGAACGCAGGCGGGACGGCCCCGTGCTCAGGGCCGCCGAGGCCGCCGGTCGGTTGCCGGAGTCTCTGCGGCACCACGCCGGCCTGCTGGGCCAGGCCCTGGAACTGCGCCACGAGACCATCGCCGAGTGGCTGCCGAGGATTGTGTATTTCCTGATCCTGATCCACCTCGCGCGTGGCTTCTTTTAGCGTGAAAGAACACGGCGTGCGCCTCGCGAACCGGTAGGGCGGAAGAGCGTAGCGTCATCCGCCATGCGGCGATCGC
>RECA01000199.1 GCA_007692435.1 Thioalkalivibrio sp.
GGGGTACCTGGCTGCAGGGCGACAACCGGGACTCGGCCTTCGACGAGCCGCTGTATCAGATGCCTTCCCCGGAACTCACCGTCGGTCTCGAGCAGCGGCGGGAACTGGGCTGGCAGTGGCTCGGCCAGGTCCGGGCTGTATCCGGCCAGGACCGGACAGCGGATACCTTCAGCGCCGAAACGGAACGGGAGACCTCCGGCTTCGCGACCGCCGATGCGGAGGTGGGCTACCGCTTCGGTCCCTCCGGCGGTTTCCGTGGCCACGAGCTCACCCTGTCCGTGACGAACCTGTTCGACCGGGACTACCGTGAGCACGTGAACGCGATGATCGAGGACCGTATCGATCCCGCGAACGGGGCGCAGGACATCAAGGCACCCGGGCGCAGTGTCGGGCTGTTCTGGAACGCCACGTTCTGACGGACGCGGAGGAGCCGAATCGCGGTGCCTGTGGGTTGGCGCGCCTGCGGCGTGTTCGCGAGCAGGCTCGCTCCTACGGGGGCTGGGGCGGACGCTCTGGGAGGTCAGTCCGCTGGGCGATCTTCCCCGGCGCCCGGTCGCCGAGAGGGCTCGCCTCCTACAGGGGGTGGGGCGGACGCCTGGGGAGGTCAGCCCGCTGGGTGATCTTCCCGGGTGCCCGGTCGCCGAGGGGGCTCGCCTCCTACCGGGTTGGGGTGCCTTCCTGCCCCGCACGAAAAAGCCGCCGGCCCGTATCACGGACCGGCGGCTGGTTTGCTGGCCTGAGACTGAGCTTCAGCAGCCGCCGAAGCCGTCGGCCTCCATCTTGGCCTCGAAGGCGGACAATGCATCGGCGCCCGTCTTCAGGTCTCCGGACTCGCCGTCCCAGTCCTCGGGCTGGATCTTCACCAGCCAGCCCTCGCCGTAGGGATCGTCGTTGATCAGCCCCGGCTTGGCGGCAACGGCTTCATTGGTGGACACCACTTCACCGGTCACCGGGGTCTTCGCGGGGCCCACCCACTTTCCGGACTCGACGGTCGCGCAGGACTTGTCCTGCTTGACGGTCTTTCCGGGCTTCTTAGGCGTATACGAGACGATCGTGCCCGCGAGCGAGCAGGCGTAGGAGGTCAAGCCAACGGTGGCTGTGCCATCGCTCTCCTTCCGCACCCACACGTTATTCTCGATGTTGTAGAGCAGGTCTTCAGGAAACTCACAACCCCGAACTGCACCCATGATGCCCTCCAGTTGTCTGAAAAATTGGAAGAACCGGTCTCAGAAGTTCAGCGTCTTGTCACTACGCAACACCAGATCGGCGAGCTCGCTGGCCCGGTTCACCTCATCGACCTCGGGGATGAGGTCGTCTGATGGATCGATTTTATACCCCGGCAAAGCAGGGTGGCAAACGTGGAGGCGGACGCCGGCCCGCTTGGCATCCCGAATGAAATCGATAATCAGCTTCCCTCCTTCCATGGCTCTCAGTTCTTGCGCGACACCCTTCTGCATCAGGCGGACACCTTCCATCGTGAAAAAGATGTGCACCTCCACGTCCATCGCGGCCAGTACCGATCCCAGATAGAAGGGCGTGGCACAGCGGTGGGGGTCGGAAGGACCCGACGTCATCACGATCACGACGGTCTGTTCTTCGTTGTCCAGGTAGTGCTCGGCGCTCATCTCGCTTTCCTCCCCGTCAACGGGTCCGTCGCTGGCAATGAATGTCCTCGTCGCGGGCGCGCTGGCAGTAGCCCTTCTCCGCCTCGTCGCCGGTCACGAACCCGCTGAGCGCCGTCTCGGCGCCGTCCACGGGCTCGACACGGGCGACCCAGGCGTTGTAGGGGTCGGAGTTCAGCAACAGGGGATTCTCGAGCACTTCGGCGTTGCCCTCGACGATGGTGCAGTCCATGAAGTTCGGGATCGGCCCCGCCCACTTCCCGCTCTCGATGGTCGCGACCGGCTTTCCCGGCGGACGACGCGTGCCGGGCCGTCGTACACGGACGTGGATGATCTTGCCCGCGATGGTCTGGGACAGATCGGTCATTCCGACGGTCAGGGTATCGTCGTCCTCGCGCCGCACCCAGATCTGGAACTCGTCGTCGTAGAACAGCTCCGGGTGAAACTCGCAGCCGTTGCACTCCATGTCTTGCCTCCTGCGATCGTCTTCCTGAGTAACACCAGGGACCCGCTCTGGCGCCCGTTCCCTTGGTGGCGGGAAGGCTTTCTTGCCAACCGGGCGCCGATCAAAGCGCATCGGCCACGGGCTGCCCCCCCTGCAGCGTTCGCCCAGCCCCCTGTAGGAGGCGAGCCCTCTCGCCGATTCCGGCGCCGGGGAAGATCGGCCAGAGGCTGGAATCCTACAGCGTCAGCCCCCGGCCCCGGTAGGAGGCGAGCCCTCTCGGCGATTCCGGCGCCGGGGAAGAATCGGCCAGAGGCTGGCCTCCTACAGCGTTTGCCCCGGCCGCCTTGTCGGACGCGAGCCCTCTCGGCGATTCCGGCGCCGGGGAAGATCGGCCAGAGGCTGGCCTCCTACAGCCTTGAGTTGCGCCCCGTGCAGGGGTGTACGCCGGGGTCAGATGACGCCCTTCTCCTTGAGCAGGCCGATGGAGTCGCTGACGTTCTCGTGGATGCCCAGCTTGCGCGGGGAGAGACCCATCGAGAGCCCGAGGAGCTGCGTGAAGTACAGGACCTTCACGCCCGTCTTGATACCGAACTCCGTCTCGGCGCGGACCTGGTGCATCTCCAGACCGGAGTGGCAGGTCGGGCACTCGGTGGCGATCACCTCGGCCCCGGAATCCTCGGCGGCCTGCAGCAGGTTCAGCACCAGCTGGGTCGAGGTATCGGAATCCGACAGGGTGTGCGCGCCGCCGCAGCAGGAGGTCTTCAGCGGGTAGTCGACGTTCACGGCCCCGGCCGCGGCCAGCAGGTCGTCCATGAAGTGCGGCTTGTAGCTGGATTCGGAACCCGGCCCCTGGTCCTTCTCCGGGAAGATCTGCCGCGGCCGGGTGTACATGCAGCCATAGTAGTTGGCGATCTTGATGCCGTTGAGGCTCTTGGTCATCTTCTGCTTGATGCCCTCGGGACCCAGTTCCTCCATCAGCCACTCGAGCAGGTGCAGCGTGCGCACGTCACCGTTGTAGACCGGATCGTCCGCCTTGCGGGCCAGGTCCTGGACGGTGTCCATCGCTTCCTGCGAGGTCGCGGTCTCGAACTCGGCCTTCTTCAGGTTGTGGTAGCAGCCGTTGCACGGCGCCATCACGGTGTCCATGCCCATCTGCTCGGAAGCGATCGCCATGTTGCGCGCCGACAGGTACGTCTGCAGCATCGGATGGACGTTCTTGACCTCCATTGCGCCGCAGCAGTTGTAGTCGCGCAGGTTCTCCATCTCGAGGCCGAGGGCTTTCACCAACTGACGAGTCGAACGGTCGTAGGGGCCGCCGGAACCTTCCAGCGCACAACCCGGGTAGTAAGCAACCTTAGCCATGAGCGGCCTCCTTCTGTTCGCGGACGTAGGCCTGCAGGACCTCACCGGTCTTGCCCCAGCTCTTGGTCTTGGGCGTAAACACGACGTTCATCCCCATGCGGAAGCCGTGGGCGACGGGCAGCCGTTTCATCATGCGCTTGGTGAATTCGATCAGCCAGGACTGGATCAGCGGCTGGCCGGACTTCTTGAAGAAGTTCTTCATCACCTTGGAATCTTCGATCCGGCCGTAATGGTAGATCTGCTCGGTGAACTCCTCGTCGAAGATGGTCGAGGGCGATTTCTCGGTGATGCCTTCCTCTTCCATCCAGTGCGCAAGCGCCTTCATCACACCCTCGGGCTTAACGTCCTTGGGACAGATGTTGGTGCACTTGTTACAGGACACGCACTGCCAGATGATGTCCTTGTCCTTGATCAGTTCCTCGGTGAGTCCGAGCCGGGTCAGGTAAATCCAGTAACGCGGGTTGAACTGCACGTTCTGCGCGTACATCGTGCAGGAGTTGGTGCAGGAACCGCACTGCCAGCAACGGTGCACGTTCTCAGCGCCGGTGTAGGTCTGGATCTTGGCCTCGAAGTCGTCGTCGTAGTCCTTGATCGTGCGCGGCGTGATCATGGTGTTCCAGTGGCCGGACACGTCGACACCGTCGACCACCAGCGAGTCGTGCTCGAGCAGGCGCTCGGCCTCGATCAGTGACTTTTCATGTATCGCCATTTCGTTCTCTCTCCCGGCGTCCGGGTCTCGCCGGACGCTGCTGTTGATTCGCTGCTGGGAAACTCCCGGCGGGCCGTCGGGCCTGGCTCGATGTCTCCCTAGTGCAGGGTCTCCTCCGTTGCGGCCTTGAGGCGCCCCTTGGGCGCATCGATGCCGAGTATCTTCACCACCAGCTCCAGCGGATCCTGCTGCGCCCCGAACTGTGCATCGATCATGCCCATGCCCATCGACAGGGACCGGGCATAATCGGAATAGGCCTGAGCCCATACCAGATCGACGACGAAGGGCATGTCACGATAGAAGCCTTCCTCGCCCAGCGCATCGTAGAACCACCGGCGCGCACCCTCGATGGCGGCGACGGTGTCGCCGATCGGGATCTGCCGCAGGGTGTCGTTGCCCTGGATGAACTCGCGCAAGGCGCCCGTCGTCGTGCCCGCATCCCAGACCCAGCGGGCCGCCAGGGGCACCGCTTCCGGGTCCCGGAAGTGCAGCAGCTCCGCCGCCAGGTCCCAGAGCCCACGGCGCAGCTTCTTGTCCTCGCCGGCGATTCCGGCGAAGGCATGAAGGCGGTCATCGACCGAGAGTTCCGACTCGGCCAGTTCCCGCAGGCCCTGGATCAGCGCGCCCTCGCGCTCCGCCAGTGCCGGCCCCAGCTTGCGCCGGACCGTAAACACCAGGCCACCCAGCGTGCGCAGGTCCGTGCCGTCGATCGCCGGTCCCTTGGCGAGTATCCGGGTGAAGACCTCCTGCTTGCTGCGCAGGGCCTCGATGAACGTCTCGAGGCCATCCACGCCGCCGGCCTCGGCGATCGCGGCACGCAGGCTGCCAAGCTTCGTCGCCAGGATCTCCTTGTTGAAGGTCACCTGGAGCGGCTCGGGGACCAGCCCCGAGCCGGAAGCCTCGGCCCCTGCCTCAGCTGGCCTTTTGAACCAGCGCATGCAGGTCACCCACGGCCCGGCCGGCCGCGGCAGCGCCCTGGGCAATGGAGTCGTCGATGGTCTCGGGACCATAGGCGGCACCGCAGGAGTAGATGCCCCGGCGGGTGGTTCCGCAGGTGTTGGTGTAGTGCTCGGCACGCTCGATGAACCCGTGCTTTTCGAGCCCGATGCCGAAGACCTGCGAGATCTCCGGGTTGTCGGCGTTCGGGTCCATGCCGATCGCGTGCACCACGATGTCGAACGGGATCACGATCGGGCGCTTCACGAGGGTGTCCTCGCCCTTCACCAGCAGCCGGCCGTCACCCGACGCGGTCACCTCGGCGATACGGGCCTTCACGAACTTCGTCTTGAACTCTTCCTGGGACTTCCAGTAGTACTTGTCCTCGTAGAGCCCGTAGGTCCGGATGTCCATGTAATAGATGAACACGTCGGTCTGGGGAGAGAGTTCCTTGATCTCCATCGCCAGGTTCGCGGACACGGTGCAGCAGATCTTCGAACACCACTCGCGGCCGATCTGGCGATCGCGCGAACCCACGCAGAGCAGGATGCAGACCCGCTCGGGCACGCGGCCATCGGAGGGGCAGGCGATCTTGCCGGCGCCGACCATCTGCTCCATCTGCGTGGTGGTCAGCACGTCCTCGAAGGTACCGAAGCCCCACTCCGGCTTGTTGATGGAGTCGAAGTGGGTGAAGCCGGTGGCGAGCACCACGGCGCCGGCCTCGACCGACTCGCCGTTGCTCAGGGTGGCGGTGAAATTGCCGGCGTCTCCGTCCAGCTTCGCGACCTTCGCACCCTTGTGGATGGTCACGCTGGAATCGTCCTCGACGCGCTTCACCATGCGGCCGATGGCGTCCTTCGCCCACTCGCCGGAGGGCACCAGCTTGGCGTAGCCGGACAGGATCGGCGCACCGCCGAGCGTGTCTTCCTTCTCCACCATCACGGCCTTGTAGCCGGCGGCGGCCACGTTGGCCGCAGCAGTGAGGCCGGACGGCCCCGCACCCACCACCAATACCGTATCCTGCGTCATGCCTTGCCTCCGTACGCGAGTTCGGGGTTGTAGAGATACTCGATGTTTCCGGCCTCGACCTCCTTCAGGTAGGCCTGGAAGTTCTTCTTCGCCTCGGACCACGAGATGCCCATCTTCTCGACGAGGTCCTCGCAGGGGGAGGCGTGCCACTGCAGCTGCACGATCTTGAACGGATCGGCTCCGCAGGCGAGCGCGGCGAACTGCACCTCGGCCATGATCGGCACCTGGAAGTCCTGCTCGTGGGCCTTGCCGATCCACTGGTTCTTGTCCATGGTCGTCACGCAGCCGGTGTCGTTGGCCAGCAGCACGTCGGCATTGGCCTCCTCGCGCACCACCTTGATCTTCCGGTCCATCGTGAACGAGCGGGTGAACTCGCGCTCGGAGATGATGTGGCGGAAGCCGAAGCCGCAGCAGTCGTACCAGGTCGAGTAGTCGATGACCTGGGCGCCCAGCGCCTTGGCGGTGGAGGTGATGATCGCGGTGCGGTTGCCGCCGAGCACGTCGGGATCGTAGATCGCGTCCTCGTGCACCATCTTGTAGTAGTGGCAGGCCACGTGGGCGGTGGTGCGCACGTTCGAGACGTCGATGGTCTGGAGCTCGGAGGCGATGCGGTCACGCATCACGTGCACCCACTCGGAGTAGTGGATGATCTCTTCCGGAATCACCAGCTTGCCGTCGACCAGCCGGCCCAGCTTGCCGAGGATCTTGGTGACCTTCTCGCGCAGTTCGGCCGATTCGACCAGATACTTGCGAATCTCCTTGTAGTTGCCGAAGGAGGTGCCGCAGTGCACCAGGGGGAAGAAGTGGCCGAGTTCGTGGCCGTGCTGCTTGCCCGAGACGTAGGACTGGTGGAAGTTGCGCAGGAACACCGCCGCCAGCGACTCCACGTTGCCGATGCCCGAACCGTGATAGTTCCAGGCGGTGCAGGAGGTCTGGTCGGTCTCGTCGAGGTAGTCCTTGCCCGGCACAAAGCCGAACTTGTTCATGAACCACAGCAGCGAGGTCGGGTACCCGGGGATGTTGCCGCACTGGCCACAGGACTTGTGGTGCCACAGCTGCTTGGTCGGGATCTGCTTGTCCCACCCGAACAGGGTCTTCACCCCAACCGGCTCGTGCTGGTCGCCGATGCGGTGGATGATGATCTGGCCGTCCTTCTCGAGCTCGTACATGTGCTCACGGACGTCGTCCATCCGATCGCCGAGGTCGATGCTGCGGCGGTCGACGTGCTTGCGCACCCAGTCGGTCGCCTTGACGGCGTCTTCACGCGACAGGTCTGTCGCCTGGAAGAAGGATCCGTGACCGGCGATGCCCTGCCCGTCGGTGTTGTGGAAGCCGGGCTTCATCGTCCCGGCGCCAGCGCCCTGGGCGCTCTGATTATGGTTGCCTGGGGTATGTTCGCTCATCGGTATGCTCCTGGTGGATTCGAATGCTGATGACGGCGTCTTCAGTCGTCGTCTTCTTCTTGTTCTTCGAGCCAGTCTTCGTAGTCTTCACGCTTCTCGTCGATGAAGTCTTCGATGACGTCGAAGAGGTTTTCGTCCATGAGCTCGAGGGACTTCAGTACACCGGTCATCTCCCAGATGGTGTACATCTCGACCGAGGTCTTCAGCGAGACCTCCCAGGCAGTCTCCACGGTCTGCAGCGTCTTGACCGGGATCGCCTTGCGCAGGATGCGCAGGTCACCTTCCACCTTCTGGATGTTCGGGCCCCAGTCGGGGAAGTGATCGGGCTGGATCATGTCCGGCGACAGCTGGTTGCCGGTCGTGATCAGCTTCAGCATGACGCGGCCGAAGGGACGCAGCACGTCCTTCGCCGACTGCATCTCGTGCTTGATGGCCACCTCGCGCATGATCGCGACAAGGCCGCCCGGGGAGTTCTTGAACGGACACCGTGCGGCACAGGTCATGCACTGCGCGCAGGCCCAGATCTTCTCCTGCATGGCGTCGTAGATCTGTTCGACGTTTTCTGTCCACAGCAACTGGACGATCTCGCGCGGCGAGTAGTCGTAGAACTGCGCAGACGGACAGGTCGCCGTGCAGATCCCGCAGTTCAGGCAGCCATTGAGTTCGTGGTCGTAGCGAAAGTCGCCACGGATGTCGTCGAAGATTTGCTGCATCTCAGCATATGTCGCCATGTTCCACCTCTTCGCTGGTTGCGACGCAGGTTTTCCTGCTCCCGGGAGCCTAGACCGCGTCTAAGACCTGGCTCCAGTTACCTTAAGGCAACCGACGGATTTGTTGTTCGGATTAGTCAGGAATTCGGGGGAAAAAGGGGCCGGCCACGGTGGGCCGGCCGCCGGATGCTGCGGAAGGCGTCCCTCAGCCCTTCTTCAGCAGGAAGTAGAACTTGCCGCCTTCCTCGCGATGCTCGAGCAGCTCGTTGCCGGTCTGCTTCGAGAAGGCCTGGAAATCCTTAACCGCGCCGGGGTCCGTCGCGATGATGTGCAGCACCTTGCCGCTATCCATCGTGCCGAGGGCCTTCTTGGCGCGCAGGATGGGCAGCGGGCAGTTCAGGCCGGAGGCGTCCAGCTCTTGGTCGAAGTTGGCCATAACTCTTTCTCCTGGTTCGATTTTTGTTAAACCTTTCAGTGAAGTCCGCCACAACGAGTTGCGCCAGACCCGTACAGCAGCTGCGTACGATACGCGCTCTTATAGGTGAAGATGGTTCCTAATACAAGAAAGTACTAATCTGGCGCGACAATCGGTTTGCCGGCCCGCGCCCAGGCCAGGATTCCGCCGGTCAGATTGTGCACGCCCGTGATGCCCTGCTGGGCGAGAAAGGCGCAGGCCTGGGCCGATCGGGCTCCGCTCTGGCAGTACAGCACCACTGGCTTGTCGTCCTTGAACTCGTCCTTGCGCAGCGGCACGAGGTGCAGCGGGACGAGCTCCGCACCGGGCACCACGCCGCGGGCGGTCTCGCCCATCGAGCGCACATCGACGAGGCGGTACGCGCGACCCTCCGCGTCCCACTCCTCGAGCGTCTGCGGCGTAACTTCTTCAATCGCGACTCCGAACATGGCTACCTCCCGTCGGATCCGTTTCGGGCCAGCCTGGCATGACATCGCACCCTGGCGGTCCGGCCACGGCTGCTTCTGGAATCCGCTGCTCCCGGAAACGGCAGCCAGCGTGGCACGATGTCATGACACCAGCGTCATTAGCCGGTTAGAATACCGCAAGTATTAGCGGTCGCCAATATGCCGGAGACGAACGCCGGGGTCATGTGGGCAGTCGGTCTGCCCGCGTGCTAGCCTCCGGCGGCGTCGCCCGACCCGTTTCATCTGGCCCGTCTCACGAGGAGAGCAGTCTTGGAAAAGAACGAATTCAGCAAGGACGGACACTACGCCGTCACCCTGCGCAACGCGGAAGGCCGGTTGCGTCCCGCCAATCTCTACATCCATCGCCTCGAGGATGACTACATGATCGCCCGGCACACCTCCGGGCCGGATCTCGGTTTGCTGATCAAACTTGGCTATGATGACGTGGTCAAAATCGTGCGGACCCACCCGGTGCTCGATCGCAAGCGCTTCATGATTCCCGAGGCACTGCTGAAGCCCAAGCTGTGGGAATCGCGCGACTCCATGCGGGCCTACTCGTCGGCACCCGGTCTGGGCAAATAACGCGGCCCCGGGCCTGACCGGCGAATCGAGGGTCCGCCATCACGGATCCTCGATGCATGAAGACCCTTCTCTCAGGCCTCCTCCTACTCGCACTGATCGCGGGCGCCGCCGTTCAGGCACAGGCGCCGCGCCTGCCCGACCTCGGTGACGCCTCCGGGGGCCTGCTGACCCCCAGCGAGGAACTCGAACTCGGCCGCTCGCTCCTGCGCGAGGTCCGCCGCGTGATGCCGCTGGTGGACGATCCCGAGATCGCCTTCTACATTGACGCCCTCGGCAGCCGACTGGCCTCCCACGCGCCGGAGGCCTCCGGGACGTTTCACTTTCTCGCGATCGAGGACGGCCAGGTCAACGCCTTCGCGATGCCGGGGGGCATCGTCGGCATCCACACCGGCCTGATCGGGGCCGCGCGCGACGAGGCCGAACTCGCCGCCGTGGTCGCGCACGAGATCGCACACATCACCCAGCGGCACATCGCCCGGATGTACGCGCGCGGCCGGGACATCAACTTCGCCACCGGGCTCGCGATCCTCGCCGGCATCCTCGCTGCAAGCATCGACCCCGAACTCGGACAGGCGGCCATCACCGGCGGCCTCGCCTTCGGCATGGAGAGCCAGCTCGCCTTCACCCGGAGCAACGAGGCCGAGGCCGACCGCGTGGGGATCCAGATCCTGGCCGCGACCGGCTTCGATCCGCACGCGATGGCGGACTTCTTCGAGCGGATGCAGGAACTCAGCCGGGGCGCCCAGGATGCGGTGCCCGAATACCTGCGCACCCACCCCGTGACCCTCGGCCGCATCAGCGACGCCCGGGGCAGGGCCGAGCAGATGTCCGGCGATTTCACGCGCGACGACACCGGCCTCTTCCCGTGGATGCAGGCGCGGGCGCGGGCGCTGAAGGAGCCCCGACGCAGCATCGCCGCCCACGAGGCAACCGGCGACCCGGGCCCGGTGCAGGTGTACGAGGCGATGGTCGCCCACCTGGAGCTTGGTCAGGCCGATGCCGCGGCGGCGCTGCTCGAAGACATCCCGGCCCGGGCGCTCCCCGCGCTGACCCTTGCCCTGGCGGAGGTGTCGTTACTGCGGCGCCAGGACCGCTTCGACGAGGCCCAGTCGCTCCTGGGCGACCTCAGCGAGATCTATCCCGGACATCCGCTGATCCGCCGCGTGCGCGCGATGACCCACCACGAGGCGGGCAATCACGTGGACGCGGTGCGCATCGCCGACGAACTGCTGCGCCAGCAGGCGACCCCGGACCCGGCGCTGCTGCGTCTCAAGGCCGACGCGGCCGATGCCGACGGCCGCGTCGCCGTCAGCCGCGAGGCCATGGCGGAATACTTCTTCCACCGCGGCCAGTACAGCGAGGCGATGCGACAGTTCGAAGACGCCCTGACGGCCTCCGACGCGACGAACCGGGACCTGGAACGCATCGAGCACAAGCGCGAGACTGCACGGCAGGTCGCCGACGATGCCAGGGGGTAGCGGGATGGGCGCGGGGGGCGTGGGTAGTGGGCAGTGGGCAGTGGGCAGTGGGCAGTGGGAGTGGGCGCTGCGGAATGAAGCACCGGTGATGCGCGTCCAGTACGATGCTTCCCGAGACGTCGTTCGACGCCATGACAATCCCACCACCGGAGGTTGACCCCCTATGCAACTGAGTCGCCGCGAGTTCCTGCAGATGATGGCCGTCGCGAGCATTGCCGGTTTTCCGCTCAGCGGTGTGGCCGGCAGCAATGGCCGCAACCTGTATGACGTGCCCCGCTACGGCAACGTCAGCCTGCTGCACTACACTGACTGCCACGGGCAGCTGAATCCGGTGTATTTCCGCGAGCCGAACATCAACATCGGCGTTGCGGGCATGCGCAACCAGCCGCCGCACCTGGTCGGCGAGGCACTCCTGAAGCACTTCGGGATCGATCCCGGCGGCAAGAAGGCGCATGCCTTCACCTATCTCGATTTCGTCGCCGGCGCCGAGGAATACGGACGCGTCGGCGGCTTCGCGCACCTCTCGACGCTGGTCAGGCAACTGAAGGCCTCGCGTCCGGGCGCCCTGCTGCTCGACGGCGGCGACACCTGGGGTGGCGGCACCGGCACCGGCGTGTGGACCAACGCGCAGGACATGGTGGATGCCCAGAAGATCCTGACCAGCGACGTGATGACCGGCCACTGGGAATTCACCTACGGCGCCGACCGGGTCATGGAGGTCGTCGAGAACGACTTCGCCGCCGCCGGCATCGACTTCGTCGCGCAGAACGTGACCGACGTCGACTGGGGCGATCAGATCTTCAAGCCCTACGTGATCCGGGAGATCAACGGCGTCAACGTCGCGATCATCGGCCAGGCCTTTCCCTACACGCCCATCGCGAACCCGCGCTTCAAGGTCGCGGACTGGAGCTTCGGAATCCGCCCGGACGACATGCAGCGCCAGGTCAGCGCAGCCCGCGCCGAGGGTGCGGAGATCGTGGTCGCGCTGTCGCACAACGGCATGGACGTGGACCTGAAGATGGCCGGCATGGTCGAAGGCCTGGACGCGATCTTCGGGGGCCACACCCACGACGGCATTCCGGCGCCGACGCCGGTGAAGACCCCGGACGGCGGCACCTGCCTGGTGATGAACGCGGGTTCCAACGCCAAGTTCCTCGGCGTGATGGACTTCGACTTCCGCGACGGCAAGATCCAGGGCTGGAAGTACAACCTGCTGCCGGTGTTCTCGAACCTGATCGATCCCGATCCCGAGATGCAGGAGTACATCGAGACCATGCGCAACCAGGAGGTCACCTTCGACGGCGAGACCTTCAACATGCAGGAGAAGCTCTCCGAGGAGCTGGCGGTCGCCGACACCCTGCTGTTCCGCCGCGGCAACTTCAACGGCACCTTCGACCAGCTGATCGTCGATGCGCTGGTCGAGCAGCTCGATGCCCAGATCGCCTTCTCGCCGGGCTTCCGCTGGGGCACCACGGTGCTGCCCGGCATGCCGATCACCTTCGAGCACGTGATGGACCAGACCGGCCTGACCTACCCGGCCGCCACCCGCAACGTGATGACCGGATCGATGATCAAGACCATCCTGGAAGACGTGGCCGACAACCTCTTCCACGAGGACCCGTTCTTCCAGCAGGGTGGCGACATGGTGCGGATCGGAGGCCTGAAGTACGCGATCGACCCGACCAAGGGCATCGGCGAGCGCATCCTGGAGATGGAGTTCGACGGCAAGCCGCTCGACCCGGACAAGGAGTACGTGGTCGCCGGCTGGGCCAGCGTGCAGGAAGAGCCGGCGGGCGATACCGGCCGCAAGATCTGGGACGTGGTGGCCGACCACCTGCGCGACAAGAAGACCATCCGCATCGACGAACTGAACGAGCCGGTGGTCAAGGGAATCGGCGAGGACAACCTCGGCTATGTGCCGACCGACAAGTCCATGATCTGAAACGGCAGCCAGACCGGTGCAGTCGACAGACCCCGCCACCCGGCGGGGTTTTTCGTTGCGGGGGTTTGCCGTTGTGGAAGACTCGACCCCGGATGGACGAGGAACTGCGCCGCCCGGGCGTCGTCCAATCTTCTCGAGTACCACAAGACGCGCAGCACCCCGGTGCGGCCGTCTTCGATTCCTTCCCGGAGGAGCAACACGAACGATGGACTCTGCTGACACCCTGATCGCCCGCTACGCACGGGACTTCCGCAAGCGCCAGGAATCGGAAACGTCGCTGGCCGAATACCTCGAGGCCTGCACCGACGACCCCATGCTCTACGCAACCGCGGCGGAACGCCTGGTGGCGGCGATCGGCGAGCCCCGGGTGCTGGATACCGCCCGGGACGAGCGGCTTGGCCGCATCTTCATGAACCGGACCATCAAGATCTACCCGGCCTTCGAGGACTTCTTCGGAATGGAGGAGACCGTCGAGCGCATTGTCGGCTTCTTCCGCTACGCGGCACAGGGGCTCGAGGAGCACAAGCAGATCCTGTACCTGCTCGGCCCCGTGGGCGGTGGCAAGTCCTCCCTCGCCGAGCGCCTGAAGGCCCTGATGGAGAAGTACCCGGTCTACGCTCTGAAGGCCGGCGAAGAGGTCTCCCCCGTGTTCGAGAGCCCGCTCGGTCTGTTCGACCCCGAAACACACGGCGAGGACCTCGAGACGCGCTTCGGCATTCCAAGGCGCCGTCTCACCGGTCTTCTTTCGCCCTGGGCCGTGAAACGCCTCGACGAATTCGGCGGCGATCTGTCGCGGTTCTCGGTGGTGCGCCTCTACCCCTCCAGGCTGCGCCAGATCGCGATCGCGAAGACCGAGCCCGGCGACGAGAACAACCAGGACATCTCCTCGCTGGTGGGCAAGGTCGACATCCGCAAGCTGGAGCTCTACAGCCAGAACGACACCGATGCCTACAGCTACTCGGGCGGACTGAACCGGGCCAACCAGGGCCTGCTCGAGTTCGTGGAGATGTTCAAGGCCCCGATCAAGGTGCTGCACCCGCTGCTCACGGCCACGCAGGAAGGCAACTACGTGGGCACCGAGAACATCGGCGCAATCCCCTTCCAGGGCGTGATCATGGCGCACTCGAACGAGTCCGAGTGGCAGGCCTTCCGCAACAACAAGAACAACGAGGCCTTCCTCGACCGTATCTCGGTGATCAAGGTACCGTACTCGCTGCGGGCGACCGAGGAACGCATGATCTACGCGAAGCTGATCAGCGGCAGCGAACTGAGTGAGGCGTCCTGCGCACCGGCCACGCTGGATCTTCTCGCGCGCTTCTCGGTGCTGACGCGCCTGAAGGAGCACGAGAACTCGAGCCTGCACTCGAAGATGCGCATCTACGATGGCGAGAGCCTGAAGGACACCGACCCGAAGGCCAAGTCCCTGCAGGAGTACCGGGACGTGGCCGGCGTCGACGAGGGCATGACCGGCGTGTCCACCCGCTTCGCCTTCAAGGTGCTCTCCCAGACCTTCAACTACGACAACCACGAGGTGGCCGCCGACCCGGTGCACCTGCTCTACATGCTGGAACAGGCCATCCGCCGAGAGCAGTTCCCGGAAGAGACGGAACGCCGCTACCTCGAGTTCATCAAGGCGGACATGGCGCCGCGCTACGCGGACTTCATCGGCAACGAGATCCAGAAGGCCTATCTCGAGTCCTACCACGACTTCGGCCAGAACCTCTTCGAGCGCTACGTGGCCTACGCCGACGCCTGGATCGAGGACCACGACTTCAAGGATCCCGACACCGGCCAGATGCTCGACCGGGGCACCCTGAACCAGGAGCTCTCGAAGATCGAGAAGGCCGCCGGCATCGCGAACCCGAAGGACTTCCGCAACGAGGTGGTGAAGTTCGCGCTGCGGGCGCAGGCCTCCCGGGGCGGCACGATGCCCCAGTGGACGTCCTACGAGAAGATCCGCGAGGTGATCGAGAAGCGCATGTTCAGCCAGGTGGAGGACCTGCTGCCGGTAATCAGCTTCGGCACCAAGGGTGACTCCGAAATGGAACGCAAGCACAGCGACTTCGTGCAGCGCATGATCGAGCGCGGGTACACCGAGCGCCAGGTGCGGCGTCTGGTGGAGTGGTACATGCGCGTGAAGCAGGCCGGCTGACGCTCATGAGATGCCCGGGCTTCACGCTCACGGAGGCCTCATCCCCGTGGTGAACATCATCGATCGGCGGCTGAATCCCAAGGACAAGAGCCTTGCCAACCGCCAGCGGTTCGTCCGCCGCGCGAAGCGCCAGATCCTCGACGCGGTGCGCGACGCCTCGGCCCGGCGGCGCATCTCGGACGTCGGCCAGCAAGGCGAAGAGTCGATCAGCATTCCCGCCGACGGGCTGCAGGAACCCTCCTTCCGCAAGGGTGGTGGCGCCGGCGTGCGCCGCCACGTGGTGCCGGGCAACAAGGAATACCAGGCCGGGGACCGGATTCCGCGTCCCGACGGCGGCGAAGGCGGCGCGGGCCCGGGCGGCGGCAGCCCCGACGGCGAGGGCGAAGACGAGTTCCGGTTCTCGATCAGCCGGGATGAATTCCTGGACCTGTTCTTCGAGAACCTGGAGCTGCCCGATCTGGCCCGCACCGAGCTCTCCCGGGTCGAGCAGGACGGCGTGCGCCGTGCCGGCTACTCGGTATCCGGGTCGCCGGCCACGCTGAACCTGACCCGCACCATGCGCCGCTCGCTGTCGCGGCGCCTCGCGCTGCACCGCCCGCGCCGGGAGGAGATCCTCGAACTCGATCGCGAGATCGATCGCCTGGAGCGTTCGGGCAAGGATCCGGAGCGACTTCGCGAACTCGTGCAGGAACGCGAACGCCTGTCGCGCCGCTCGCGGCTGATTCCCTACATCGACCCGATCGACCTGCGCTTCAACCGCTTCGTCCCGACCCCGCGGCCGATCTCGCAGGCGGTGATGTTCTGCCTGATGGACGTGTCCGGCTCCATGACCGAGGACATGAAGGACCTCGCCAAGCGGTTCTTCATGCTCCTGTACCTGTTCCTTGAACGGCGCTACCGACACGTCGAGATCGTCTTCATCCGGCATACCCACATCGCCCAGGAGGTGGACGAGGAGACCTTTTTCTATTCCCGCGAGACCGGCGGCACGCTGGTGTCCCCGGCGCTGGACGAGATGGATCGCGTGGTCCGCGAGCGCTACCCGCCGGACGACTGGAACATCTACGCGGCGCAGGCCTCCGACGGTGACAACACTCCGCAGGACAACCCGGCGGTGATCGAGCGCATGGAACGCACGATCCTGCCCGTCTGCCGCTACTTCGCCTACATCGAGGTGTCCGGCGAGCGTGGACGGGGCGGCGTCACCGACCTGTGGATGGTCTACGAGCGCATTGCGCGCAGCGGCCACCCGCTCGCGATGCGGCAGGTGCGCCGGCGCGGGGACATCTTTCCGGTGTTCCGGGACCTGTTCACGCCGGCGGAGCTCAGGAGCTGACAATGGCAGGCGGTACCGAAGCCAACGCAGGGCTGCTCTACAACGGGCCCGACTGGGACTACCGGCTGGTTCGCCGCGCCTTCGACGCGATCGAGCGCATCGCGGTCGACGAGATGGGGCTCGAGCCCTACCCGAGCCAGGTCGAGGTGATCAGTTCGGAGCAGATGCTGGACGCCTACTCCTCGATGGGCATGCCGCTGTTCTATCGCCACTGGTCCTTCGGCAAGCACTTCGCGCGCGACGAGATGCTCTACCGCAAGGGCATGACCGGGCTGGCCTACGAGATCGTGATCAATTCCAACCCCTGCCTCTGCTACATCATGGAAGAGAACACCATGACCATGCAGACGCTGGTGATGGCCCACGCGGCCTTCGGACACGGCCACTTCTTCCGGAACAACCAGCTGTTCCGGGAGTGGACCGACGCCGAATCCATCCTCGACTACCTCGACTTCGCGAAGCGCTACATCGCCGACTGCGAGGAACGCCACGGGCACGCGGCGGTGGAACGCGTGCTGGACGCCGCCCACGCGCTGATGAGCCACGGCGTGCACCGCTATCCCCGGCCCCGGCCACTGAACCTGATGCGCGAACTCGAGCGCGAGCGTGAACGGCAGCGCTTCGAGGAAAGCAGCTTCAACGATCTCTGGCGCACCCTGCCCCGCCGCGGCCCGGACGAGGACCGTTCCGATCCGGATCTCGACGCCCGGCAGCGCCACCTCGGGCTGCCGGAGGAAAACCTGCTCTATTTCCTCGAGAAACACGCGCCGCGCCTGGCACCCTGGCAGCGCGAGGTACTGCGGATCGTCCGGCTCGTCGCGCAGTACTTCTACCCGCAGCGGCAGACCAAGGTGATGAACGAGGGCTGCGCCACGAGCGTGCACTACGCGATCATGACGCGGCTGCACGAGACCGGCCAGATCACCGACGGCGCCTTCATGGAGTTCCTGCACTCGCATACCAGCGTGGTCTTCCAGCCGGAGTTCGACGACCCGCGCTACTCGGGCATCAACCCCTACGCGCTGGGCTTCGGCATCCTGAAGGACCTCGAGCGGATCTGCACCGCCCCCACCGAGGAGGACCGGCGCTGGTTCCCGGACATCGCCGGCAACCAGGACGCGCTTGGGACGTGGAAGACGGCCTGGGCCGAGTACCGCGACGAGAGCTTCATCCTGCAGTTCCTGAGCCCGCGGCTGATGCGCGAGTGGCGCCTCTTCTCCGTGCTCGACGATACCGACGCGGACGCGATGGAGGTCGAGGCCATCCACGACGAGTCCGGATTCCGTGCGGTGCGCAGGGCCCTGGCCAACCACTACGACCTTGCACGCCACGAACCGGACATCCAGGTGGTGGACGTCGACCTTGCCGCAGACCGCCACCTGATACTGGAACACCGGGTGGTGGACGGCCGCCGGCTCGAGGCCGGCAATACCCGCATGGTGCTGCGCCACCTGGCAAATCTCTGGGGCTACCCGGTGACGCTGGTCGAGGTGGATGCGGCCTCCGAGCACGAACTGAATCGCTACCAGGCCATTGCCCCGGACCGGACCGTACCCTGACCCTCTAGTCGATGTCGATCACACGCAGGCGGCCGGCCACCCGGGTCAGCAGTTCGTAGCTGATCGTTCCGGCCGCCTCGGCGATGCGCTCGACCGGAAGACCCTCGCCCCAGAGCGTCACCGTGTCGCCGACGATCGCGTCCGGGACTCCGGTCAGGTCGATCTCCAGCATGTCCATGGAGACGCGCCCGATCACCGGACACTCGCGGCCCTGCACGAGCACCGGCGTCCCGGTGGGCGCGTGGCGCGGGTAGCCGTCGGCATAGCCCATCGCGACCACGCCGGCCCGGGTCTGACGGTCGGCAGTCCAGGTGGCCCCGTAACCCACGCACGCCCCGGGCTCCAGCCTCTTGACCGCGATCAGCGGCGCGGTCACCGTCATCACGGGCCGCAGATCGCGTTCGGGCCCGACCTCGCCCTCCATCGGGCTCGGGCCGTAGAGCATGATGCCCGGACGGATCCACTCGGTGCGCGAGGGGCGGGCGGCGCCTCCCGACATCACCAGCGCGGAATTCGCAAGGCTGCGGTGGCCCGGCAGCTCGGCCACGGCGTGGCTGAAGCGATCCAGCTGTTCCGCGTTCTGCGGGTGCGCGGTCTGATCGGCACAGGCGAGGTGCGTCAGCCAGTGCAGACCCCGACGGGCGGCCGGATGGTCCCGCAACTGCTCAAACAGGGCCTGGGCCTTCATCGGCGCAAAGCCGAGCCGGTGCATCCCGGTGTCGAGCTTGACCCAGAGGCCGGGCAGCTCGCCGCGGAAGCCGGCCAGCATGCCCAGCTGCTGCTCGTCGTGCAGCACGGGCTGCAGGTCATGACGGGCACAGCGTTCCCAGTCGGCCGCCGTGCGCGGGCCCTGCAGCACCAGGATCGGCGCGGCGGTGCCGCTCTCGCGCAGCGCCAGCGCCTCTTCGATGCAGGAGACGGAGAAGCCGTCGGCGTGCCCGGCCAGCGCGGCGGCCGCCCATTCCATGCCGTGGCCGTAGCCCTCGGCCTTGATCACCGCCCAGACCCTGCGCCCGGGGGCGAACGCACGGGCCCGCGCGAGATTGTGCCGCAGCGCCCCGGCGCTCCTGCGCATGGCGGCCGCTCGCCTCACGCCTCGGCGCCGACCCCGTAGACGTCCGGGTGGTAGTTCTCGAAGCGCGTGTACTGCCCCCGGAAGGTCAGCCGCACGGTACCGATCGGCCCGTTGCGCTGCTTCGAGACGATGATCTCCGCGGTGCCCTTGTCCGCGCTGTCCTCGTTGTACACCTCGTCACGGTATACAAACATGATCACGTCAGCGTCCTGTTCAATCGCGCCCGATTCGCGAAGGTCCGACATCACCGGGCGCTTGTTCGGGCGCTGCTCCAGCGAGCGGTTCAGCTGCGAGAGGGCGATCATCGGAACGCTCAACTCCTTCGCCAGCGCCTTCAGCGACCGCGAGATCTCGGAGATCTCGGTGGCCCGGTTCTCGCGTGTGCCCGGCGACTGCATCAGCTGCAGGTAGTCGACCACGATCAGTCCGAGGCCCTTGTGTTCGCGCATCAGCCGGCGGGCGCGGGCGCGCAGCTCGGTGGGCGACAGCGCCGGGGTATCGTCGATGAACAGCGGCGCCTCGGAGAGCATCGACACGGCGCTGGTCAGCCGCGGCCAGTCGGCGTCGTCCAGTCGGCCCGAGCGCAGCTTCTGCTGGTTGATCCGGCCCATCGAGGACAGCAGGCGCATCGCAATCTGCTCGCCGGGCATCTCCATGCTGAAGACCGCGATCGGCTTCTCGGTCTTCATCGCCACGTACTCGCCGATGTTCATCGCGAACGACGTCTTGCCCATCGAGGGCCTTCCGGCAACGATGACGAGATCTCCCGGGTGCAGGCCGGAGGTGAGCTCGTCGAGGTCCTGATAGCCGGTGGGAACGCCGGTGATCGGGCTCTTGGTCTCGAACAGGTGTTCGATCTGCTCCACCGCGGCCGCAAGCAGCGGTTTCATGCCGCGGAAGCCCTGGGTGCCCCGCGCACCGCGCTCCGCGATCGAGAAGATCCTCTGCTCGGCCAGATCGAGCAGCTCCCGCGTCGGACGGCCTTCCGGCGTGAATGCCGAATCCGCCACCTCGGTGCCCACCGAGATCAGGGAGCGCAGGATGGAGCGGTCGCGGACGATGTCCGCATAGGCCTTGATGTTCGCGGCGCTGGGGGTCTGGCTGGCAAGCTGCCCGAGATAGGGAAGCCCCCCTGCATCCTGCAATTCGCCCGAATTCTGCAGCTGCTCCGCGACCGTCACCATATCGAAGGGCGCGTTGCGATCGGCCAGCGCGGCGATCGCCCGGAAGATCAGGCGGTGATCGTGGCGGTAGAAATCGTCCGCGTTGATACGGTCCGCAATGCGGTCCCACGCGTCATTGTCCAGCATCAGACCACCGAGAACCGACTGTTCGGCCTCGACCGAGTGCGGTGGTACACGAAGACCCTGGATCATGACCGTCCTGCGCTGCCGATCAGCGGTGCCACCGGCCCCGGCATGGAGCGGGGCCGGCCTGCACTCACTCCTCGCCGGTCACGATGATGCGGATTTCCGCATTCACGTCTGCGTGCAGGTGCACCTCGATCTCGTACTCGCCGGTCTGGCGCAGCGGACCTTCGGGCAGCCGCACCTCGCGCTTCTCGACCTCCACGCCGCGCGCGGTGATCGCGTCCGCGATGTCACCGGCCCCGATCGACCCGAAGAGCTTGCCCTCGCCGCCGGACTTGGCCTTCATCTCGATCACCATCCCCTCCAGGGACGCGCGGCGGGCCTCCGCGGCAGCCAGCGCCTCGGCCGCGGCCCGCTCGAGCTCGGCACGCCGGGCCTCGAACTCGGCGATGTTCTCCGCCGTTGCGAACTTGGCCTTTCCCTGCGGCAGCAGGTAGTTGCGGGCGTAGCCCGGACGGACCCGGACCTTGTCGCCAAGGGCGCCCAGGTTGTCGATCTTTTCCAGCAGAATGACTTCCATCTTGGTTTTCCTGTCAATCAGTTAACGTGAAAATCGCGCGCGGTGCGCCAGACCATCCCCCCGCTCCCTCCGGCAGCAGAGGGCTGAACAGCGGGCGTCCCTCGAGGTTCATGGATCGGCATCATCCTCGATGCAACCGCCTTGATGCATCCGAACCGGTTGCGCAGAGTGTACACGCGAAACCGCCGGGCATTTCAGTCCGAACCGTCCCGATCACGTGCCGGAAACCGCTCGCGCAGCCGCGCCACGCCGTCGATCGCCCCGAGGGCGGTGATCAGCAAAAACATCTGCGGCAGTGCCAGCACCAGCAGCACGTACATCCCCACCAGCCAGAAGCTGCTCATGCCCTGCGCATGCGTCAGCCCGTGCATCACGGCCAGCCCCTGGATGAAGAACAGCACGCCGAGGATGAAGGCCAGTTCCAGGGCCAGCGGCACGTCCGCAAGCTGCCCCAACAGCGCCAGCGCGACCACCGCGATGGCCAGATTGCGCCCCATCTGCAGCGCGCGGAACTCGGTACCGAAGGCACCCGGGTTGTACAGCAGGGCCTGCCAGTAGCGGGCGATCAGCAGGCTGAGCGCCATGCTGAGCAGGAAGACACCGGCGAGCATCCCCGTGAGGAAGGGCGCAATGGCGGTCAGTGCCGTCTCCACGTCCTCCATGCCCGGACCGTTTCCGTCCACGAAGGGCGCCAGCATCTCCCGGCCCGCGGCCACCCAGAGGCCCTCCAGATCCGGCACCAGCAGCCGCGCCATCAGCACCAGCGCCCCGGCGACCAGTGCCGCCATGGAGAGCGTCACGCGCCAGGAGACCGACTGGCGCAGGACCTCGCCCATCGCGGCCACCGGCAGCCACTGGGCAAGGCCGGCCATCATCCCGATCAGGGGCGACCCGCCCATCATCGCGAACACCAGCGCGCCCAGGATCAGGGCCGCGAAACCCGCAACGAACAGCGCCTGGCCAATGCCCAGCCGCAGCGCCACCAGTGCCACCACCGCCGCGCTCAGGATCGCGACCGGCGGGATGAAGATCCCGACCGCGCCGAGGCCGGCCGCTGCGGCCACCGCACGCCAGCGGCCCTGCATGGCAAAGTCGGCCAATACTCGCATTGGCGTCCCCTGCGTTCCTGCCGACGTCAGAAGTGGTTGTCGGTATACGGCAGCAGGGCAAGGAAACGGGCACGCTTCACGGCGGTCGCCAGCTGACGCTGGTACTTCGCGCTGGTGCCGGTGACCCGGCTCGGCACGATCTTGCCGGTCTCGGTGATGAAGTTCCTGATCAGGTTCAGGTCCTTGTAGTCAATGTACTCGATGCCTTCGGCGGTGAAGCGGCAATACTTGCGGCGACGGGAAAAACGGGCCATTACGGTAACTCCTTGAAAAGACGTGAAACGAACGGGGAGAGGAACAGGGGATCAGCTCGCGGAGGCGCCGGCCTTGTCCTCTGCATCGCCACCGCCCTCGCGATCGCCCCGGTCATCGCGGCGCCCCCGACCCTTCGGGCTCTCCTCCTCCTCGCGGCCCTTGGCCAGGGGCGAGGGCTCGGTCTCCGCCTTTTCCATGCGCATCACCAGGTGGCGCAGCACGGCATCGTTGAACCGGAAGGCGCTGACGAGCTCTTCGACGGTCTCCTCGCCCACCTCCACGTTCATCAGCACATAGTGCGCCTTCACCAGTTTCTGGATCGGGTAGGCCAACTGGCGCCGGCCCCAGTCCTCCAGACGGTGGACCGTGCCCCCGTCGGCCTCGACCATGCCGCGATAACGCTCGATCATCGCCGCAACCTGCTCGCTCTGGTCCGGGTGGACCATGAACACCACTTCGTAATGACGCATGCAACTCACTCCTTGCGGGTAAAAGCCTCCCGTCCACGCCCGGGGATCGATCCCCGACCCCGGCCCTGTCGGTGAGGCAAGAAGTCGCCGAAATCGGCGAGAAAAGCGCGAAATAATAGGCGATCCCGGGCCGGGGCACAAGCGCGGAGCGCCGGGGCAAGGGCCGCACCCCCACCCCAACCCTCCCCCGCAAGCGGGGGAGGGGGATTTTGATGATCAGGGGCGGCCGGGCGCCGTGACCGTTAGCGTGAAAGAACATGGCGTGCGCCTCGGGAACCGGTAGGGCGGAAGAGCGTAGCGTCATCCGCCATGCGGCGATCGCGATGTCCTGGA
>RECA01000095.1 GCA_007692435.1 Thioalkalivibrio sp.
CCCGGGCCCTTGTGGGAGGCGAGCCCTCTCGGCGATTTCGGCGCCGGGGCCTGTCGCCCAGGGGGCTGGCCTCCTACGGTGCTTGCCCGGGCCCTTGTAGGAGGCGAGCCCTCTCGGCGATTAAACTGGCGCCCGTTCTTCACGTGGAGTTTCAGGACAAATCATCATGGCCGGTCATAGCAAGTGGGCGAACATCCAGCATCGCAAGAACGCGCAGGACGCCAAGCGCGGCAAGCTCTTCACCAAGCTGATCCGGGAGATCACCGTCGCGGCGCGCGCCGGTGGTGCGGATCCCGCCGCCAATCCGCGCCTGCGCCTGGCGACCGACAAGGCGCTGGCCGCGAACATGACCCGCGACACCATCGACCGCGCCGCCAAGCGCGGCGCCGGCGAGATGGACGGTGACAACTTCGAGGAGGTGCGGTACGAGGGCTACGGACCCGGGGGCGCGGCGATCCTCGTGGACTGCATGACCGACAACCGCAACCGGACCGTCGCGGACGTGCGCCACGCCTTCACCAAGACCGGCGGCAATCTCGGCACCGACGGCTCGGTGGCCTACCTCTTCGAGAAGAAGGGCGTGATCGGCTACCCGCCGGGCACCGACGACGAGGCGGTGATGGAGGCCGCGATCGAGGGCGGTGCCGAAGACGTGGTCGTGGACGAGGACGCCTCGGTGGAGGTGCTCACCGACCCGGAGAGCTACGAGCCGGTGCTCGCGGCACTGGAAGGGGCGGGACTGGAGCCGGAAAGCGCGGAGGTCACGATGCGCGCCGGGACCCTGGCCCCGCTCGACGAGGAGACGGCGCAGTCGGTGCTGAAATTGCTGAACATGCTCGATGATCTCGACGACGTGCAGAACGTCTATACCAACGCCGACTTCCCCGATTCCGTCTCCGGCGACTGACGCCCATGCGCATCCTCGGCATCGATCCCGGCTCGCGCATGACCGGCTTCGCCGTGATCGAGACGCACGGCGACCGCCTGCGCGCCTGTGGCTTCGGCGTGATCCGGACCGGCGCGGGTGAGCTCCCGCAGCGGCTGGGAGCGATATTCGACGGGGTGGAACGGGTGGTCGCGGAACTGGCACCCGGGGCCCTGGCGATCGAATCGGTCTTCATGGCCCGCAATGCACAGTCGGCGCTGAAGCTGGGCCAGGCTCGCGGTGCCGCAATCTGCGCCGCAACCCGGACCGGGCTTCCGGTGTTCGAGTACGCACCGCGTGCGGTGAAACTGGCCGTGGTCGGCAGCGGCCGCGCGGAAAAGGGACAGATCCAGCACATGATGCAGCAGATCCTGCAGATCGAGGAGTCGCTGCAGCCCGATGCGGCGGATGCGCTGGCCGTCGCCGTGTGCCACGCCCACACGCAGCACACGCGCGGTTACGCCAGTCGCCAGCTGGCCGCACTCGCGTTGCGGTCGTGATCGCAAGACTCGAAGGCGTGCTGCGCGCGCGCGACCTGCAGAGCGTGCTGCTGGACGTGGGCGGGGTCGGTTACGAGGTCGAGGTTCCGCTGTCGACCCTCGCCAGCCTGCCCGAGACCGGGGCCCGGGTGGTGCTGTTCACCCATCTGGTGGTGCGCGAGGACGCCCACGTGCTGTTCGGGTTTCTCCGCTCGCGCGACCGCGACCTGTTCCGGCGCCTGATCCGCGTGAACGGCATCGGTGCGCGCCTGGCCCTCGCGATGCTGTCCACGATGGCCGCCGACGATCTTGCGGCGCACATCACCGCCGGGGATGTCGCCGTGCTTACGCGGGTGCCGGGCATCGGCCGACGCACCGCCGAGCGGGTGGTGCTGGAGCTGGGCGAGCGGCTGACCGAGCTCGGATTCGGTACCGCGGGCGAGACCGGCACACCGGCGGCGGGTCCGGGCGTCGAACGCGAGGCAGCGGCGGCGCTGCAGGCGCTCGGGTACCGCGCCGCGGATGCCGAGCGGATGCTCGCGGCGGTGCGCGGGCAGGCGGAGACCACGGAGGCGCTGGTTCGCCTCGCGCTCAGGGCCACGCTGCGCTCCTGAGGCGGGCGCGGCCAGCGGGTGCCGGCCGGGTCCCCTTTTTTTTGCACAGGCACCGGTGTAAACGGCGACCGCTTCTCGTCATACTGTAGGCATGGAGTCCCGTCTGGTGGAAATGCAGCGTCTCCCCGAAGACCGTGGCAACGAGGTGAGTCTGCGCCCCCGTCGGCTCGCGGAGTTCGCCGGGCAGCCGCGCGCGGTGGAGCAGATGGAGCTGTTCATCCGCGCCGCACGCGACCGTGGCGAGGCGCTGGACCATACCCTGGTCGCGGGGCCGCCGGGTCTGGGCAAGACCACGCTCGCGCACATCATCGCCCACGAGCTCGGGGTGGGTCTGCGCCAGACCTCCGGGCCGGTGCTGGAGCGCGCGGGTGACCTGGCGGCGATACTGACGGCACTGGAGCCCCGGGACGTGCTCTTCGTCGACGAGATCCACCGGCTGCCGACCGTGGTGGAGGAGGTGCTGTATCCGGCGCTGGAGGATTTTCAGCTGGACATCATGATCGGCGAGGGGCCGGCCGCGCGCTCGATCAAGCTGGACCTGCCGCCCTTCACGCTGGTGGGAGCGACCACGCGCGCGGGCCTGCTGACCGCGCCGCTGCGCGACCGCTTCGGGATCGTGCAGCGGCTGGAGCACTACAACGTGCATGACCTCGCGGGTATCGTGCACAGGGCCTCCGCCCTGCTGAATGTCGGTATCGAGTCCGGTGGCGCGGCCGAGATCGCCCGGCGCGCGCGCGGCACGCCGCGCCTCGCCAACCGCCTGCTGCGCCGGGTGCGAGACTTCGCCCAGGTGAGGGCCGACGGCTTCATCACCGCGACGGTCGCGGCGGAGGCGCTGGATCTGCTGGCGATCGACGCGGCCGGGCTGGACGCGCAGGACCGCCGCCTGCTGGAGGTGCTGGTGGAGAAGTTCGATGGCGGCCCGGTCGGCGTGGAGAGTCTGGCCACGGCGCTGAACGAGGATCGCGGTACACTGGAGGACGTCGTGGAGCCGTTCCTGATCCAGCAGGGCTACCTGATGCGCACGCCGCGCGGCCGCCAGGCCACCCGGCAGACCCTTCAGCTGCTGGGTCTGCCGGAACGCATGAGCGAGCGCCCGGACCTGTTCACGAAGGTGGAGGGCCGGGGAGGTTCGACCTGATGCCGGCAGCCTCCGGCCGCGCGACGTCCGGCGACAGCGCGGCCTTCGTCTGGCCGGTGCGGGTCTACTTCGAGGATACGGATGCGGGCGGCGTGGTCTACTACGCGAACTACCTGAAGTTCATGGAGCGGGCGCGCACGGAGTGGCTGCGTCAGCGCGGTTTCGAACAGGACCGACTGCGCGCCGACGCGGGGATCCTCTTCGTGGTGCGCTCGGTGCAGCTCGACCTGAAGCGCCCGGCGCGCTTCAACGATACGCTGTCGGTGACCTGTCGGCCCGGCGCGCTGCGGCGCGCGAGCATCGATGTGGCGCAGTCGGTGTCGCGCGGTAATCTGGAACTGGCCTCGGCGAACGTCCGCCTGGCCTGCGTGGATGCGGAACGTTTCGTGCCGGTGGCGATCCCCGTGCCGGTCCGGAACGCGATTGAATCGGATCTTGGAGACAAACAGTGACTGTGGACCTTTCCCTGTGGCGGCTGATCCTGGAAGCCAGCCTGATCGTGCAGTTGGTCATGGTGATCCTGGTCGGGGCCTCGGTGCTGTCGTGGCTGGTGATCCTGGTCAAGGCGCGCACCATCAAGGTGGCGAACAGGGCCTCCGACGAGTTCGAGGAGCGCTTCTGGTCCGGTATCGACCTGGCCCACCTCTACGACGGAATCCGGCGCAAGACGGACATGGCCGGGATGGAGCACGTGTTCTCGTCCGGCTTCAAGGAGTTTCTGCGCACCCGGCAGCAGCCGGCGCAGGTGGTGGAGTCCACGCACCGCTCCATGCGTGTGGCGATCGCCCGCGAGGGCCAGGACCTCGAGCGCTATCTGCAGTTCCTGGCCACCGTCGGATCCACCAGCCCCTACATCGGCCTGTTCGGGACCGTCTGGGGGATCATGCACGCATTCCTCGGGCTGGCCGGCGCCCAGCAGGCGACCCTGCAGATGGTCGCCCCCGGAATCGCGGAGGCCCTGATCGCCACCGCCCTTGGTCTGTTCGCGGCGATCCCCGCGGTGATCGCGTACAACCGCTTTGCGACCGACGTCGACCGGCTGCTCGGTCGCTTCGAAAATTTCAGTGACGAGTTCGTGGCCCTGCTCGCCCGCCAGACGGCCGGGCGCGGTGCTGCAGAGGCACGGGAGTAGGAACGCACGATGGCCGACATGTCCCGACGCAACAGCCGCCGCCTGCGTCGCCCCATCTCGCAGATCAACGTCGTGCCCTTCATCGACGTGATGCTGGTGCTGCTGATCATCTTCATGATCACCGCGCCGATGCTGCAGCAGGGTGTCGAGGTCGACCTTCCCGAGGCGCAGGCCGAGGCGCTGGAGACCGAGGAGCGCGCGGGCGAGCCGATCGTGGTCACCGTGACCGCGGCCGGGGCGATGAGCGTGAACCAGGGCCCGATGGCGAACGAACCGCTGGCGGATCCGGAACTGATTGCGATCGTGCAGGAAATCCTTGCCGGCACGCCCGCCGTGCAGACCTACGTCCGAGGCGACCGCAGCGTCGACTACGGGCGGGTGATGGACGCGATGGTCGCACTGCAGCATGCGGGCGCCGGCCGGGTCGGACTGCTGACGGAACCGCCCAGGGATGCGAATTGACCGTACGGTGAGCGCGAAGTGATCAGCCTGATCCGAGAGCACACCGGTCGCCTGCTTCTGGCGGTGCTCCTGCACGTGGCGCTGTTCGCTGCGCTGCTGGTGAACGTCTCCTTCCTGGCCCCCCAGGCGGCATCGCTCGCCGCCCGCGCCCAGGTGGAACCGGTCGAGGTGATCGATGCGGTGGCCGTGGACGTCGAGACCTTCGAACGCAGGGAACGCGAGATCCGGACGGCGGAGCAGGAGCGCATCGCGGAGGACCTCCGGCGCGAGGAGGAGGCACGCCGCGAGGCGGAACGGCAGCGGCAGGCGGAGATACGCCGCCAGCAGGAGGAGCAGGCGCGCCGGGAGGCGGAAGAAGAGGCGCGGCAGCAGGCGCTGCGCGAGGCCGAAGAGGCGCGCGAGGAGGCGCTGCGCGTCGCGGAGGAGGCCCGGCAGCTGGCCGAGGCGGAGCAGGCCCGGATCGAGCAGGAACGGCGCGAGGTCGAGGCGGAACGGGCCCGCGCCGAGGCCGAACGCCAGGCTGCCGAGGCCGCGCGCGAGGCCGAGGCGGAGGAGCGGCGCGCGCGCGAGGAGGCGGAGCGCCGGGAACGCGAGGAGGCCGAGCGCAGGCGCGCCGAGGAAGAGGCCCAGAGACGCGAGGCCCAGACACGCGAGCTGGAGGAGCAGCGCCGGCGGGAGCAGATGGAACAGGAGCAGCGCCGGCTTGCCGCGGCGCGGGCCGAACGCGAGGCCGCTGATCGGCGCGCGCGCGAGGACTCGCAACGCCAGGCCTATATCGCCGAGGTGCAGGCGACGGTGGAGCGGCGCTGGCGCAGGCCGGAGGGCACGCGGGCATCGGACGAGGCGGTGGTGCTGGTGCGCATCAACCCCGACACCGGGCGTATCCTGAGCTTCGACGTGCAGAGTTGTTCGGGTGGCGCCGGGTTCTGCGAATCCGTGCGCCAGACCATGGACCGGTTGCAGTCGCTGCCGAGACCTCCCGACGCGGCGGCGGTCCGAGGTGGTATCCGTATTCGTTTTTCGCCCGAGACGGGCTAGGTGATGCAGATGAAGCTCAGAAGTGTCCAGGTCTGGTTGTTCGGATTGCTGCTGCTGGTCGCTGGCCAGGCCGGAGCGGTCCTGGAAGTCACGGTCACCGAGGGCGTGACCGGCGCAATCCCCGTGGCGGTGACCCCGTTCACCTGGGAGGGTGACGGGTCTCCCTCCGAGGATGTCGGGCAGATCGTGGGCGCGAACCTTGCGCGCAGCGGGCTGTTCCAGGTGCTCGGACAGGAGCGTCTTGCGGAGGCACCGGCGGGTCCGGACGACTTCCTTTCCGAGCAGTGGGCCGCAGTCGGTGCGGAGTACCTGGTGATCGGGCGCATGCGACCCGAGCCGGAGCGCGTGCTGATCGAGTTCCACGTCTTCGACGTGCTCGCCAACCAGCGGCTGGGCGGTTTCCGGATTCCGGTGCCACCGGAGATGCTGCGGCGCGGTGCCCACCGGGTATCGGACATCGTCTACGAGCAGATCACGGGCGACAAGGGCGCCTTCAGCGCGCGCATTGCCTACGTGGGCGTGACCGGACGCGGCGACGAGCGGGACTTCACGCTGGAGGTGGCCGATTCCGACGGCGCCAATCCGCGCACGCTGTACCGTTCCTCCGAGCCGCTGATGTCGCCGGCATGGTCCCCGGATGGCCGGCACCTGGTCTACGTCTCCTTCGAAAACCGCCGCTCCGAGATCTTCCGGCACAATGTGGAGACCGGGGCGCGCGACCGCCTCGCGAGCCATCCCGGCATCAACAGCGCGCCGGCCTGGTCCCCGGATGGCAAGCGGCTGGCGATGAGCCTCTCGCGCGACGGCACGCCGAACATCTACGTCATGGATATCGATACCGGTGAGCTGACGCAGGTCACGCGGTCCAACGCGATCGATACGGAGCCGGCATGGTCCGCGGACGGCGAGACCCTGTATTTCACCTCCGACCGGGCCGGCTCGCCACAGATCTACGAGATGCGGCTGCCCGGCGGAACCGCGCGGCGCCTGACCTTCGAGGGCTCCTCCGCGGGTGCGGCCCAGGTCGCCCCGGACGGCAAGTCGCTGGTCTACGTGCAGGGGGGCGACGGCGGACTGCGGATCGCACGGCTCGATCTGGAGACCCGTCAGGGAACCCTGCTGACGCGGGGTCCCTTTGACAAGTCGCCGAGCTTCGCGCCCAACGGCAGCATGGTCCTCTACTCGACCAGCGAGCGCGGTCGCGGAATACTGGGCTCCGTCAGCCGCGACGGCAGGGTGCACCAGCGCCTGGCGGCGCGTACCGGAGAGGTCCGGGAGCCCGCCTGGTCACCGCTGTGATTTTTTCGTTTGACAACCTGAATGCCTTGTGAGGAACCATCGAATGAATGCAATGCTCCGTTGGGGTTTGATCTTCCTGATGATCGGTCTGCTGGCGGCCTGCGCCCAGCCCACGCGTGATCTGACCGAGGCCGAACGGCAGGCCGCCGAGGCGGCTGCGGCCGAGGCGGAAGCCGAGGCCGAGGCGGCGGAACGCGCCCGGAGGGAGGCCGAGACCCCGGGCCTCGGCGTCGATCGGGAGCTGGACGTGGATCCGCTGGACGATCCGGACAGCCTGCTCGCGGAACGCCTGGTCTATTTCGATTTCGACCGTGACGCGGTGAACTCGGAGTTCATCCCGATGCTGGAGGCGCACGCCCGGTACCTGTCGCAGAATCCGGACGCGCGCCTGCGTCTTGAGGGGCATACCGACGAGCGCGGAACCCGCGAGTACAATCTGGCGCTGGGCGAGCGCAGGTCCCAGTCGGTGCGGCGCATCATGAATCTGAACGGGGCCCGGGACACGCAGCTGGAGGTGATCAGCTATGGTGAGGAGATGCCGGTGGCATTCACCCAGACCGAGGAGGCATGGGCGCGCAACCGGCGCGTCGAACTGGTCTACGAGGTGCGGCGCTGACCGCGGTCTCGCCGGGGCGCGGCCCTTCCGCGCCCCGGACCTCCCGTATCGGGCCTCTGCGATGATCGCGATCGTGCAATACCCTCTCCCCCGGGCGCTGCCCCGCCGGGTCGCCGGGTTGCTGCTCGGCATCGGCCTCCTGGTGCCGGTACCTGGACTCTGGGCGCAGGCGGACTCGCCGGTGGCCACCCAGCACCAGATGCAGATGCTGGAGATGCGCGTGGACCGCGTCGAACGCCTGCTCGACTCCGGCGCGCTCACCGACATGCTGCGCAGCGTCGACGATCTGCAGTCGGAAGTGCGCCAGCTGCGGGGGCAGGTGGAACAGATGGAGAACGAGCTGCGCAACGTCCGTGCCCGCCAGCGCGACCAGTTCCGTAACCTCGACGAACGCCTTGGGCTGGTCGAGGGTGACCTGGTCGCGGATCGGGCGCCGATGCCGGACGCACTGCCGGTTGACGAACCCCTGGCCGGCGCGGACGAACAGGCGTCCTACGAGGCCGCCTTCGACCGGCTGATGGGCGGCGACTACGAGGCCGCGATCCGCCAGCTGGAGCGGTTCATGGAACGCTATCCGGACGGTGTCTACGCTGCGAATGCACTCTACTGGCTGGCGGAGGCGAAGTACGCAAGCGGGGACTATGAGGCCGCACTGGTCGATTTCGAGGCGGTCCGCAACCGTTTCCCCGACAGCGACAAGGCGGCCGATGCCCTGCTGAAGATCGGGTATTCGCACTTCGAGCTGGGCAACAGCGAAGAGGCGCGTACGGCGCTGGAGCAGGTGCTGGAGGACCACCCCGGAACGACGCTGTCGCGACTGGCACAGGACCGCCTGCGGCGTCTGGACGGGCAGTGACCCAGGCGGTGAGCGGCGCCCGTGCGGCGCCACCGGCACAGGACCCCAGCCGGGTACGGGTGACGGAGATCTTTCTCTCCCTCCAGGGAGAGGCCGCCCAGGTCGGGTGGCCCACGGTCTTCGTGCGGCTCACCGGGTGCCCACTGCGCTGCCGCTGGTGCGACACGGCGTACAGCTTCAGCGGCGGCAAGTCGATGGGTCTGGACGCGGTCCTGCAGGTGGTGGAAGGCTTCGGCGTCCGTCACGTCTGCGTGACCGGCGGCGAGCCACTCGCGCAGCCGGGCTGCCTGCCGCTGCTGCAGTCACTCTGCGACCGGGGCCTTGCGGTGTCCCTGGAGACCAGCGGCGCGCTCGCGATCGGCGCGGTGGATCCGCGGGTCAACATCGTGATGGACCTGAAGGCCCCCGGTTCCGGAGAGGCCGCGCGTAACCGCGCCGACAACCTCGCGCAATTGAAGCCGGGTGACCAGCTCAAGTGCGTGCTGGCCGGACGCGGGGACTTCGACTGGGCCCTGGCCTGGCTCGGCCGGCATAGGATCCCCGCCGGCGTGGAGGTGCTGTTCTCCCCGGTCCACGGGGAACTCGAACCCGCCGTGCTCGCCGACTGGATCGTCGAGGCCCGGGCACCGGTACGCTTCCAGGTGCAGCTGCACAAGCTGCTGTGGGGCGATGTCCCCGGACGCTGAGCAGGGCGCCCGGGACGCCGCGGCAGGCCGGGCAGTGGCCGGCGAGGGAGCGGTGATCCTGCTTTCAGGGGGGCTCGATTCGGCGACGTGCCTTGCGATGGCACGCGCGCAGGGGTATGCCTGTCATGCACTGAGCGTCGATTACGGCCAGCGCCACCGTGCGGAGCTGGAGGCGGCGTGCCGTGTCGCGGAGTCTGTCGGTGTGGCCAGCCACCGGGTGGTCTCGGTCGACCTGAGCGCCATCGGCGGTTCCGCGCTGACGGATTCCGCGATCGCGGTGCCGGAGGTCCCCGGGGAGGGGATCCCGGTGACCTATGTTCCGGCGAGGAACACGACGCTGCTGTCGCTGGCGCTGGGCCTGGCCGAGGCCCTCGATCTGCGCCGGATCTTCATCGGTGCGAACGCCGTGGACTACTCGGGCTATCCCGACTGCCGCCCGGCCTTCGTCGCGGCCTTCGAGGCGTTGGCGAACCTCGCGACCCGCGCGGGCATCGAAGGTGACGGGTTCCGCGTCCACGCCCCGCTGATCGCACTCACCAAGGCCGAGATCATCCGGCTCGGGGTCGGGCACGGGCTCGACTACGCGCTGACCGTCAGCTGCTATCAGGCGGACGCACAGGGACGCGCCTGCGGCGTATGCGACAGCTGCCGCATCCGGCGCGCCGGCTTCGATGCCGCCGGGCTTGCCGATCCCACCCGCTACCAGGCGGATACCCAATGAACCACGCGCGCGCCCCTGCGAGCTTGCGTTTTCCGGGGCAGCCCGTAGACTATCGGGCGTTCCGGCGGGTCGTTAGCTCAGTTGGTAGAGCACCGGACTTTTAATCCGATGGTCGTTGGTTCGAGCCCAACACGACCCACCATCTCCCCCTGCCGTATCCCGAACTTCCCCGCCCGATCAGTTCGCGCTTGCACCGCGGAAGGCGTGCAGCTTGTCCAGGTCGGCGTCTTCGACCCATTCCATGTACGCGTGGTACTGGTCTTCCATCGACTGGTTCGGGAATCGGCCGCTGGCCGATACGTTGGCATCCATGCCCGGTTCCAGGGCGTGTACCGGTCGCGTCGGGTCGGCCAGTGCATGTTCCACCGACAGGCCGTTCTCGAAGGTCCAGTCCCGGTAGCCGTTGAATGCATCTTCCATGGTCTGGGTGGGGAAGCGGCCGCTCGTGGAGGCCTGTCCGTTCAGGCAGGGATCAAGGCTCACGTCGTCGGCCGGCGTGGCCGACAGGTTGCCGGCAGCGGTCATCGTGCCCGCAATGGCCAGTGCGGCCAGCGCGGTCAGCTTGTTCAGCTTTGTCATCAGGGTTGCTCCTTCCGGTGTCGTTCCGGTTCAGGTTGTGCATGCCCTATATTAGACAATGCTGATGTTTCAAAGGTATTTCCCGGATGTAACGGGCCGGGTCCCGTGCGCGGACGTCAGAAAAAGTCGCCGAAGATCTCGCGCAGCTTGAGCTTCAGGCGCTCGTCCCCCTCGACCTTGATGGTGGAACCGGTGAGCGGGTTGCCGATCATCGTGAACTCCACCGCCACGCGTTCGTCCGAGGGCACGACGACCACCGCGTCCCCGGAGCGGCGCCCGCTGAACAGCCAGCCGTCCATGCCAACGGATTCGACGACAACTTCCTGCTGCGTATCCCGTTGCAGGACCTCGCTCAGCCCCGTCTTCACATGCTGCGTCACGTACCACTCGCCGCCGACGTAAGCGGCCGCGACCAGAAGTACGAGCAGGAAGAGGCCGATGAGCCCTCCGCCCTTGCCGTACCTTCCGCGGATCTCCATGGGATGCATGCTTCGACTCCTCTCGGTATTGTTAGCGTGAAAGAATAGGGTGTGCGCCTCGGGAACCGGTAGGGCGGAAGAGGGCGAAGCCCGTCATCCGCCATCCGGCACCAGGGTAACCGCGTGCTCCAGGACATTGCGATCGCCGCACGGCGGATGACGCTGCGCTCTTCCGCCCTACGCTTCTTTCATGGTCGGGGGTGGTTGCCAGGCGCCATTTCTGGTTCAGTCCGCGTGTTTCCGTATTCTTCCGTAGCGCGCCTTTTCATCGTCAGGGAAGGCGCGGGTTGCCATGATCGGCGGGCAGCGGGGGCCCCGAGTCCTTGCAGCATAGCCGCTGTGCGGTGGTTCTCCCAACCCGCCGGCAACCTGTCGGAATCGCCGGCACTGGCGCGCGTGCGTCTTTCAATAGGGTGTTCCGGGCCTCCCCTGTTCCTCCAGCTCGTTCAGCCTCGAGCGGGCGGTTTCCCGGCCCAGTTCGATCACCGGGGCGGCACGGTGGAATTCATGAACCATGCAGGTGTTCTTGGGGATGCTGACCACGAGGTCGGGGCGGAACACCGCCAGGTGGTGCCGGGTGAGGGCGGCCTGCATCGTCTCCAGCGAGCGCATCAGGACCTCCGAGAGCGCGAGGCCCTCCGCTGCCTGCGCGCCGTTCATGCCGAGCGACTCGACGTAGCCGAGCATGCGGCGCAACAGGCCGGTATTGTCGTTGTTCGCTTCCGGCTGGGGTTCCTCGGGGGACGGTCCGTTCACGTCGACGACGATGGTCAGGTCCGTGAGCGTGCGCAGGGTCGGGGCTACCGGCACCGGGTTGAGCAGGCCGCCGTCCACCAGGGTCCGGCCACGGTAGTGATGGGGAGCGAAGATGGCCGGGATCGCGATGGAGGCGCGGATCGCGTCGAACAGCGAACCGTCGGTCATCCAGATCTCCCGCCCCCGGTCGATGTCCACCGCGACCGCCGTGTAGGTGATCGGCAGGTCCTCGATGTCCCGTTCACCGACCAGGTCCTTGAGCTTACGCATCAGCCGGTCGCCACGGATCATGCCGCCACCGGAAAAGGACCAGTCGAGCAGCCTGATCACGTCGGCCTGGCTGAGACCCTCGACCCAGTCGGCATAGGCCTGCAGTTCTCCCAGCGCGTGGATGCCGCCCACCAGCGCGCCCATCGAGCTGCCCGCGATCGCACGGATCTCGTAGCCGCGTGCCTCGAGTTCCCGGATCACGCCGATGTGCGCGAGCCCGCGGGCCCCGCCCGAGCCCAGCACGAGCGAGACGGTCCGGGTCGGCGTTTCTCGTTGCCCTGCCATCGTTCCCTCCTGGCCGTTCCTCTGTCGATTGTTCGCCTTCCGGCGCCCCGGGTCCAGTCCCGACGGGGAGCGTCCAGCGATCGCGGTTAGCGTGAGAGAACACGGCGTGCATGACCCATCCTTGGCACTGTGGAGTGCGGGAGCTTGCTCCCGCTTTCAATCGCGGAAGCTTGCTTCCGCGGCAGGAGGCAAGCCTCCTGCAGGGCAAAGCGGTGGCAAGCCACCGCACTCCACAGGCTTGCGCTTTCATTGTCGGGGGTGCCTTGCCTGTGGGCATGACAGTCGATGTGGCACCTGGCCGCGGTTATCGGTCCGGTTGACCTGCCGGGGGGCGTGGCCGGATACTCTACGGTTGCGGGCCGGAATCGCACCGGCCCCGCAACCATCAAGGCCCCGCAGTGGGCCCGCAAGGATTATCCGATGCCGCAGAACACACCCGGCGCCCCGCTGCCGGGACCCCTTCCGGAATGGTTCCCCCGAGGCATGGCGCTGCTGCGTGATCCGGCGCTGAACAAGGGCTCGGCGTTCAGCGAGCGCGAGCGGGACATGCTCGGGCTGTGCGGTCTCCTGCCGCCGCACGTATCGACGCAGGAGGAGCAGGTGGAGAGGGTGCTCGGGAACTTCCGGCGCATCGATTCGCCGCTCGAGCGCTACATCATGCTGCAGGCGCTGCAGGACAGGAACGAGGCGCTGTTCTACCGCGTGATCATGGAAAACCCCGACGAGACCATGCCGGTGATCTACACGCCGACCGTCGGGCTCGCCTGCCAGCAGTATGGCCACATCTACCGCAGCCCGCGCGGGCTCTACGTCTCGGCGGCGGATCGCGGCCGGGTATCGACGGTCCTGCGCAACTGGCCCTACCGCGATGCGAGCATCATCGTCGTGACGGACGGGGAACGCATCCTGGGCCTGGGCGACCTCGGCGCGAGCGGCATGGGCATCCCCATCGGCAAGCTGGCGCTCTACACCTCCTGCGCGGGCGTGCATCCGCGGCGCTGCCTGCCGGTGATGTTCGACGTGGGCACCAACAACGAGTCGCTGCTGGAAGACCCCCTGTACCTCGGCCTGCGCCAGCGGCGCTTGACCGGGACGGAGTACGACGAGCTGATGGAGGAGTTCCTGGAGGCGACCCAGGAGGTCTTCCCGGGCATCGCGGTGCAGTTCGAGGACTTCGCGAATCACAACGCCTTCCGGCTGCTGCAGACGTATCGTGACCGGATACCCTGTTTCAACGACGACATCCAGGGCACCGCCGCGGTGACGGTGTCGGGCATCCTGTCGGCCCTGCGGGTCTCGGGTGGGGCACTGCGTGACCAGACCTTCCTGTTTCTGGGAGCCGGCGAAGCCGCCCGGGGCATCGCCGACCTCCTGACCGCCGCGATGGTGGACGAGGGGCTGGACGAGGTCTCCGCCCGACAGCGTTGCTGGATGGTCGACTCCAGGGGGCTGGTGGTGCGCAGCCGGATCGCGCTGGCGGAACACAAGCGTGCCTACGCCCACGAACACCCGGCGGTGGACAGCTTCCCCGAGGCGGTCGAGATCCTGCGCCCGACGGCGATCATCGGTGTCGGGGCGGTTGCGAATGCCTTCACCCGCGAGGTCATCGAGACGATGTCCCGTCTGAACGAGCGGCCGATCGTCTTCGCGCTGTCGAACCCGACCTCGAAGTCCGAGTGCACGGCGGAACAGGCCTACGCCTGGTCCGGCGGCAAGGCGCTGTTCGCCTCCGGCAGCCCCTTCGATCCGGTTGAGATCGACGGGCAGCGGTTCGTGCCGCGGCAGGGGAACAATTCCTACATCTTTCCGGGCGTCGGCCTGGGCGCGGTGTCGGTGCAGGCCTCGAGGATCACCGACGGCATGTTCATGGCTGCGGCGCGTGCCCTGGCGGACAGCGTGGAGGCGGCGGACCTCGAGCAGGGCTCCCTGTTTCCGTCGCTGTACCGGGTCCGCGAGGTATCGCTGCAGATCGCGGTCGCGGTCGCACGCATCGCCTTCGCCGAGGACCTCGCGGGAATACCGGAACCGGCCGATCTGGAAGCGATGATGCGCGAGCAGATGTACGACCCCGCCTACACCAGCTACGTGGGTTGACCGCCGCGAGCGGCCTCCGCCACAGCCCCGCCCGTATGCCTGCGGTTCCAGGCTTGCGGGCCCGGGAGGGGCTACCTAAAATGCACCCCCTTTCGTGAAGCCGCGACCGAACCAAACGCGCGTTTCATGTTCTCATGGCTGTACATATAGCAGGAGTCCCTAGATGCCCTGGAACGAACCGGGAAAAAATCAACGCGATCCGTGGAGTGGCGGTGGCGGTGGCAGCGGTAGCGGTGGTGGTGGTGGCGGTGGCCAGCGTCCCCCGGACCTCGAAGAGATGATGCGCAAGGTCTCGCAGCAGCTGAACAGCCTGTTCGGCGGCAAGGGCGGTGGCGGCGAACCCGATGGTGGCGGTGGTGCCGGCATGGGACGACACTCGAAGGCCGTGGTGAGCCTTGCGCTGATCATTGCACTGGTCGTGTGGCTGGCCTCGGGTTTCTACATCGTTGGCGAGGGCGATCGCGGCGTGGTCCTGCGCTTCGGCGCATTACAGAAGATCGCCGAGCCCGGCCCGCACTGGCGCCTGCCATACCCGTTCGAACGGGTCGAGATCGAGAACGTTGATGCCATCCGGACCCTCGAGCATCGCACGCTGATGCTCACCGCCGACGAGAACATCATCGACGTCGATATCGCGGTGCAGTACCGCGTGCTCGACGTGGTGGACTTCAAGTTCAACGTGCGCGAACCGGACCGGACGGTGCAGTTTTCGATGGAGTCGGCCATCCGCGAGCGCGTGGGCAAGAGCAACCTCGATTTCATCCTCGGCGAAGGCCGTGGCGAGATCGCGGTCACGTCCCGGCAGGTCCTTCAGAGCGCGCTGGATGCCTACGGGGCCGGCGTGATGGTCACGGCGATGTCGATGCAGCAGGCCCAGCCACCGGAGCCGGTGCAGGAGTCCTTCGCGGATGCGATCCGTGCCCGCGAGGACGAGGCCCGGTTCCGCAACGAGGCCGAGGCCTATGCGAACGGCCTGATTCCGCGGGCACGCGGCCAGGCGGCGCGAATCATTGAAGAGGCCGAGGGCTACCGGGACCAGGTGATTGCCCGGGCCGAGGGTGACGCGTCCCGCTTCACCCAGTTGCTGACCGAATACCAGGTGGCCCCGGAGGTGACGCGCGAGCGTCTCTACATCGAGGCCGTCGAGGAGATCTTCCGGGACTCCAACAAGGTGATGCTCGATGTGGCATCGACCAACAATCTGATGATGCTGCCGCTCGACCAGCTGCTCGGTTCCGCCGCGCCCACGCCCGATACGGGCCCGACGCCGCAACCGCTGGACACGAGCCGCAGCGCATTCGGGGTCAGTACCCCGAGTCAGACCCCTAATCGCACGGGCGTGCGGCCTGATCCGCGCGCGCGGGAGGTGCGCTAATGCTTCGAATAGCTGGTATCGGTGCCATTGTCGCCGTGATCGTAATTGCCCTGTCCACGTACACGGTTGACGAACGCGAGCGGGTGATCCTGTTCTCGCTGGGCGAGGTCCGCAAGGTCGATCTCGATCCGGGACTGCACCTGAAGTTTCCGCTCATCAACAACGTGCGCTTCTACGACGCGCGCGTGATGACGCTGAACGTTCCGCCGGACCGGTTCCTGACCGCCGAGGCCAAGAACGTGATCGTCGACTTCTACGCCAAGTGGCGCATCGACGACGTCGGGCAGTTCTTCCGTTCGACGCGTGGCGACGAACAGATCGCCGAGCAGCGTCTCTCGCAGATCCTGCGCGACGGCATGCGTAACGAGTTTGCCCGCTACGAGCTGGTGGAAGTCGTCTCAGGAGAACGCACCACCATCATGGGCGCGGTGCGGGAAGAGGCCCTTGAGACCGCGCGCGACCTGGGCGTGGATCTCGTCGATGTTCGCGTTCGCCGGATCGACCTGCCGGACGAGGTCTCCGAGTCGGTGTTCGACCGCATGCGCGCCGAGCGTCAGCGGATCGCCCAGGACTTCCGGGCCCGAGGGCAGGAGGCGGGTGAGCGCATCCGCTCACGTGCGGATCGCGACCGGACGGTGATCCTTGCGAACGCCTATCGTGACTCGGAGGAGATCCGCGGTGCGGGTGACGCCCGGGCCACCGAGGTCCTCGGCGCGGCCTTTGGCGAGGACAAGGAATTCTTCACCTTCTACCGGAGCCTGCTTGCCTATCGGCACTCCATCGCGGGAGAGGGCAGCACCTTCGTTCTCGATCCGAGTTCGGAATTCTTCCGCTACTTCAAGGACCCGACAGGGATGCGGAACGCGATCGACAGTCCCTGACGGCAGACTGAACCATGGGGTCGGACCTGGCAGCAGCGCTCGCGCTGCTGCTTGTCTTTGAGGGGCTGCTGCCGTTCCTGGTCCCGAATCGCTACCGGCGATACCTGCTGGAGGTTGCCCGCCTGCCGGATGGGACCCTGAGGCTGTTCGGGCTGATTTCCCTGCTGCTGGGGCTTGCGCTGCTCGGCTGGATTCGCGGCTGAGCGTGATGGACCGCTGATACAGGAAAGACGATGACGGACGTGAACCGGTGGCTCCTGCCCGACGGGCTGGAGGAGGCGCTTCCCGCGGCTGCGCGGCGCATGGAGACCCTGCGCCGCGCGATCCTGGACCAGTTCGATGTCTGGGGTTACGACCTGGTGATGCCGCCGCTCGCGGAATACCTGGAGTCCCTGCTCACGGGCGTCGGTGGCGAGCTGGACCTGCAGACCTTCAAGCTCACCGACCAGATGACGGGAAGGCTGATGGGTGTGCGTGCCGACCTGACGCCCCAGGTCGCACGCATCGACGCCCACAGGCTGCGCGATACGGGTCCGTCGCGCCTCTGCTATGTCGGGACGGTGCTCCGGACCCGGCCGGACGAGTGGTCGGGATCGCGCAGCCCGCTGCAGGCCGGTGCCGAGCTCTTCGGCCACGACGGGCTGGACAGCGACCTGGAGATCCTCCGCCTGATGCTGGCCACGCTGGAATGCTGCGGGGTGCAGGATGCCAGCATCGACCTGGGACACGTCGACATCTACCGTTCCCTGGCGCGCGTGGCCGGCTTCGATCCCGCCCGCGAGCGTGCCTTCTTCGACCTGCTGCAGCGCAAGGCCATCCCCGAGATCGAAGAGACGCTGAGCGCGTGGCAGCTCGACCCCGAGGTCAGCCGGCAACTCCGGGCACTGGTGGAACTGAACGGCGGTACCGAGGTGCTGGCAGAGGCGCGTGGCGCGCTTGCGGCGGCTCCGGTGCAGGTCGCCGCCGCCATCGAGCACCTGGAGACGGTGATCCGGCGCCTGCAGGAGAGCCATCCCGACCTCGACGTGCACGTGGATCTGGGCGAGCTCCGGGGGTATTCCTACCACACCGGCCTGGTCTTCGCGGCCTTCGTGCCGGGCTCGGGTCAGGAAATCGCGCGGGGCGGCCGCTACAATGATATCGGGCGGGTCTTTGGCCGGGCACGGGCGGCGACCGGATTCAGCACCGATCTGCGGCAGCTGCTGCGGCTGGTGCCGGAAGAGGAGAATGCGCGACGTGACTGCGTGATCGCGCCCGCGGAGGGGGATTCCGGGCTTGATGCGGCCATCGCGGATCTGCGTGCCCGCGGCGTGCGCGTACGGCGCCTGCTCGCGGGCGAGTCCCCGGATGCGGTGAAGACGGGGCGGCGGCTGCACAGACGCGGCCAGGAATGGATTGTCGAGGAGCTGTAGGCATGGGTCGATTCGTAGTGGTTCTGGGCAGTCAGTGGGGCGACGAGGGCAAGGGGAAGGTCGTCGATCTGCTGACCGGGGATGCCGCGGCGGTGGTGCGCTTCCAGGGCGGGCACAACGCCGGGCACACGCTGGTCATCGGGGGCGAGAAGACCGTTCTGCACCTGATTCCCTCGGGCATCCTGCGCGCCGGGGTCGAGTGCCTGGTGGGCAACGGGGTCGTGCTGTCGCCACAGGCGCTGCTGAAGGAAATGGACATGCTCGAGACACGCGGCGTACCCGTCGCGGAGCGCCTGCGCCTGTCGGATTCCTGCCAGCTGATCCTGCCGCATCACGTCGCACTGGACCATGCCCGGGAGAAGGCACGGGGCGCGTCGGCCATCGGCACGACCGGACGCGGGATCGGACCGGCCTACGAGGACAAGGTCGCGCGCCGCGGCCTGCGCCTCAGCGACATGTTCCACCGCGAGCGCTTTGCCGCACAGCTCGGCGAGGTGCTGGATTACCACAATCACTGCCTGAAGCATTACTTCAAGGCCGACACGATCGATTTCCAGCAGGTGCTGGACGAGAGCATGGAGCAGGCCGAGCGGCTGCGCCCCCTGGTCACGGATGTCGCCGGCCGGCTGCACGAGCTTCGGACAAGGGGTGCGGACGTGATGTTCGAGGGTGCCCAGGGCACGCTGCTCGACATCGATCACGGCACCTATCCCTTCGTGACCTCATCGAACACCACGGCCGGGGGCGCGGCGACCGGCTCGGGTGTCGGTCCGCGGGATCTGGACTACATTCTCGGAATCACCAAGGCCTACACGACCCGGGTCGGGGCCGGACCCTTTCCGACGGAGCTGTTCGACAGTATGGGCGAGCATCTCGCGCGCCGTGGCAACGAGTTCGGCTCCACCACCGGCCGTCCGCGGCGCTGTGGCTGGTTCGACGCGGTGGCATTGCGGCGGGCAGGGGCGATCAACAGCATCAGCGGCCTGTGCATCACCAAGCTCGATGTGCTGGACGGGCTCGACACATTGCAGATCTGCGTCGGTTACCGCTGCGACGGCCGGGAGGTGGAGATTCCGCCTGCCGGTGCCGAGGCCTATTCGGCCTGCGACCCGATCTACGAGGAATTGCCGGGCTGGCAGGAATCGACGCTGGGTATCCGGCACTACGATCAGCTGCCCGCCAACGCCCAGCGGTACCTGGAGCGGCTGAGCAGCGTGGTGGGTCTGCCGATCGACATGATCTCCACCGGTCCGGATCGTGACGAGACCATCGTGCTGCGTGATCCGTTTGCCGGCTGATCCTGGCCGGTGGTCTGATCGGGCCGGGGGTGCAGGAACACGGCCCCGGGAAGACGGGACGCAGGAGACCCGGCTGCAGGCAAACGGGCTGCAGGAATACGGGCTACAGGAAAACGGGCGCGGAAAGAGAGGGGTGGTGCCGAGGAGAGGACTTGAACCTCCACGAGCTTACGCTCACTAGCACCTGAAGCTAGCGCGTCTACCAATTCCGCCACCTCGGCACGAGGATGGACCTTGCGGCCCTGCGCTTCAGGAGCGCGCAAATATAGAGATCTACAGGCGACGTGTCAATCCATCAGAATGCCCCGGCCGGAGCGCCGGAGAAGGGCCTTGAGGGGACCCCGGGGCGAATCAAAGAGTGAAGGGAATGCCCAGAAAACGCAGCAGCCGTGCGCCGGCCGATCCGAATTTCGAACGCGAGGCGCAGAAGTACGAGAACCCGATCGCGAGCCGGGAACTGATCCTGGACCGCCTGGCCGAGGCGGGCAATCCGCTGGCCTTCGAGGAGATCGCCGCGCGCGTGGGGATCGACAGCGAGGAGCACCTCGAGGCCCTGCGCCGCCGTCTTCGGGCGATGGAGCGGGACGGTCAGCTCCTGTGCAACCGGCGCGGCTCCTACCTGCCGGTAAACCAGGCTGACCTGATCCGGGGTCGCGTGATCGGCCATCCCGACGGCTTCGGGTTCCTCGTCCCGGACGACCAGAGCAGCGACCTCTTCCTCTCGCCGCGGCAGATGCGCGGCGTGCTGCACGGCGACCGGGTGCTCGGGCGCGTGATGGGCGTGGACCACCGGGGGCGGCGCGAGGGCGCGATCATCGAGCTTCTCGAACGCGGCTCGGATCAGGTGGTGGGCCGGATCCGGGTCGAGGACGGGGTCGGGATCGTCACGCCGGACAACAAGCGCATCGCTCATGACATCCTGATTCCGCCCGATGGCCTCGGGGATGCGGGCGACGATCAGATCGTCGTGGTGCGCATACGCCCCCAGGCCTCGCGCAAGGCCCGGCTGCGCGGCGAAGTGATCGAAGTGCTCGGCGAACACATGGCCCCCGGCATGGAGATCGACATCGCGGTCCGCGCCCACGGGCTGCCGTTCCAGTGGCCGGACGAGGTCACCGCCGCCGCCGACCACTTCGGGGCCAAGGTTCCGGCCTCTGCCCGCAAGGGCCGGCTGGATCTGCGCAGCAAGCCGCTGGTCACCATCGACGGCGCGGACGCCCGGGACTTCGATGACGCCCTGTTCTGCGAGGAGGTGGAGGGCGGCTGGCGTCTCTGGGTGGCGATCGCGGACGTCTCCCACTACGTGGAGAAGGAGGGGGCACTGGACCGCGAGGCCCGCAACCGCGGCACCTCGGTGTACTTCCCGGAGCAGGTGATCCCGATGCTGCCGGAAGTCCTGTCCAATGGCCTGTGCTCGCTGAATCCGGAGGTGGAACGCCTCTGCATGGTCTGCGAGATGGAGATCGGCAAGCGCGGAGCGCTGCGCAGCTACCGTTTCCACGAGGGGGTGATGCGCTCGCACGCCCGCCTGACCTACACCAAGGTTGCCGCGATGCTCGTCGACGGCGACCCGGAGCTTCGGGAACAGTACGCCGCGGTGGTGCCGCACCTGGAGCGTCTCCACGCGGTGTTCAAGGCCCTGCACGCGGCGCGCAACCGGCGTGGCGCGATCGATTTCGATTCCACCGAGACCCGCATCGAGTTCGGTCCTGAACGCAAGATCGAGCGCATCGTCCCGGTGGAGCGGACCGATGCGCACCGGCTGGTCGAGGAATGCATGATCGCGGCGAACGTATCGGCGGCCCGCTTCCTGAAGAAGCACAAGCTGCCGACGCTCTTCCGCCTGCACGATCGGCCGCCCTCGCAAAAGCTCGACGACCTGCGCGACTTCCTGTCCGGGGTGGGCCTGACCCTCGAGGGTGGTGACGAGCCGACGCCGGCGCACTATTCGGCGGTGCTGCGCGCCGCGGCGGACCGCCCGGACAAGCAGCTGATCCAGACCGTGGTGCTGCGCTCCCTGAGCCAGGCCGTCTACGGTCCCGCACTCGGCGGCCATTTCGGCCTCGCACTGGCGGATTACGCGCACTTCACCTCGCCGATCCGGCGCTATCCCGACCTGCTCGTGCACCGTGGCATCCGCCACCTCTTGCGCAAGGGCAAGGCATCCGACTTTGCCTACTCCCACGGCGACATGGAATCCCTCGGCGAGCACTGCTCCATGACCGAGCGCCGCGCGGACGACGCGACCCGCGACGCGGTTGCCTGGCTCAAGGCCGAGTACATGCAGGACAAGGTCGGCGACGTCTTCGACGGCGTGGTATCCGGGGTCACCGGGTTCGGGCTCTTCGTCGAGATTGTCGACGTCTTCATCGACGGCCTGGTGCACGTGACCAGCCTCGACAATGATTTCTATCACTTCGACCCCGTCCGGCACCGGCTGACCGGCGAGCGCGGCGGGCGGGTCTTCCGGATCGGCGACCGCCTGCGCGTTCAGGTGGTCCGCGTGAGCCTCGACGATCGCAAGATCGATCTGCGCCTGGTCGACGAGAAACCCCCTGAGGGTGAACGCAAGCCCCGCCGCAAGCAGGCCGGCGGAGGCGAGGCGGAGTCCGGGGCGCCAGGGCGCGCATCGGGGCGGCGTGGCCGGAAGCCAAAACCGGAGAAGGCCGACAGCGGTGCCCCCGCATCGCAGCAGCGGGCCCCGGAGGCGCCGCCGCCGGAGACGCCCGCACCCCCGAAGCCGTCCAGTACCCGATCGCGGCCGCCGCGGCGCCGCTCAGGGGAGGGCGGAGCATCGGCGGATACCGGCGCGGAGGCCCCAAGGCCCCAACCGGCCGCCGCGAAGGAGAGCGCTCCTGCCCCGGATGCGAAGACCGAGCCGCTGACCCCGGCTGAGTCCACCCCACGGCGCCGCCGCCGGCGCACCCAGCCCGAGGGCGAGGTGGCGATGCTGATCCGGCCATCGGGAAGGGCAAAGAGCGAGCCGGACACCGCCGGGGCGGCCGAAACGGATGACGCCGGTGCAGGGAAGGACGGCGGCGAAGGCGGGAGCCGGAAGCGGTCGAGCCGACGGAGGCGTCGCAGTTCGTGAGTCGGGACGAGGTCGTTGGCGGGCTGCACGCGGTGGAGTCGCTGCTCGCACACGCACCCGATCGAATCAAGCGGCTGCAGGTCGCGTCGGACAACGCCGACACCCGGCTGGCGGCCCTCGTCGAACGCGCGCAGGCGCTGGGCATCAGCGTCGAGAGGCTGCGCAGGGAGCGGCTGGAACGTCGTTACGCCGACCTCAGGCACCAGGGTGTGGTGGCCTTCGCCCGGCCGCGGCCCCGCGCCGGCGAGGCGGCGCTCGCGGACCTCGTGGCCGCGGGTGGCGATCTCTTTCTGGCGCTGGACGGGGTGACCGATCCGCATAATCTCGGCGCATGCCTGCGCAGCGCGGACGCGGCGGGTGCGCGCGCGGTGATCGTGCCCCGGGACCGCAGCGCCACGCTGACACCGGCCGCCGCGAAGGCCGCCTCGGGCGCTGCCGAGACGATGCCGCTGGTGGCGGTGACGAATCTCGCGCGCACGCTGCGCGAACTGCGTGATGCCGGCGTGTGGGTCGTCGGCCTGGACGGCGATGCGCCGGGGCCGCTCTACCGCGTCGACCTGAAGCCGCCGACGGTGCTGGTGCTGGGCGCGGAGGGCGAGGGTCTGCGCCGCCTGACCCGGGAACACTGCGACCATCTCGCGGCGCTTCCGATGGCCGGCAGCGTGGCGAGCCTGAACGTCTCCGTCGCGGCCGGCGTGGCCCTGTTCGAGGCCGTGCGCCAGCGTTCCGCCACCGGGACCCGCCCGGCGACGGGCTAACTTTCATGGCGCCTGGCAACCACCCCCGACCATGAAAGAAGCGTAGGGCGGAAGAGGG
>RECA01000043.1 GCA_007692435.1 Thioalkalivibrio sp.
TGTCGTTGTGGTAGTACTTGCGCTCGAACAGCTGGCAGAACACCGAGTTGAAGAAGGTCTCGGCGAGTTCCGGGCGGCTGTGGTGGCGCAGCATCTCGGTGTAGACGCGCTTGATCTCCCGCCACAGCGACTCGTCCAGGCACTTGATCTCGAAGTTGGTGTGCAGCTTCCGGATGGTCTCGCCCACGCGGGCGTCGTAGAAGCTGATCCGCTGCGCCGACGCCTCGCGCACCGCGTCCCAGTCCGCCCGTTCGAAGCGCTGGCGGGCGTCGCTGGTGATCTCCGCGAAGAAGGAATAGTGCCGCTCGAAGCCGGTCAGGATCGCCCGGGCCAGCTGCGCGGCATGCCGCTGGCGCTGAACGAGGGTCTTCGGATCCGCGAGATCCTCCTCGGGGCAGGTGACCAGGTGCTCTCGGGCTGTTGCCATTGAATCCATGTTTTTGCTTTACGAATAGTCTGATGTAGTCTATTTTGCTGCAACGCACAAGATGCCGCGCCGCCGATACCGTAGCCGGCACGCTTCTGCGGAACATAACAGAGAGCCGTGACGGCCAAGAATCGGAGGACATCAGATGAGCGAAATCCCAAGCCGGCAGGAGCAAGTTCGGGCCCTGGAGCAGGAATGGTCGGAGAATCCGCGCTGGCGCGACGTTCGCCGCGGTTATTCGGCCGAGGACGTGGTGCGCCTGCGCGGCACCGTGCGTCCGGAGCACACCTACGCGCGGATGGGCGCGGAGAAGCTCTGGGAGCTGCTCCACGGCGGCGCCCGCAAGGGCTACGTGAACGCGCTCGGCACCCTGACCGGCGGCCAGGCGCTGCAGCAGGCCCGCGCCGGGATGGAGGCGATCTACCTCTCCGGCTGGCAGGTGGCGGCCGACGGCAACACCTCCGAGACCATGTACCCCGATCAGTCGCTCTACGCCTACGACTCGGTGCCGACGATGGTCCGCCGGATCAACAACAGCTTCCAGCGCGGCGACGAGATCCAGTGGTCGCGGGGGATCGGGCCGGGTGACGAGGGCTACGTGGACCACTTCCTGCCGATCGTCGCCGATGCCGAGGCCGGCTTCGGCGGGGTGCTGAACGCCTTCGAGCTGATGAAGAACATGATCGGGGCCGGTGCCGCCGGCGTGCACTTCGAGGACCAGCTCGCGGCCGTGAAGAAGTGCGGTCACATGGGCGGCAAGGTGCTGGTGCCGACCCAGGAGGCGGTGCAGAAGCTCATCGCGGCGCGCCTGGCGGCGGACGTGGCGGGCGTGCCCACGCTGCTGCTCGCCCGCACCGACGCCGAGGCCGCCAACCTGCTGACCGGCGACGTGGACGAAAACGACCGGCCCTTCCTGACCGGGGAACGCACCGCCGAGGGCTTCTTCCGGGTGAAGAACGGACTCGAGCAGGCGATCAGCCGCGGTCTGGCCTATGCGCCCTACGCGGACCTCGTCTGGTGCGAGACCGGCACGCCGGACATCGGCTTCGCGCGCGAGTTCGCGGAGGCGGTGCTCGCGGAGAACCCGAACAAGCTGCTTGCCTACAACTGCTCGCCGTCCTTCAACTGGAAGAAGAACCTCGACGACGCGCAGATCGCCCGCTTCCAGGAGGACCTCTCGGAGCTTGGCTACAAGTACCAGTTCATCACCCTGGCCGGCATCCACAGCATGTGGTTCAACATGTTCGACCTGGCGCACGGCTATGCGCGCGGGGAGGGGATGCGCCACTACGTGGAGAAGGTCCAGCAGCCCGAGTTCGCGTCCCGCGATCGCGGCTACACCTTCGTGTCGCACCAGCAGGAGGTCGGCGCCGGCTATTTCGACGAGGTGACCACCGTGATCCAGGGCGGCGGCTCCTCCGTCACCGCACTGACCGGCTCCACCGAAGAAGAGCAGTTCTGACCGCCCATGGAGTGCGGGAGCTTGCTCCCGCTTTGGACGCAGGGGGCTTGCCCCCTGCCGCGGAAGCGAGCTTCCGCGAGGGCAAAGCGGCGGCAAGCCGCCGCACTCCATAACAGCCGCCCGCGCCGTTGCAGGTGCTCCGGGGCAGGTGCCCCGTGACAGGTTTGCGCGCCGGTCCCGTCGGGATAGACTCGCAGTAGACGGCAACCAACCAATGGGCATCCAATGGGACTGGCGCGGCGGGACAGCATTCACCACACCTACGCGGACTACCTCCGGTGGCCGGAGGACGTCCGCTACGAGTTGATCGACGGCGAGGCCTTCATGATGGCGCCGGCACCGGACCTGGAGCACCAGGAGGTTGCTGGCGAGATCTTCCGGCAACTCGCGAACAGACTTGCCGACGGGCCTTGCCGGGCATTGATCGCTCCGGTCGACGTGCGTCTGCCGCGCGCGAACGAAGCCGACGATCAGATCGATACGGTCGTGCAACCCGACGTGCTTGTGGTCTGCGATCCCTCGCGGCTCGACCGCCGCGGTGTTCGTGGCGCGCCCGATTTCGTCGTTGAAGTCCTCTCGCCGTCCACCGCCTCGCATGACCACGTGCGCAAGCGCCAGGTCTACGAGCGCGCCGGGGTGAAGGAATACTGGCTGGTGCACCCCACTGACCGGATGGTCACGGTCTACCGGTTGGTCGACGGTGCCTACGGCAAGCCCGACGTGCAGGAATTGCAGGGCGAGACGGCGGTGGATGTGCTGCCCGGCGTAGTGATCGCCTGGGACGCGCTGGTGGAGCGGCTGGCGCCGGTGGAGTGATGGACTGCTCCCTCCCCCGCTTGCGGGGACAAATCCGCCGGGAGCGGATTTCGAACCGCCGAAGGCGGGCCCGAAGGGCGGAGGGCAGGATGCCCGGAGTAACGGCTGGGGAGGGGCCCACCACCCGAAATGACCTCGGATCTCGAACAGAAGTGGAACCAGCGCTACGCGGAGGCCGACCCCGCCGCCGCGACCCCCTGCGCGGTGCTCGAGCAGTTCGCGCATCTGCTGCCACCCGACGGCGCCGCGCTTGATGTGGCCTGCGGGCTGGGCGGAAACGCCAGCCTCCTCGCCGGACGCGGACTGGTCACCAGGGCCTGGGATCGTTCCCCCGTCGGGATCGCGAAGCTGCGCGAGCATGCCGAGGAACACGGCCTGCCGATTCGGGCCGAGGTTCGCGATGTGGAGCGAGAGCCACCGGATCCCGGTGCCTTCGACGTAATCGTCGTGTCCTATTTCCTCGAACGTGCACTGGCGCCGGCGCTTGCAACGGCATTGCGGCCGGGCGGGCTGCTGTTCTACCAGACCTGGACCCGCGAGGCGGTTGATGACCGCGGCCCCGGAAACCCGGATTTCCGGCTGGCCCCGAACGAGCTCCTGGAGCTGTTTCCGGACCTCCGCCTGCTCGCCTACCGCGAGGAGGGCCTGTTCGGAGACCCCGCCGAGGGCCTGCGCAACGAGGCCTGGCTGGTCGGCGCGCGGCCGCCAGCGTGAGGCTCAAAGCCGATAGGGAACGCGTACGTCCGGCGCGTCGGCGGGGAAATCTCGCGTATTGCGGGTGACCAGAAGCGCGTCCTGGCTCTGGGCACTCGCCCAGACGATCGCATCGGGCAACCGCATCTTCCGGATCCGCCGGATGGAGACCGCACGCTCCGCGACCGCGGTGTCGAGAGGGACCTGGCTGAACCGCTGGAGGAAGCCGCGAATCGGGTGCTCCTCGTCCGCTTCCGCGCCCACCATGACTTCCATCCAGGTGATGGGACTGATCAGCGGCCGCTCGTAGGCTTCGATTTCCTCGCGTGCTGCTTCAATGCCGTTCAGATAGTCGATCAGGATATTGGTGTCGAACAGGGCCTTCATCGATCCCATTCCTGCCGGATGCGTGCCTCGTATTCCAGACCCCCTTCGCCACGCTTTCGCCAAATCCCGAAGGCGCCATCGGTGCCGTCGCCCATGCGTTGAGCCAGGTAGTCGGATACTGCGCGGCGCACCAGTTCCGCACGCGAGGCGTTCTCGCGTTCGGCCAGGAGTTTCAGAGCCTCGATCTGCTCCTCGGGAAGGTCGATGATCGTGCGCACGGGTACACCAGTGGTTCCAGTTCTGTCCCGAAAAGTATATATGATATCGTTATATGATGCCTATACGGATCAGGGCCGTGCCCCTTGTTTTATCAACGCGCTCTTCAGCAGCGCGATGTTCCGGGACGGAAAGAAGAGCTGCCAGTCGTGCCGGAGGGCAATCCGCTCGAAGGTGCGTGGCCGATAGAACACCACGTGGGTGGGGTCGCGGCGGTAGTTCCAGCGGGCGAAGCTGGCGTCGTCGGTCTGGAACGTGGTCTGGATCCCGAGCCAGCCACCGGGCTTCAGCAGCGTATCGAGGCGCGCGAACTCCCAAGCCGGATGGTGGAAGTGCTCGACGACCTCGGAGCAGGTGATGAAGTCGTAGCGGCGCTGCAGCGCCTCGGGGTCGGGGTGGAAGAGGGGGTCGTAGAGCCCGACCCGATGCCCGGCCTCCCGGATCATCGCTGCGAGGGCCGGGTCCGGACCGCAGCCGAAGTCCAGGCCATCGCGACCGGGCGCCAGACGCGCCAGCAGCGATTCGGCGAGCGGCCGCAGGAAGGCCCGGTACGCCGGGTCATCGCACTGGTTCCGGTGCTGGCGGTACTCCGTCGACTCGCGTTCCGGGCCCGGCAGCTGCTCGCGGCAGAGGAAGGTCGCCTCGCAGTCCTCGCAGCGCAGGTAATCCCGCCCGCCAATGCTCGCGAACAGCCGGCCCGCCGAAGCGAGACACACCGGGCACTCGATGGCCGGCAAGCGGGGGAGGGAGATTTTCATCGTCGGGGGTGGCCCTGGACCCTGAAGGTAAGCGTGAAAGAACATGGCGTGCACGTCGGGAACCGGTAGGGCGGAAGAGCGTAGCGTCATCCGCCGTGAGGCGATCGGAATGTCCAGGAGCAGGCGGTTACCACGCGGTTACCACGCGGCTACCCTGGCGCCGGATGGCGGATGACGGGCTTCGCCCTCTTCCGCCCTACGCTTCTTTCATGGTCGGGGGTGGTGGCCAGGCGCCATGACCGTTAGCGTGAAAGAATATGGAGTGCGGGAGCTTGCTCCCGCTTTCAATCGCGGAAGCTCGCTTCCGCGGCAGGAGGCAAGCCTCCTGCCGGGCAAAGCGGCGGCAAGCCACCGCACTCCACAGGCCTGCGCTTTTATCCTTCGGGGGTGGCACGGGGCTATGAGAGTCAGCGTGGAGTCGGGAGGCCCACCGGCACCACCCTCGATCGCGACCGTCTCCGTTTCGCTGAGCCTCAGCCCGCGCACGGGTCCTGCGTTCGGGCCTTCTGCCCCATTTCGCTGTTTCGATGCGCCGGATTTGCTCATCTGCTATTCAAGTAAGTTAGACTTTACTCATGAACAAGATTATCGCCTGGATCGATCGCACGCCCGTCTGGCTGTTTGTGCTCCTGGTCGCCACACTGGGGCTCTCGCCCTGGGTGCCGGAGCCGCACATCGTCGAGAAGATTCGCTGGCTTTTCCAGGGTGAGCTCACCCGGCCGCTGGATATCTTCGATCTGGTGATGCATGCAGTGCCCTGGCTGCTGCTGGGGATCAAGCTGACCCGCGAGGTCTGGCTTGAATATGCCCCGAGGCCGCCCGCCCCGAAGCCCGCGGAACCGTCACGGGAGGAGTAGCGGAGCAGGGAGGCGCCGCCCGCAAGGGCGCGGCGCGGCCCGAAGCCACGTAGGAGGCCAGCCCTCTGGGCGATGGTTTTCCCAGCGCCGGATCGCCGAGGGGGCTCGCCTCCCACGGGGGGCAGCACCGTGGGAGGCCAGCGCTCAGGCGCGGCCCATCACCGAGAAGCTCTTGATGAAGGGGCCCGCCA
>RECA01000118.1 GCA_007692435.1 Thioalkalivibrio sp.
CAGCCCCCAGTGGAAGAAGGTGTAGACCATCGCCTGCCGCGCGGCCTCGGCGGTCCCGCCATCGACATGCGGCGGGTCCTGGTAGTGCATGATGGGCTCGGCCACGCTCCAGAAGACCAGGCCGATGCCCATGCCCGCACTGAAGAGCATCGCGAACCAGGCGCCGTAGCCGAATTCGGGACGATCGCCGGGCTGTCCGAGGCAGATGGTCCCGTACCGGCTGAAGCCGAGCCAGATCAGGAATATCAGGAAGACCGTCACCACCAACAGGTAGCCCCAGCCGAGGTACTCGGTGATGAAGCCCTGAATGGACTCGAACACCTGGCTGGCGAGTGTCGGAGCGGTCACGCCGAAGCCGACAAACAGCACCACCATGATTGCCGAGGCCGCGAACACGGTGGGGTTCACGGAGGCAAAGAAGGCCTGCGGACGGTAGTGCATCGGCATCGGTCTTCCTCCAGGCTTAGGTGTGGACTGCCCTGCCCTGCTCAGCCTTCGTCCTGGCGCGGCGGCCGCTCGATCTCGCCGGTGAGCTCGGCCTCGTCCAGTATGCGTCCCTCGGCCGCCGCGTCGAATTGAGTCCGGGTGGCGCCGGACTCGAGGTCGAGTTCGGCATCAAGGGCCAGCAGACGGAACCGGTAGCGATGCACCCCCTCCGGGGGCACCGGGCCCAGATACCCAATCTTGCCGAAGGAGTCCATCCCCACCCGCGCCTCCTCGCGCAGGTTCAGGGCATCCACCCGGGACCGGCCGGGCGGCAGGTTCCAGACCAGCCAGTGCGTCATCTCGCCCAGCGGCGAGTCGAGGTCTTCGAGGATCAGCGCGAGACTGCGTGCGCCCTCGGGCACATCGTGGATCTCGAGTTCCGGCAACCGGTTCTCGTTCGGCGCCGACGCGCTCCAGGGTATTCGGCTTCCCTCTTCGAATGCGGGACTGGTCAGACGCATGGATCCTCTCCGGGTGAAGTGGTCCTGATTAACGCGGAAGTCGCACAGTTCCCCCCTCTCCCGCGTGCGGGAGAGGGGCCGGGGGTGAGGGCCGGGGCCATGAGAATTCGCTCGATTGCTGCAATGCCGATTATAGCGGTGAACCGGGGCCCGGTCAGGACCCGCCGTGCGCCCGGCCGGCGCATGCCGGTATCATGGCCCCCGGCATCGCGATGCGTTCAGCGCAAGGTAAGCCGGAGATGGGCCGCGGAGACATCGTCGCACGACTGCTCGAACCAGGCCCCGGGCCGCGACAGCGCGAGCGGCCGCCCGGCCGGAGGAAGCGCTGCCGTCCGCCGCTCGCGACGATGGGGCGCTGGCGTCTCGGAAGGCTTGCCCTCGCCGCCCTCATGGCACTCGCGCTCTGGGGCTGCGGCGTCGCCCCGGAGCGTCCGGCCCCGGAAGCGGAGACCTGCCGGGCCTTGCTCACCGAACTCGACCACGCGATTGGTGCCGCAACCCACTTCGAGCCCGGCCTGCGCCGCGTGGACGGCTGGCCGCTCCTGCGCACCAACCGTTTCCTTGCGAGCTTCGCCTACGAAGAGCTCTCTCCGAATGCACGCACGGCATGGCTCGGCCACGCCTTCGAGCTCGCCCGGAACGCCTACGCCACAGAGTTTGCGCGGCTGGACGCGGGAACGCGCGAGGGTCTGCAGGACCGCCACGGCTTCGCGGACCTCGACACCCGGCTTGCGTCCTGCTTCGCGGATAGCGCCCCGCCCGAGACGCTGGATCCCGCCGCCTACCGGGTCCCGGACGGCTACAGCACCGCCGCCCGGGCCATGGGCCTCTACCCGGTCACCAGCCTGGTCGCGCGCGGCTTCATCTCAGGCTACCGGCGCGACATGACCGCGCGCTACATGGCCGGGCGCGCAACCCGCTTCGAGCGCGAGACCGTCTATGCGGGGCCGGAGACGCGTGATGCGTCCGCGCCGCCGCCGGCCACGCCGGACACCGATGCGCTGGGCATCCCCCGCCTGTCCGACGGGGAGCAGGATGCGCTGTTCCGACGCTTCATGCCGCAGCTGGCCGTCGAGCAGCGCTCCGGCGCCGACCGCATCGGCGCGCCGCTGCTGGACGAACACGGCCGGATCGAGATCGATACCACGCGGCCGGTGGTCTTCACCTTCCCGAGCCACACCCGCCTCGGGTCCCGGGTCCTGCTCCAGCTGAACTACGCCTTCTGGTTTCCGGAACGCCCGCCGGAACACGGCCTGGACCTGTACGCCGGCGACCTGAGCGGCGTCCTCTGGCGGGTGACACTGGATCACGAGCTGCGCCCGGTGCTCTACGACAGCATTCACCAGTGCGGCTGCTATCACAAGCTCTTCCTCCCGGCGGGCAGCCGCATCGACCTCGACGGACTCGTGGGAGAACGGCCCCTGGTGTTCGCACTGCCCCCCGGCCTCGCGGGGGACCGCGGGCTGCGCCTGCGGCTGGAGGCCGGCACTCACTACATCATCGACGTTGGTGAGGCGATGCCCTCCGCCGACACCGAGCACTACATCCTGAAGGACTATGCGTGGCAGCTGCGGTTGCCGGCAGCCGGCACCGTCCGGAGCCTGTTCGGCCCCACCGGCATCGTGCAGCAGTCGCAACGGCCGGAGCGCTTCGTGCTGTGGCCGCTCGGCGTTCCCTCCGCGGGCGCGATGCGCCAGCGGGGGCTGCACGCGATCGCCTTCGTGGGACACCGGCACTTCGACGACCCGGACCTGCTCGAGACCCTGGCCTTCGACTTCGATCCGCGCTGAGGCGGCCGCAAGGCGTCACCCACCGGGTCTTCACGATCCTGATGATCACGATCGGACCTCGCTCCTGCACGGGCGAATATCTGTCACCATTGCGCCTTCGATAGAACCCGACGGCACAGGGGCCGCGCGCGACGATGTGGGTGCACCTTCTCTGGTTCGTTCTCGGACTGAGCATCCTGGTGCTGGGGGCCGAGTCCCTGGTGCGCGGCGCCGCTCGGCTCGCGGGGTCCGTGGGGGTTTCGCCACTGGTGATCGGTCTGACGGTGGTCGCCTTCGGCACGTCCACACCGGAGATGGCGGTCTCCGTTAACGCCTCCCTCTCCGGGACGCCGGACATCGCAATCGGCAACGTCATCGGCAGCAATATCGCCAACATCCTGCTGATCCTCGGCATCTCGGCCGTGATCATTCCGCTGCTGGTCAGCGAACAGGTGATCCGCCAGGAGGTCCCGGTGATGATCGCCGCCACGGTGCTGCTGCTGGTTCTGGCGATGGACGGACTGATCAGCCGGATCGATGCCGGCGTCCTGTTCGCGCTGGTCATCGCCTATACCGTCTTCCTGATCCTCCAGTCCCGCCACTCGACCCGCAAAATGGCCGCCACCGCGGCGGAGGCCGAGTTGCCCACTGCCTCGCGGTGGGACCGGCACTGGGCCGTGCAAGTGCTCCTGATCCTGGTCGGGCTCGCTGCGCTGGTGATCGGTTCGCGCTGGCTGGTCGAGTCGGCGATTGTGTTTGCCCGGTTCTTCGGGATCAGCGACCTGATCGTCGGCCTGACCATCGTCGCGGTCGGCACCTCGCTGCCGGAGATCGCGACCGCCACACTGGCGGCACTGCGCGGGCAACGCGACCTCGCGGTCGGCAGCGTGATCGGCAGCAACCTGTTCAACATCCTCGCGGTGCTTGGAGTCACCGGTCTGGTCTCCCCGCTCGGGATCCCGGTGGCGGAGGCCGCGCGGAACCTGGACCTCTGGGTGATGCTGGCCGTCGCACTCGCGTGTCTGCCGATCATGATCACGGGACGCGAGATCTCGCGCTGGGAAGGTGTGGTCTTCCTCGGCTATTACGCCGCCTACACCGGCTATCTCGTGCTCGCGGCCCAGCAGCACGCCGTGCTGCCCGCGTTCTCGATGGTGATGCTGGGCTTCGTACTGCCCATCACGATCTTCACCATCGTGGTGAGCCTGATCCATCATCACCGGCACGAAGGACACGGCCCGCGCCCGTAGATCCGAGCCATTCGGGGCCCGTGGCCCGCGCCGGGCGGGATCACCGGGTGACGGTGTATTGACGCAAGCGGCGAAGCGAGCGGCAGCCGGCGGCGATTTTCTGCCGCCCCAGTGCTGCCGCAAGCGGCGGCAGCCTGCAATCCCGCGCAATCCAGGCACCTCACGCCCCGAATTGAACCTGGCACGTCCCCTGCTTGTAATCCTGCCGAAGACGCTCTTCGCGGGGTTTGGCATGCGCAGGAAAATCTATTTCGGTCTCACGCTGCTGGGCACACTGGCGGTCGCGGTGCTGCTCTGGCTCAGCCTCGGCCTGAGCGGCATCAACCTGCCCGGACTGATGCTGGTGCTCGGGGGCACCCTCCTGGCCTCGGTGATCGGTCACTCGCCCGGGCCCGTGCTGAGCCTGCTGCGCCGCATCCCTGCGATGTTTCGGGAGGCGCAGACTTCCACCGCCGTGGACTACAAGCCGTTCCTGCAGATCGCCGAGCGCTACCGGCGCGGCGACGTGCGCGGCGCGGAACGGGCCGCGACCGCGATCCAGGATCCGTTCCTGCGCGGCGGCACGCGCCTCGCCCTCGATCCGCACAATGGCGAGGAGCTCGGTCGCATGCTGCACTGGCGCATCCGGCAGCAGAAGGAGGACGACAGCCGCGACATCCGCATCCTGCGCACGATGGCCACCTTCGCACCGGCCTTCGGCATGCTCGGAACACTGTTCGGCCTGGTGGCCATGCTGGGTAGTCTCGGTCAGTCCGGGATCGAACACATCGGCATGGCCATGGGCTTCGCGCTGATGAGTACGCTCTACGGCCTGCTGATCGCCAACCTCGTCTTCCGCCCACTGGCGCTGAAGCTGGAGGACCGCTCCAGACAGCAGCTTCTGCACATGAACATGCTGGTCGACGCGATCATGATGCTCTACGAGCGCCAGCATCCGGTGCTGATCGGTGAATTCATGAGTGCCGCAAGCCCTGAACAGGCGAACCTCGGCAACACGCAGAAGGCACGGTCCATGTCGTTGCAGGGAATGCGCGCATGACCGGACGGGTGCTGCTGGACCGGCAAGGGGGCTGGCGCGAGCGCAACCGCGCGGCCGCTCCCGCAGCGGCCCCGCCGGCCTGGAGGCGACGCGACGTCGTCGAATTCGACGAGGCCGAGGCCCATCAGGCCTCCGGCGACAGCGGCTGGACCGTTGGGTACATGGACGTGCTCCTGCTGCTGGTGACGCTGTTCGCGGCCCTGCTTGGCATCACCTATATGCAGATGAACCAGCAAGGCAATGCCGCGCCGGAGACGATCCAGCCCCTCGGCGGCTTCGCTCCTCCCCTTGCGGCACCCGCTGCATCCTCCCCGAATCCGGCGACCAGCCCGAAGGTAGCCGATTCGGTTGTGACCCCCGAGCCGGGGCCGGCCCCAGAGGTCGAGCCCGTGAACTGGCCCGAAGCAACGGCACCACTCCTGACCACCACGGCAGACCACGCCGACCCGGAAACCGTGCTGCAAGACGCAACGGTCGAAGCGCCGGAAGACCCGGCGCTTGGGACGGCGACGCTTGCAGAAACACCGGCCGCACTGGCGGTTGCAGAGCGCGCTGCGGAGCCGTCGGTGCCGCCGGCGTTCGAGGCCCTGATGGAGCTGGTTGCGGCCCGTACCGGGGAACAGGACCTGGAGCTCCTGCTGGATCAGCACCAGCTGCGCCTGGAGGTCGGCGACGGCATCCTCTTCGGCTCCGGCACCGCCGAACTCGGCCCCTCCGGAGAGGCGTTGATCGAGGAACTGGTGACGGCGTTGCAGGACGAAGGGCTGAAGATCTCCCTGGAGGGACACACCGACGACGTCCCGATCAACACGCCGCGTTTTCCGTCGAACTGGGAGCTCTCGTCGATCCGGGCCACCACCGTTGCCCGGGAACTGATCGCACACGGGATCCCCCAGGAGCGCATCCGCGTGACCGGTTATGCCGACACCCGGCCCCGGGCTCCGAACGATTCCGATGCCAATCGAGCCCTGAACCGGCGCGTCAGCCTGGTGCTCGAGATGCAGGACGAGCTCCTCGCCGGATCTCCCTGAAGGGCAGCCGAAGCGACACGCCCGCCACGGCCGCAACCGGTCAGTCCAAATCGTGCAAGAGTTCGGTCGCGGAGTCCCGAACCGGCCCGCTGTGGCGTTGACCAAGGGGGTTCTTTGCGTCAATCTGACGCCCACGCGCCGCTTCGGAATCACTGATCCCGGCCTCCGTCCCGGAACGCGCGACAGTGGAACCGACCGCCCACCCCTCACGCCCGACCACGACTGCCGACCCGGCACCGAGAACATCAAAGACATGAACATCCGAACACAAGCTGCCGTCTTCACCAGCGTCCTCGCCCTCACATTCGCCTTCCCCGCACTCGCCCAGGGCAGCTGGGCGGACCGACTGAAGGGGAGCGTCCCCACCCTGCCGACCGAGCCCACCGAGACGGAGACCGACCGCACCACGGTGCCGCTCGGTGCCGAGCACGAAACGCTGGTCGCCGGTCTGAAGGAGGCGCTGGCCAAGGGGACCGAGCAGGCGATCGAAGCCGCCGGTACGGCGGGCGGATTCGCCGACAATGAAAAGATCCGGATCCCGATGCCCGGACCGCTCGACACCGCGAGCAGCATGCTGCGCGGCGTCGGGTTGGGCCGGCAAGTCGACGAGTTCGAGCGGAGCATGAACCGCGCCGCTGAAAAGGCGGCACCGCAGGCGAAAGAGATCGTCCTGGATGCAATCCGCGACATGAGCATCGAGGATGCGCGCGGCATCCTGGTCGGTCCCGCGGACGGTGCCACGCGCTTCCTGCGCCGTCGCGCCGGCGAGCCCATCGCCGACGCCTTCCGGCCGATCGTCAGCGACTCCATGCAGGAGACGGGGGTCACCCGTGCCTACACCGAGCTCACCGACCAGGTCGGCACTCGCGTTCCCGGGGTCGCGGCGCTGGACGACCTCGACCTGAACGAGTACGTGACGCGCGAGGCGCTCGACGGCGTATTCACCCTGCTGGCCGAGGAGGAACGCAGGATCCGGGAAAACCCGGCCGCGCGCACCACCGACCTGTTAAGGGAAGTCTTCGGGAACTGACCGGCCGGGCACACGCCCCTCAGGCCTCGGCAAGAAGCGCCACGTGCAGACCGGAACCCAGCCGTTCCCGCGCGATGTCGACCAGGTGCCGGTGGTGCGTGAAGAAGAGCACCTGCGTCCGGGTGGCCAGTTGCCCCAATACCTCGAAGCCGGCGGCTGAGCGCTGGTCGTCAAAGTTGATGAACAGGTCATCGGCGACGAAGGGCAACGCCGGTGCATGATCGAGGTAGTCCTCGATCGAGGCGACCCGCAGCGCGAGGTAGAGCTGGTCCGCCGTGCCGGTGCTGAGACCCGGCACCGGAACACTGGTGCCATCGGGGCGAAGGCCGGTCAGCTGCGGCTGGTCCCGGTCGTCGTAGTCCACCCGCAGTGCCGCGAAGGCGCCCCCGGTCAGGGTCGCGAAGATCGCTCCCGCGCGCTGTAGCAACGGGGCCTGTTTCTCCCGCCGGAAGCGGTCAATCGCCCATTTCAGCAGTTCCGCGGCGGTGCGCGCACGCACGTAGCGTTCGGCGGCCTCGCGCATCCCGGCAAGCGCCTCCTGCCGGTCGGCCGCCACCCGCGCGGCGGCATCATCGCCGCCGATCGCTGCAAAGGCCTCGCGGGCCGCGGCCCGGTTCTCCACCGCCGCCTCCAGGCGCACGCGCAGTTGCTGCTGTTCCTGCTCGAGGGTCTGCTCCCGCGCCGCCGCCCGGTCGACGTCCGCATCGGCGCATTCGCGCTCCAGCTCCGCCAGAGGCAGGCCGTCGCCTTCCTGTTCGAGCATCCGCACAATGCCCTCCAGCTCGCCCCGCAGGTGCCGGGCCCGGGATCCCCGCTCGATGGCCGCGTGCAGGTCGCCGACGGAATCGACTCCCGCGGCCTCCATCAGCCGCGCCAGGGTTCCCTGTGCCTGGCGCAGCTGGTCATTGGCGGCGGCCATCTCCTCTTCCAGCTTGCGGACCTGCTCTTCCCGGTCCACCTGGCGCTTGCGGATCTCTCTTGCCGCCTCGAGCCGACCCTCGATCTCCACCACGGCCTCCTCGGGACCGTGCGCCGCAAGTTCCGGGGCCACCTCCTCCACGAACCCCCGGACCAGCCGCGTGAAGGCCTCGATGTCGCCCTGAATCTTCTCGATCCGGTCGTGCCGCAGCGCGCGCACCTGCGCCGACTGGGTCTGGAGCGCCTCCACGGTCTCCAGCTGCCGTGCGATCTCCGGGGCGTCCGTGTCTGCGGAAAGACCGAGATCGCCCATCGCGCTCTGCCACCGCTGCTGCCATCCGGCGCGGGCCGCCTCGGCACGCTCGACTTCGCGGCGGCGACGTTCGACCTCCTCATCGGCCGCACGCAGGTCCGCCTGCGCACGCAAGCGCTCGCCCTCGGCCTGTTCCAGCGCGTGCAGCAGGTCGACACCCCGCTGCAGCAGCACCGGGAGCGACTGCCCTTCCACCTCCTGCACGCGGCCGTGATGCCTGAACGCGCCGAGCAGGCCATCGCGCGCCCGCTGTTCCTCCTCCTGCAGCGTGAGGACACGCGCGGCCGCCTCATCCCGTGCCCGCAGCAGCTGCAGGACTTCGTCCCGGGCCTCCAGCCAGGCGAGCATCCCGTCCGGTGCCAGGGGTTCCAGCCGCGCGGGCTCCCAGAGGGCCCGCCACTCGCGGCGCAGCTCGGCACCCTCCCCGGCCAGCGCCTCGAGCCGCCGGGACAGCCCATCCAGCGTGCCCTCCTGCATCGCGACGGCGTCTGCCAGCTGCGTCAGGCGCCCCACGGCCTCGGCGTGTTCGAAACGTCGGTCCGCAATCGCATCGGCCTTCAACAGTGCGGCCCGGAAGTTCCCGGCGAGATCGTCGATCACGTCCGCGAAGCGCGCCTGATCCTCTGCGGGCAGCGCCTCCCCGCGGATGTGCCGGCGCTCCACCAGCTCCCAGATCCGGTCGCGGTAGCCTCTCGCCTCCGCAAGCTCCTCTCCGGAGAGCTCCCCGCCCTCGCGCGATGCCAGCTCCAGCATCCGCCGCAGCCGCCGCAGTTCCTCTTCGGCGTCCTGCACCTGGCGCCGCAGGTCGCGATCGCGCTGCTCCCACTCGAGGAGGAGATCGCGCATTCGCTGGACCTCGGCCCGCGCCGGTACCGGCAGATCGACCAGATCCTCCGGACGCTGCAATACCGGCCGCATGCGCGCCTGCAGGGCCTCAACGCCGAGCCGGGCCCGGTCCCTTTCCTCCGAGGCCGCCTGCAGCCGGGCGACCAGGTCACCCTGTGCGCGCACCGTGGCCACCACGGCGGCCAGCCCGCCGGGGTCCGTTCGCGGCGGTGCGGCATCCATGCGGGCCAGGATCCGCTGCCGGCGTTCATCCGCATCCCGCAGTGACTCACGGGCGACGCTCAGGCCCGAGTTGACCTCGCCACGCTCGGCCAGGAGGGTCCGCGCGAGCCCGAGCTTCGGCCGGGACGGGAGGGCCGCAATGACCGCATCCGGTTCGCCGGCAGACCAGCCCAGATCCGTTGCCAAGGCCAGCAACCGGGCCTCGGCCGCACCCAGCTCGGCCTCGCGCTTCGGCAGATCCCCGCGCGCGCGCCGCACCTCGATGCGCCGCTCGTGCAGCAGGCGGACCTCGTCGCTGCGCAGCAGCAGCGCCGTGTCGGCGTTCAGTCCGTCCAGCTCCTCCCGGGTCTCGCGAATCCTGCCCGCCAGCGTATCGATCCGGGTCGACGCCTCCAGCGCGCGGGTCTCCGCCCGGACCCGCTGCGGCTCGGCATCCTCCGGGATCGCCAGCGGCGGACCCATCGCCTCGATCTCCCGGATCAGCTCCTGCTTCCGCCGGACGTCGCGATGGACGCGCCGGATCCGGGCGAGACGCCGGCCCTCGGTCTGCGCGCGCACGTATTCTTCCTCGAGCTCCGCATGCGCCTCCTCCGCGGCCGCGGCCGTGCGGCGCCGTTCTTCCCACTGCGCCGCCGTCACGGTCTGCTCGCGCAGCTCGCGGTCCGCCTCCTCCAGCCGGTCGGCCGCACGGGTGTAGAGGCGCTTCGAGGAACGGCGGGGACCCCAGAGCCCGTCGGCCTCCTGCTCCAGCGCCGCGAGCCGCTGCCGCAGGTCGGCAATCCCGGCGCCGGCCGCGAACAGCATCCGGCCGATCTCGTCGCGCGCATCGAGAATCTCCTGACCGCCCTGCTCCAGGCGCCGGTGATCGAGACTGAACATGCGCTCGAAGAAGGACCGGTCGGCGCCGGCGAGGAAGGGCTGCAGCGCCGACTCCCCACCCGGCAACGGCAGGTCGTCTGCACCCAGCACGGTGTCCCGGGTGCCCTTGCGACGCAGAAAGGACAGCGTGTCCGTCGGCGATTCGAGGACCGCGCCGATGCGCATGTCCCGGTACTCGTGCAGGAAGTTGAAGTCCGACTGCATCGGGATTCCGAACAGCAGGTCCTCGATCGCCGTCAGCGCGGTGGACTTGCCGGCCTCGTTCGGCCCGAACACCAGGTGCAGGTCACCGGAACCCGATGGAAAGTCGAGCGACCGGCCGGTGAAGTGGCCGTATCGCAGCAGATCCAGGCGCCGCAGCCGCATCTCAGTCCGTCTCCACCGTGAGCCGGGCCAGCAGATGGGGCAGGATCACGGCGATCAGCGCCCGCTGGTCACCGTCGAGGGCCACGCCAAGGATCGAGTCGGCCTCGACCCCGGCACGCACCGCGTGAGGCAGGCGTTGCAGCATCTGGCCGGGGTCCTCGCCGAGCCGCTCCAGCAACTCCGGATCCGCATGCGCCGCCTCCAGCATCTGCTGCAGTTCGCCCAGCGCATCACTGCGTGCCGGCTGTCCGGTTGCCCCACTGCCCTCCGGACGCGTGGCCACCACCACGCGCTCGACCCATGCGGCATCCACCCCCAGTCCGACCGCGACCGAGCGTGCCTCGGCGAGCAGATGGTCCTCGGCCGCCAGCAGCTGATCGTGCCGTGCGCTCCGCCCCCGCAGCTCCACCCTGCAGGCCAGCAGGCGCCCGTCGGCCTCGTGCTCGACGGCCTGCTCCAGCGCGGCGCGGATCCGGCTCACGGCGTCTGCGACCTCGGTGTCCGGATCCACTGGCACCGGCACCAGGCTCCAGCGGACAACGTCCGCCGGAACCGCCGTCAGGCCGCTCAGCCGGCCATCCGTCACGGTGACCATCACGGCCCCCTTGGGACCGGTCTCGCGGATGTGGCGACCCTGCAGGTTGCCCGGGAAGACCACGTGGGGATGCCGGTGGAGGACCTGGAACTGGTGCACGTGCCCGAGCGCCCAGTAGTCATAGCCCCGAGCGAGCAGATCCTCCAGTGCGCAGGGCGCATAGTTCTCGTGGCCGCCCATGCCGCCAAGCCCGGTGTGCAGCACGCCGATGTTCAGATCGCAGTCCCGCGGATCCGGATAGCCCGGCACCAGGTTCTCGCGCGTGTCGCGGCGCCGGAAGCTCTGTCCGTGCAGGGCCACGCCGAGTTCGTCCAGCACGAAGGTCCCGGGAGCGCGCGCGCCGAACACCTGCACGTTCGGGGGCAGTGCCAGCCGCCGGGTGATCTGGCTCTCCGCATCGTGATTGCCGTGCAGGAGGAAGACCGGGATGCCGGCCTCGTTCAGGCGGCCCATCTGTGCGGCGAAGAAGAGACCGGTGCGGTAATCGCGCCAGTCGCCGTCGTAGAGGTCGCCGGCAATGATCACGAAGGCGACCTCCTCGGCCAGCGCCAGCGTGACCAGTTGCTCGAAGGCCTCCCGGGTCGCGCCCCGGATCCGTTCGGCGGCACTGCCCTCCTGCCCCGCGAGGCCGCGCAGCGGGCTGTCGAGGTGGATGTCCGCCGCGTGCAGGAATCGGAAGCTGGCCATCGCGATCTCCCGGTTCAGCCCGCGTCGCCCACCGGCGGATCCGGGGGCTCCGTCCGTTCCGGCAGCGGCGCGCGGAGACCGGCCAGCAGGAAGGACAGCAACCGCGGGACCAGCTCGGCCGGGTCCTGCTGATCGAGCTGTCCGCCGAAGACCTGCAGGTTGTCGGTCCCCGCGATTGCGTACGAGGTCGCGCCCATCATGAAGTGGACCCGCCAGTGGACCTCTTCCCGCGGCACGCCGGGAAGGGAACCGCAGAGCACATCGAGGAAGCGCTGCAGCGTATCCCCGTAGAGTTCGGCCAGCAGTCGCCGCATGAAGGGGCTGACCTCGCTGTGGGTGCGTCCCAGCAGTCGCATGAACCGGTACCCGCCGTTCTCCGTATCCGCCGCCAGCTCGAAGACGGGCTGAAGGAAGGCCTCCAGCAGATCGCCCGGGCGCAATGCCCGGCCCGACTGCCGGGCCTCGTCGGCGTACCGGTCCAGCGCGTCGATGCAGCGGCGGTTCAGGGCCTGCACCCGCTGCTCGAACACCTCCCGGATCAGGTTCTCCTTGCTGCCGAAGTGATAGTTCACCGCGGCGAGATTCACGCCGGCACGGCCGGTGATCATGCGCATGGAGGTACCGTCCAGGCCATGCTCGACGAACAGCGCCTCGGCCGTGTCGAGAATGCGGGCGCGGGTCTCCGCGGTGTGCCGGGCGGAGGTCTGGCTCATGCCTTCGCCCTCCCCGACCCTTCGCGCAGCAGCAGGCTGGCAAAGGCGGGCAGCAGCACCAGCGCAGCCAGCATGTTCACCAGGAACATGAAGGCCATCAGCAGGCCCATGTCCGCCTGGAACTTCAGTGCCGATAGCATCCACGTCCCCACGCCCACGCTCATCGTCGCCGCCGTGAACATCACGGCCGTGCCACGCTGGCGCAGGGCCTGGAAGAAGGCCTGCGGCAGATCGTCTCCGTGGCTGAAGCGGTAGGACATGCGCTCATAGAGATAGATGCCGTAATCGACGCCGATCCCGACCGCGATGGCGAGAACCGGCAGTGTGGAAACCTTCAGACCGATGTCGAGCAGCGCCATCAGCGCACTGCACATCACCGCGACGATGGACAGCGGCAGCACGATGCAAAGGGTCGCGCGCCAGGAGCGGAATTCCGCGAAGAACAGCAGGCTGATCGCCCCGAAGACCAGAAGGAGCATGGTCACCGCGGCCGCGTCCACCGCCTCGTTGGTCGCGGCCATCACCCCCACGTTACCGGATGCCAGCAGGAAATCCAGTCGGTCGGACGGATTCTCGTCCCGGAAGCGCTTCACTTCGTCGACCACGTGGGCGATCGTCGCGCCATCGTGACCGCGGGTGAAGATCAGGATCTGCATCGCGCTGCAGTCCGTGTTCAGCAGGCCGGTCGAGGTATCCACCGGCATCACCGACTGCGCGAGGACCGTGGGATTGCGCGAGAGCGCCCGCCAGCGCGGATTACCCTCGTTCCAGCCGGCGTTGATCACCTTGGCCACCCCGGGGAGCCCGACCACGCTCTGCACCCCGTGCACGCCCCGCATCGTGACCTCGAAGCGGTCAATGGTGTCCATGATCTCAAAATCGGTGCAGGCGCCTTCCACATCCCGGCTCTGCACAATCACGGACAGGATGTCGACACCGATCGAGAAGGATTCGACGATGGCGGCGGAATCCTGGTTGTACCGGGAATCCTGGTGCAGCTCCGGGATTCCGGTACCCACGTCGCCGGTGCGCAGATCGCGCGACTGCCAGGTGGCCGCGATCAGCACCACCGCTGCGACCGCCAGTACGATCCGGGCCGGACCGGGCTCGGCCAGCCGCCGGAGCCGCTTCCAGATCCAGTCGCCGGAGTGCTCACGGACCTTCGCGCGCTCGATCTCCTGCGGCGACAGCCGCATCCAGGACAGCAGCAGCGTCAGCAGCAGCATGTTGGTGATCAGCATCAGCGCGACACCCAGGCCGGCGGTCAGCGCCAGTTCGCGCACCATGGCGATTTCGATGCGCATGATCACCAGGAAGCCCACCGCCGTGGTGGTCATCGCCATCGCGCCCGGCAGGAAGAGCCTGCGGAAGGCGTTGTGCGCGGCCTCCATCGGGGCGGCACCCCCGATCACCGCGGTCCGCCAGGCGTGGGTCATCTGCACCGCGTGGCTCACGCCGATCGCAAAGATCAGGAACGGCACGAGGATGGACATCGGATCGATCCCGAACCCGATCAGCGGCAGCAGGCCGAGCAGCCAGATCACCGGGATCAGCGCGGCCACCAGGGTCAGCAGCGCGAGCCGGATCGAGCTCGAGTACCAGTACAGCAGCAGCGCGGTGATGACAAAGGACAGGCCGAAGAACAACACCACGCCGCGTGCCCCGTCGGTGATGTCCCCCACCGCCTTCGCGAAACCGATGATGTGGACGTCCAGCCCGTCCCGCTCGTGGCGCTCCCGGATCGCCTCGAGCCGGTCCGCCACATCAAGGTAATCCAGCCGCTCGCCGGTGGACGGGTCCACCTCGAGCAGCTCCGCGGTGACCATCGCGCCGGAGTGGTCGTTCGCGACGAGGCGCCCGAGCTGCCCGGACTTCAGCACGTTCTCGCGCACCGCCTCGAGTTCCTCCGGCGTGCCCTCGAACCCGGCCGGGATCACGTCCCCGCCGGCGAAGCCCTCCTCGACCACCTCGATGAAGCGCACGTTCGGGGTGAACAGGGACGTCACCGTCGCGCGGTCCACGCCGGGGATGAAGAAGACCGCGTCCGTGACCTCCTTCAGGGTGTCGAAGAACTCCGGATCGTAGATCTCGCCCTCGTGCTGGCGCAGTGCCACGAGGATCCGGTTGGCCCCGCCGAAGGTGTCGCGGTAGGCGACGAAGGTCTGCATGTACTCGTGTTCCAGCGGGATCATCTTCTCAAAGCCCGCGTCGATCTGCAGATGGGTGGCCGAGTACCCCAGCGCGACGGTCACGAGCACGAACAGGGCCAGGAACGGCCGCCGGTGCCCGAACAGCACCCGCCCCAGGGCCTCGATGAAACGCTGGAGGTTCACGATCCCGGGACCGCGATCTGCGCGGTGGGGAGATGCAGCACGCCGTCCTCGCCGAAGAGCAGCACGTCGCCCGCCCCGGATTCGATCACGGCGCTGAAGGTCCGGCTGGTGTCGAGGTCGAGCCGAGTGAGTCCGTGCTCGAGATCACGCCCCCGCAGTGCGAGCCCGTTCTGCCCCACCAGCACCAGGGTGCCGTCGGCCAGGACGTGTCCGCCGAAGATCGACTGCCCGGTTTCGGTCTCAACGGGTTGCCAGTTTCGCCCGGCATCCGCGGAGTGGTAGACGTGCCCACGCATCCCGTAGGCCAGCACCGCACCGTCGGTCAGTTCCAGCAGGCCGAAGAACGAACCGGCATACGGGGATTCCAGCGCATGCCAATGCTGGCCGCCGTCGTCCGAGCGCATCAATGTGCCGGCCTCGCCGGCCATCAGCAGGGCATCTCCCGACCGCGCGATCGCGCCGAAATGAAAGTCGTGTTCGTCGGGGTGGCGCTGCTCCCAGCTGAGACCGCCGTCGCGACTCTCCAGGAAACGACCGTAGGCCCCCACCGCGTAGCCGTGACCGCCGGGGTCGAAACGCACGGCCAGCAGCGGCTCCTCCGCAGCCGGTTCCGCGAATACCGTGTGCCAGCGTTCACCGCCGTCTTCGCTCAGCAGGATCACGCTGTCGTGCCCCACGGCGACCAGGCGCTCGGGGTTCACCGCCTCCACCGCGGTCAGGGTCGCCGTGCTGTCCGACACGGCGCCGCGCCACTGGAGTCCCTGATCGTCCGAGAGGAAGATGCGGCCCCGCTCACCAACGCTGACCAGCCGTGCACCCACCGACACCGTGTCGAGCATCAGCAGGTGCTGGATCTCGACCCGCGTATCCGGCATGGGCGGGTCAGGCCGCTCCGAGAATGCAAACGCCACGGCCGCCACCACGAACAGCGGGAGGAGAATGCCGATGATCCTGTTCACGAGCGTGCCCCGGGCGCCATGGCGGGCCTCGTCGGGTGCCTGCGGCGAACGGCGGAGCCGGTCCTGCCCCGGGTCATCGGGTGGCGCACGGCCCCGCCGTGTGGATCAACGTCTGCCGGCCCCGCGCAGGCCTGCGGGGGTGAAGCGCGCCGGGCGCGGGTCGGTCAGCCGGTAGACCCGCGCCTCGTCGTTGCGCAGGCCCAGCGCGATGTACCGTCCCGACTGCAGGTCGTGATGCACCTCCAGCGCCGGGTACAGCATCGGGATATCGTAGAAGTTGATGTTGTGCTGCTCGGCGACGCGCCACAGCTGATCGCGGTTGTCGTACTTGTCGACCACCAGCGCCATCCACGAGTCCTCGTCCAGGTAGAAGGTGCGGCGCTTGTACAGGTGGCTGGTGCCGTCCTTCAGGGTTGCCTCCACCACCCAGACGCGGTGCAGCTCGTAGCGCGCGTGATCGGGGTTGATGTGCCCGGCTTCCAGGACGTCGTCCATGCTGATGGTGTCGCCGACCAGCTCGTAGGAGTTGTAGGGCACGTAGATCTCGCGCTTGCCGACCAGCTCCCAGTCGTAGCGGTCGATCGCACCGTTGTACATCACGAAGTCGTCGTTGGTGCGCAGCCCGTCGGAGGCCGTGCCCGGGTTGTCGTAGGCGACCTGCGGCGCCAGGCGCACGCGCCGCTGGCCGGGGTTGTAGGTCCACGCCTGGCGCTCGTCCAGATATTCGTGCACCAGCAGGATCTGGCCGGCGAGGCGTGCCGGAGCGGTGACCGTCTGCATGAAGTTGGCGATCTTGTCCGGCTCGATCTCGTCCTCCGACTTGGTGAGACTGCCGTAGTGGAAGTCGTACTCGTAGTCGAAACGCACCGGCGTGTAGCTGCCGGTGCGGGTCACCGCCGCCTGACTCCAGTTCATCACGTAGGACTCGCCGCGATAGCGCACCAGGTGGTTCCAGATCGCCTCCTCGCCGCTCTGCGGGATCGGGAACGGGATGCCACCGGTGGTGCCCTCGAAGGTGAGCCCGTCCGGCGTCATCGTCGCCCGGGTCGCATTGGCCATGGTCTGCTCGTAGTGACCCTCCGGGAAGGCCGCGCTGCGCCGGGTCGGGTACACGTTCATCTTCCAGGTCGGATAGGTCTCGAGCATTGCGACCTGACCCGGTGTCAGGTTCTCCCGGTACTCGTCCAGGTTCGAGGCGTCGATGGTGAACAGGATTTCGTCATCTGCGAACGGATCGGCGTAGTGGCCGCCCGGTTCGTGCTCAACCGGGGGACTGTCGAGGCCACCCTCCCAGGCGGGGATCGTTCCCGCCTCGTTCCCGGCCCGCTCGGCCCCCATCGGGGTCAGGTCCTGACCCAGTCGGGCCGCCTCGGCCTCGGATACCTGTGCGTGGACGGGCGCGGCGGACACCGCCAGCGCCAGCGCCGACGCCACCATGGTCATCTTGATATGCATGATTCTTCTGGCTCCTCGATGCCTGTCGTTGCTCAGAACGAGTAGCTGACGCTGACCGCGAGGAAGTCGCGATCCTTGAGGGGATTGGTGTGGCTGGAATAGGACGCGGACTGATTGGGTGGAAAGGTGGGATCAAACGCCGCGTTCGGGTCCGTACCCTTTATCTTCTCGCCACCAAAAAAAGATGTGTACGAGAGATCGATATCCAGGTTCTGCAGGTAGTTGATCCCAAGGCCCAGCGTCAACGACCTCGCCCCCTCGTTGAAGGTGGGGCTGCGACCACTCACATCGTGACTGAAGACCGCCCGCGGGGATAGCGTTGCAGCCCCAATGGCATTCGGATAATCCATCCGCCCGACGATCCGATAGCCCCACGAGTCCCGACTGGCGTAACCTTTTTCCTGCACAGAACCAAAGGATGTCGTGTCATCCGAACCGGGCGCGGGCAAGAATACCCCCGGGGCGTTGAAGGGCACGTCTCTGGGCAGGTCGAGGTGTGTGTAACCAACCTCCCCAACTGCGACGAATTGCTGAGCCCCCAGCGTCGGGCCGAAGGCCTTTGTCGCCGAGAGCTGGACCTGCTGCGCGGTGACCCGCTGGTAACCCTGGATCTCTCCGTCGGCGCCGATGTTCTCCTGCGGGATCTGATTCCGCTGCCCCAGGGCCGCCAGCAGCAGCTCGGGGGCCGCAATCTGGACCGGCTGATTCGGCCGATAGGAATACTCACCCTGCAGGGCGATGCCCCAAGGGCCGGGGGTGTTGAAACTCAGGCCCCACAGCCGGATGCCCTCGGGGTATTCAGCAAAATACTCGGCAGCTTGTTCCCCCAGAACCGTCGGCTCCCCACCGAGAAATGCGGTCGGATCACCCTCGGTTCCCGAGGCAAAAGGCGTCCGGCTATGATAGCGCGCGAAATAAACGCCAAATTCTGTGAAATTCAGCTGCTCGGCAAAGTAGCGAAGTGCGATTCCATATTGCCCACTGTCACTGGCTTCACGGTCCGCTGCCCGGGGGGCCCAAAGTTGGGCTTCCGGATCAAGGAAAAACTCGGCCGGAGGCGAGCGCAGGTCATTCCTCCTGCCAAAACCTGCGAACACGTTCTCCCCCCCCGGGCTCAGAAAATCATTGCTGCTGAAGAAGGTGCCTTCCGGGTCGATTCGCGTCTCTTCCCACTCGAGCATCAGCACGCCCTCGACCGACAGGCGATCGGTGAGGTCGTGGGCAGCCCAGAGCATGTTCAATGGCATCAGGCCCTCGCGCAGTTCCGAGCCGGGGATGCGCAGGCGGCTGACGTCGATCGGATTCAGCACGTTGATGCCGTTCTGGATGAAGGTGCTCTCGCCCCAGTTCACCACCTGCCGGCCGAGGCGGACGCCCAGCCAGCGATCACCCACGTCGAAGTCGCCGCGGACATAGGCGTCGAGGATCTCGAAGTCGCGGCCTGCCTGGTCACGCGCCTCCGAGCCCAGTTCGTCCTTGCTCATCACTGCATCGTCGTAGAAATAGGTCGCCCGGACGAAGGCCCCGTAATTGCGGTAATTCAGGTCCAGGTCGTGCGTGACCTGCGCGGCCAGGGACACGACGTCACCGCGATCCCAGTTCAGGTTGCCGTTATCCTCGTTGACCGAACGCGCCGTTCCCCCGTTTGCAATCCCGATCAGCGCGTCGTCGGGCTTCTGCATGCGCCAGCGGGCGCCCAGCGACACGGTCGTGTCGAAACTGCCCCAGACCTCTCCGTCATCACTGCTGATCTCGAACCCATGAACAGGCGCCCCGGCACCCAGTGCAATGGCCACACCGGCGGCCAGGGTGCCGGCACGACCAAGCCGCGCACCGGAACCATGCTTTTTCCGCGACATGCAGATCCCCCCCTTTCTTGTGATGCCGGAGTCCCCCGGCGAATGATCCCTGCTGTTCTGCTGAAGCTTGTTCTTGGCGTGAAAATCGTGGAGTTCTACCCGCTCCCGCTTGCGGACAAGGCTCCCGGCGCCACGGGAATCCCACCCTCATCGCATCCGGTTCAAACGGCTGTTTGAAGCATAGGCGATCCCCCGTTCAAGTCAACACCTTAGGTCCAACGCGGATCAGGGCCTGGATATGCCTGGCACCATTTACATCGAAGGATTTATTTAAAAATGGAGTTCTTGCGTCTAGCCTACTATTCGTACTAGATCTTTCAGAAATGCCGCTGCGGTGCCCTCCGGACGCGCCCCATGCGGCTCCTGACGGAACCGTGCAATAGGGAGAACAGGGGGCAGCGATGAACAGGTCCGAAGACGACTGCATCTGGGTACGTGCAGAGGCGTGGCTGATCGCGAGTAGCGGGACCATGCTCAAGGTGGAGACCCGCAAGATCTGTCGCGTCGGGGTATTCCTGGAGGCCGACTGGCCCGCGGAGTACCAGTCGGTCGAGGTGATCTTCCCGGACCCCGCGGCGCGCAACGGTAGCCACCGCCTGCCCGGATCGGTCACCGAACGCTGGGCGGATGGTATCTGGGTGGAGTTCCGCCGGGCACTGCGTTCGCCAAGCGAGATGCTGATGCGTTCCGGCATCGCGTCACCCGGGTATCCGGCACTTCCATCAGGCCCCTCGGTCTGGTCAAGCTGGTAGGTTGCCTGGAGGCTGGGCGGGTGCGTCACGAATGCGCCCCGTCATCCGGTAATTCGAAACGCTGAATCGATAACAGCGCCACCGGCTACCAGTGCAGGTCGTCCGGAATCGGAAAGTCCGCGTAGGGATCGTCCTCCGCGGGCGGATGCGTGTCGGGCTCGTCCGAGGTCTGCACCACCGCCTCGGGATCGCGTTCGCGAATGCGCTCGCCCACCGGGGCGGGCACCAGCACGAATGCCGCGTCGGTGGCCACCAGCGCGAGGGTGCCTGACGCCAGCTGGCCGCGCAGGGACGGGTCGATCCAGAGCGAGTGGACCTTGTTCCGCCAGACGAAGTTGTAGCGCAGTTCTGCGTCGCGGGGCGGCTGGATGGCGTGCTGTTCGGCCAGCTGACGGACTTCGGCACGCTGCGCGCGCTGCGCCTGTTCCTGCTTGCGGCGCTCGTTCAGCTCGCGGTCCTTCTCGAGCTTCTCCCGGCGTGCGGCCTCGATGGCCGCGGCCCGCTCCACGTCCTCCTTGGCCGGCCCCTTCTGCCCCTTCTTGCGCTTCCGGCGCTTTTCCAGCTCGGCTTCCTTTGCCTGCTTCCGGCTGGCAACCCCCGCCTTGAGCAACTGATCCTTGAGTGAGCCCGCCATGCGCCCGTCCGGAAGTCCGCTAAGTCAACGTCCTGATCGTATCACGAGCGCCCCGCGACGGCCGCTATTGCGAGAGTGACCCAGCCGATGATGAAGAGGGTGCCGCCGATCGGGGCAACCGCACCGAGCACGCGCGGCGCACCCAGGGCCAGCGCATACAGGCTGCCGGAAAACAGCAGCACGCCAAGGGCCATCGCGACAACGGCCGCGAGCCCCCAGCCGGGCTGCAGGCGCTCCCAGAGCGCAGCCATGACCAGCAGACCCAGCGCATGCACGAACTGATACTGCACCGCAGTCTGCCAGGTGGCCAGGGCGCGTTCGGAGAGCCGGGCCTCGAGGCCGTGGGCACCGAAGGCGCCGAAACCGACGGCGACGGCCGCCAGCACGGCACCCAGGACGATCACTGCGCTTGCTGCCATGGTCTTGGTGCCCTCCGCGATGATGGTGCCAAAAGCGCCTGTCGGGCGTGCGGACGATGGTAACACGCAGGCTCGTCGGCTCCGTTTCCGAGGACAGGACACCGATAGCCATACCTCCCGGCGATTGCCGCGCGCCTTTACAAAATAGGGCTAACGGTCATGGCGCACGGCCACCCCGAGGGGGAAAAGCGCAAGCCCATGGAGTGCGGCGGCTTGCCGCCGCTTTGCCCTGCAGGAGGCTCGCCTCCTGCCGCGGAAGCAACCTCAAGCGGTTGAAAGCCGGAGCAAGCCGCCGCACTCCATGGCGAACGGGGCACAGGAGGCGGCCGACCGCCCAGCCAAGGTGCTGGCATGGACAAGGATGGGTCGTGCGCGCTGCCGGCGACTTTCGCGCCAACCCTCTCAGCATTCCGCAAACCATGCCGCCCGGGCGGACCGCAGAGAAACAGGTGTATTGTCCCCGGAAACAACTCCCCTTCACCGGTCTGATATCGATGTCTATGCGCCTCTTCCTTCTCTCGCTGGCACTGGTCGCACTGGGTATCACCTCGCCCGTCAAGGGGGAGGATTTCACCCTGCCGCTGGCGGGCGTGGATCAGCTGGACGTCCGGGTGTGGACGGGCGACAACCGGGGCCCGCTGTTCGTCTGGATCCTCAACCAGTACGGGGAACGCCCGGGCAGCGAGCGCCAGGCGGAGCGGCTCGCCGCGGCCGGTGCGACGGTCTGGCAGGTCGACCTGCTGGATTCGCTGCTGCTGAGACGGGACAGTCGGACGGTCCGCAGCCTTGACGGTGAGGCGGTCGCCGCCTTGCTGGAAGCGGCGGTGGACAGCAGACTTGGGCCGGTGGTGGCCGTGGGCTGTGACCGGATGGCCGCACCACTGCTCCGGGGTCTGCGCCTCTGGCAGGATCGGACCGACGACGTGAACGCCATAGCGGGCGCGGTCCTCTTCTACCCGAATCTCTACCGCGGGACGCCGGTAGCCGGGGAGGATCCGCAGCTCCTCGGTATCGCCGGCGCCACCGGGCTTCCGATCGCGGTGATGCAGCCCGAGCTGGGTGTCCACCGGCAACGCGTCAATGAGCTGCAGGACGCCCTCCGCGGCGGCGGCAGCGCGACCTACACCTGGCTGATCCCCGGAATGCGCGACTACTACCTGCAGTACACGGAGCACCCGGACACCGAGACCTTCGAGGCCTTTGGCGGTCCGTTGCCGCCCGATGTCCGCCAGGCCCAGGAGGGCACCACTGCCCAGCTGATGGCGATGGTGCGCCTCCTTGCCGCCGCACCCCGGACCGCCCGGGCCGCCGCACTCGACGCGGCGGTCGATGCCTCGATGGACACGCCCTTCGGCCTGGTGGAACGCCCGCGAACCGAGGCACCGAGCTTCGATCAGGTCGACGCCCGCGGCGAGCGCCACACGCTGGACGGGAGCCTGGGCCGCGTCACGCTGGTGAACTTCTGGGCGACCTGGTGCCCGCCGTGCGTGCACGAGATCCCTTCCATGAACAGGCTCGCCGGCGACTATGCCGAGGACGAATTCGCGATCGTGTCCATCAACTTCAAGGAGGATGCCGATCACATCCTCGCCTTCATGGACGAGGTTCAGGTGGACTTCCCCGTGCTGATGGATCTCGACGGATCCATCGCCGCCGAATGGAGCGTCTTCGCCTTCCCCAGCTCCTTCCTGCTCGACCGCGAGGGTCGTATCCGCTATTCGGTGAACACGGCGATCGAGTGGGACACCGACGAGATCCGCCGGGTCATCGACCGCCTTCGCGAAGAGCCGGGTGAGCGGGGTCAGGGCCATCGCCCTGCCGTTCGCAAGTAAGGCCACGGCTCAGCAGCTGACCCAGGAGACGCCAAGCCGACCGGAGGAGCCCAGCGCCTGCCGCAGTTGGCCGATCGTCACGGCGCGGTCCTGCGCATCGCGGGGACCCGGTCCGTGAAGGAAATCCCGACCACTTCTCTCCAGCCTGTTTCGCCATGCCCCTGGGTGGAGGAGAATGGTGAATACACGGCCGGGCCAGAGTCCTGTCCACGGTACCGGCATATGGACGCATGACAACATCGCCCGTTTCGGGCCAGGGAGGTCTCAGCGATGCAATCCGACCGAATCATCGCCTTCGTCATGGCCGGCGGCCAGGGCTCGCGGCTGCAACCACTCACCGCCGCACGCT
>RECA01000136.1 GCA_007692435.1 Thioalkalivibrio sp.
TGGCCTCCTACGGTGCTCGCCCTGGCCCCCTGTAGGAGGCGAGCCCTCTCGGCGACTCGGCACATCCGCGAGCCGCAAGCGCTCTTCAGCGAACGAGTTCCGCGAGGCGCGCCTCAACGCGATCATTTGCAGTGGCCAGCTGGCCGCGGCTCATCCGCCGGCCGACTTCATCGACACGTTCCTGGTTCTCGGCCAGGCTGAACCACAGGTAGGCCTCCTCCAGGTCCCGCCGGATGCCCCCACGACCGGCGGAGTACAGCTCCCCGAGCCGGTTCTGCGCCGGAACGTGACCCTGGTTGGCAGCCTCCCGGTACAGGTCCATCGCTGCCGCGGTATCCGGCCGCACCTCGCCCGGCCGCCCCACCTCGCGAAGCTGGCCCATGTAGAACTGGGCGGCGGCGACACCCTTGTCGGCCGCGCGGGACATCCACTTCGCGGCCTCCGTACCGTCGCGGGGCAGGCCCTCACCGTTCGCGTAGCGCAGGCCGATCAGGTACTGGGCATCGGCGTGCCCCAGCTCCGCCGCCCGCAGGTAATGCTGCTGGCTCTTCACGGGATCCGCGTCGCGGCCATCGCCGGCGGCGTAGATGTAGCCGAGGTAATAGTGAGCGCCCGCGTGGCCCCGGTCGGCCGCACGCTGGAACCAGGTGGCAGCCCGGTCCTTGTCCTTCGAGGTACCGCGCGCGATGAAATTGGCCACGCCGACATCGTACTTTGCCTCCACGTCACCGTTATCGGCGACTTCCTCCCGGATCTGGTACCAGACCTGCAGGAGCTCCTGCTGCCGTTCCGCACCCGAGGGTGCCTGGGCAATCGCCGCCGGGACGGCGAACATGCACGCAAGCAGCGCGAACACGGGGGAAAGCACGGGGAGATTCCTAATCATGCCGGCATCCTCTTCAGGAGTGGTCGAGGTCAGAGCATCAACGATTTCCAAGCCAGGGAGATCATAGTAGCCCGCGCCCTGAACCGCAAAGGCGGTTCGAGTCGCTCCCGGCGGATTTGTCCCCGCAAGCGGGGGCTGGAGATGTTCGTCGTCAGGGCCGGATGGAAAAGACCCAGGCGTCCTCGCGCTCTTCGTCGCCGGGATAGTACCGGGGCCGCGTGCCGACCCGGCTGAAGCCCTCGGAGCGATAGAGTCCCAGCGCCGCAAGGTTCGAGGGTCGCGCCTCGAGGAAGAGGGTCTCCACCCCCTCGTCGCGCGCCCTCGCGACCATGCCGCGGAGCAGGAAACGCCCCAGCCCCTGGCCCTGGTGGTCCACATCGATGGTGAGGTTCAGCAGGTGTGCCTCGCCGGCGGCAATGGAAATCACCGAGTGACCGACCAGGCGACGCTCGCATTCCAGTACCCAGCAGCCGTAGCCGACCCGCATGCAGTCGCGGAAGATGCCTGCGGTCCAGGGGAAGGCATACGCGGCGCATTCCACCTGCATCACGCGTTCGACGTCGCCCGGCCGCATGCGGCGCAGCGTGGGTTCGGGTTCAAGGCATGCGCTCATGTCGCGCTGTGCTCCCGACCGCGCCTGGATCTATCCTCCCGCGATGCAGCCCGTATTTCCATCTTGTTGCCGGCCTCAACCCCGAAGCGCCCGCGCGCGCGCGAACAGCAGATCACTCCAGGCCCTCGCCTTGTCGGCCGGGGAACGCAGCAGGTAGGCCGGATGGTAGGTGACCACCAGCGGCACGCCCCGAAAGCCGTGTTCCCGTCCCCGGAGCCGGCCCAGGGGCGCATCGCTGCCGAGCAGGGACTGTGCGGCGACCCGGCCGAGCGCGACGATCACGCGGGGTTCGATGAGGTCGATCTGCCGGTCCAGAAACGGCCGGCACGCGGCGGCCTCGGCCGTCAGGGGGTCGCGGTTTCCGGGCGGCCGGCACTTCAGGACATTGGCGATGTAGACGTCTTCGCCACGCCGCAGGCCCAGGGCCGCGAGCATGTTGTCGAGCAGGCGGCCGGCACGGCCCACGAAGGGCTCACCCCGCCGGTCTTCCTCGGAGCCGGGGGCCTCGCCGATGAAGAGCCAGCTGGCCTTCGGGTCCCCGACACCGAAGACCGTCTGGGTACGACGCTGAGCGAGTTCGGCACAGGCGGTGCAGGAGGCCACCCGCTCCCTCAGACCCGCCCAGTCCAGCTGCGTCACCGGAACCCGGGCAATGGTCACGCCGCCAGCCGTTTCCTGCCGCGGTGCTGCCGGGGCCTCAGCCCCGTCCTGGATGAGCGGGTGCCCGGCGGGCGGCGACTGCCGCGACACCCAGACGGGGATTCCCATCTGGTGCAGCACCTCGCGCTTGCGGGTACTCAGCGGCATCGGCGGAGTTCAGACGCCGTCATGCTGCGGGTGGGCCCGCTCCGGCGGCACCATCAGCCGGTTCAGCGCGTTCAGGTAGGCCTTGACCGAGGCGATCACGATGTCGGTGTCCGCCCCCTGCCCGTTCACGATGCGCCCCCCGCGCGACAGGCGCACGGTCACCTCGCCCTGGGCGTCGGTCCCGGAAGTGATGTTGTTCACCGAATAGAGCAGCAGGTCGGTCCGGCTCTGCACGATCGATTCCACCGCCTGGAAGGCGGCATCGACCGGCCCGCCACCCTCGGCGGCCCCGTTGAGGATGCGGTCGTCGGCCTCCAGCCGCACCTCGGCGCGGGGCGTGGTGCCGGTCTCCGAACACACGCGCAGACTCTTGAGGCGATACCGGTCCGAGGCCTCCGGCGCGAGCTCCGAGACCAGCGCCTGCAGGTCCTCGTCGAAGATCTCGTGCTTCTTGTCCGCGAGTTCCTTGAACCGTGCGAAGACCTCGTCCAGCTGTTCCGCGCTCTCGAATTCGACCCCGAGCTCGCGCAGGCGGGAGCGCAGGGCGTTACGCCCGGAGTGCTTGCCGAGGATCATGCGGTTCGCGCTCCAGCCGACGTCTTCCGCGCGCATGATCTCGTAGGTGTCCCGGTGCTTCAGCACGCCGTCCTGGTGGATCCCCGACTCGTGGGCAAAGGCATTCGCGCCGACGATGGCCTTGTTCGGCTGTACCGGGAAACCGGTCACATTCGACACCAGGCGCGAGCAGGGCACGATCTGTGTCGTGTCGATGCGCGTCTGCACGGGGAAGATGTCCTGACGCGTGCGTACCGCCATCACGATCTCCTCCAGCGACGCGTTGCCGGCACGCTCGCCGAGGGCGTTGATGGTGCACTCCACCTGCCGCGCCCCGTTCTGCACGGCCGCCAGCGAATTGGCGACGGCCAGCCCGAGGTCGTTGTGGCAATGCACTGAAAACACCGCACGGTCGGAATTCGGGACGCGCTCGAGCAGGGTCGCGATGGTCTGACCGAAGGCCTCCGGTATCGCGTAGCCGACCGTGTCCGGGATGTTGATCGTGCCCGCGCCGGCATCGATCGCCGCCTCGATCACCCGACACAGGAAGTCGATCTCGGACCGGCCCGCGTCCTCCGCCGAGAACTCGACGTCGTCGGTGTAGTTGCGGGCGTGGCGGACCGCGGCCACGGCGTTCTCGACGACCTGGTCCGGGGTCATGCGCAGCTTGTGCTGCATGTGGATCGGGCTGGTGGCGATGAAGGTGTGGATGCGCGGCGCCACCGCGTCCTTCAGCGCCTCGGCGGCCCGGTCGATGTCCGGTGCCCGTGCGCGGGTCAGGCCGCAGACGCGGCTGTCCTTCACCGCCCGCGCCACCGCGCGCACCGCCTCGAAATCCCCGATGCTGGCGGCCGGAAACCCCGCCTCGATCACGTCCACCCGGAGCTTTTCCAGCAGATGCGCGATCCGCAGCTTCTCCTCGCGGGTCATGGACGCGCCGGGGCTCTGCTCGCCGTCGCGCAGGGTGGTGTCGAAGATCATCAGTGCGTCTTTGCTCATGGTCTCGGTATTCGGTTGGTGGCGGAAGGGGCCCGGCGCGGCGGGTCAACCGGAATGCGTCAGGAGGTCCTCCGGGACCGATGGCGGCGCCAGCGTTCCAGGGTCAGCAGGGGCCCGGACAGGGCGTAGAGCAGGAAGCCGGTGAGCAGGACCTTGGGTGGATCCAGGGCTGCCAGCATCAGCGCGCCCACCACCGCGAGCATCGCGAAGAAGGGCACGCGGTGGCGGAAGTCCATGTCCTTGAAGCTGGAATAGGTGAGATTGCTGACCATCAGCGCGCCCGCGGTCACCGTGACCACCAGCGCGATGATCATCAGCACCATGGGTGTATCGGCCAGCGCGGACATGTCCTCCATCACCCAGACCGTGCCCACCACCAGGGCCGCGCTCGCGGGACTCGGCAGCCCCTGGAAGAAACGCTTGTCCGTTGCGGCCAGGCGGGCATTGAAGCGGGCCAGCCGCAGCGCGGCGGCGGTTGCATAGAAGAAGGCGGCCACCCAGCCGAGATTGCCCAGTTCCTGCAGCTGCCACAGGTAGGCGATCAGCGCCGGCGCCAGCCCGAAGGCGACGAGGTCCGACAGGGAGTCGTACTGGGCGCCGAACTCGCTCTGGGTATTGGTCAGACGCGCGACACGGCCGTCCAGTCCATCGAGCACCATCGCGACGAAGACCGCGATCGCGGCGGTGATGAAATCGCCGTTGATCGCCGAGACCACCGCGAAGAAACCCGAGAAGAGGACCCCGGTGGTGAAGAGGTTGGGGAGCAGGAACACCCGGCGCCGGGGTCCGGGATTCTCCTGCTCCGGTGTCTCCACGCTCATGACGTCGCCGCCCGTGCCCCGTCTTCCCGCGTCCCCGGCAGGGAACCGAGCAGGTCACTGCCGCCCAGCACCCGCTGGCCGGGCCGGGCGGAGAGATGGGTCTTTTCCGGCACCCAGAGGATGACGTCCAGTCCGAACCCCGCGAAGCCCAGCCGCTTCCCGCGCCCGAAGCGGTTCCCGGTGATCGCCCCGACGCGGATGAACCGCGGCCAGCGCCGCAGGTCGAGCGCCAGAGAGAAGACCTGTTCCTCGTCGGTCTCGAACGCGAAGGCGAGGTGGCCGGCGAGTTGCGGATCGGGCTCCTCGTCCGTCCCCTTTCCGGGCCAGTAACGCTGGGTCACGGTCGCCTCCTGCGGTGCATGAAGGTTGTATTCGCCGAGCGCCCGCTGGCGGATCACGATACGCCGGGCGGGCCTGCCGGAGAACGGGTCCCGGGCCTTTTCCACGGACTGCACCACGCCATCCGCCGGCGCCACCAGACCGAGTGCAGCCGGCGGCAGGCGGCGCACGAAGTCCCGGAACAGCAGCACGAAGGCGATCGCGAGTGTCACCAGGAAGAACCCCATCTCGGTGTATCCGAACAGCAGGGTGATCACTGCGAGCCACGCAGTGCCGATCACGAAGAGTCTTCCTTCTGGGGCCACGGGAAACATGCGCTCGCTCCGGCCGGATCCGCGGCGTTCACCGCGTGCTACCGGCGCGGGCCCGGGAGACCCGGGCCCGGTGTGGTCAGTTGCGGCTCTTGTCGACGAGCTTGTTCGCGGCGATCCAGGGCATCATCGATCGCAGCCGTTCGCCGACCTGCTCGATCGGGTGGGCGGCATTCAGCCGCCGGTAGGCGGTCATCGACGGGTAGTTCGACGCGCCCTCCTGGATGAAGGCCTTCGCGTACTCACCGGTCTGGATCCGGTGCAGCGCCTCCTGCATCGCGAAGCGGGATTCCTCGTTGATCACCTTCGGCCCGGTCACGTACTCGCCGTACTCGGCGTTGTTCGAGATCGAGTAGTTCATGTTCG
>RECA01000137.1 GCA_007692435.1 Thioalkalivibrio sp.
AGCCCGTCATCCGCCATCCGGCGCCAGGGTAACCGCGTGCTCCGGGACATTGCGATCGCCGCATGGCGGATGACGCTACGCTCTTCCGCCCTACCGGTTCCCGAGGCGCACGCCGTATTCTTTCACGGTAACACTTCAGGACCCAAGTGCTGGCGAACTGATCTAGTATCTCGGGGATGGAAAACCGCCCCGGTACGACCCGGGGCGCCTTGCAGAGGAGAGAGCCATGGGTGGCATTGTCGTGGGTGTTGACGGGTCAGACGGGTCGCGCAAGGCGCTTGAGTGGGCGCTTGCGGAAGGTAAGCTGCGAGGCTGCGAGGTGCGCGCCTGCTATGTTCTCGACCGCCGTTACGTGGAGCCGGAATGGGCGTCGCTGATGACGCCCCCGATCGAGGAACTGCGCAGGGAGGCGGCAGGCCGCCTGGCGAAGATCGTCGATGATGCGGTGGACGGCGAGGACATCCGGCAGGAGGTGCTGGTGCCCGACGGGCAGGGGTCCGCGAAGACCCTGCTGGACGCGGCCGGGGACGCGGATCTGCTGGTGGTGGGGTCGCGCGGCCATGGCGGCTTCCAGGGGCTGCTGCTGGGCTCGGTGAGCCAGCAGGTGCTGCATCACGCGCCGTGTCCGGTGGTGGTGGTGCCGGGCGGGTAGTGGGGTGAGGGGGTGGGCTGTTTAGGCGACGCTTTGAGGGTGGGTCGCCAGTCGGCCTGTGCGGTAGTCCTCGATGGCCTGCTCGATCTCTTCCGGGGTGTTCATCACGAAGGGGCCGTGATGGCTGATCGGTTCACGCAGCGGCGTGCCGCGGAACAGCAGCAGGGAGGCGCCGTCCTGCGCCGCCATCTCGATCCGTTCCTGGTCGGACCAGACGGCCATCTGTCCCTCGGTGAGTGTCTCTGAGAGGCTCCCCGCGTAGACGTAGGCGAGCAGGCGTTCCCCGGACCCCACGTCGATCGCAAGGCGCGTACCCGGAGCGAGCCGGACGTCGGCCATCGCCGCACCGTCCCCGATTGCCGGCAACGGGCCCTGCACACTGCCGAAACTGCCGGTCCAGGAACCGGCGATCGCCTTTACGCTCACGCCCTCGCGTTCCGTTGTCGCCATCTCGCTGCCGTGCACGTCGCGGTAGCGCGGCGCGTCCATCTTGCGCGTGGCGGGGAGATTCACCCAGAGCTGGAAGCCGTGCAGACCGTCCGAATCCCGCAGCGGCATCTCGGAGTGGATCACCCCGCGGCCGGCGCTCATCCACTGCGCCGCGCCGGCGTGCACTTCGCCGCGGTTGCCCATCGAGTCCTCATGGGTCAGGCCGCCGTGGATCAGGTAGGTGAGGGTCTCGAAGCCCCGGTGGGGGTGCGGCGGGAAGCCGCCGATGTAGTCCTCCTGCGCGCTGGCCTTCAGTTCGTCAAGCAGCAGGAAGGGGTCGAGGCGGCCGTTGAAGTCGTGGATGCGCTGGATCTTGACGCCGTCCCCGTCCTCGGTGGGCCTGGCGGCGTGTATCGCTTCGGGTGTCGTGGTCGTCATTGGAATCTCCGTGATCTTTGCGCTCAACTTAGAGACCGCAAGCGTGAAGGAAAATCACAAAGATTTGCGCGGATTGTTCGAAAATGGAATGGTCGATGTGGGAGCGGCCTTTGGCCGCGATGGTGCTGGAACGTGTGGGTGATCGCGGCTGGAGGCCGCTCCTACAAGGCCTGGGGTCGTAGGAGCGGCCTCTGGCCGCGATGCTGGCGGCGCCTCAGTTTTGGGGTGGGACGGTGACCGTGCTCTCCGTTTCGGCGTTCTCGCGGTTCGGGTCGGCGTTGTTCATCCGCGACCGGACTTCCTCGAGGTTGCTGCGGATCAGCTGGGCTTCCTCGGTGCCTGGCTCGAGCTGCCGCTCCAGCCGCTGCCAGTGCTCCTGGGTGGTCTCGTAATCCGAGGTCCTGAAGGCAGCCAGTCCGGCCAGCCAGAGCGCATTCGCGTGATCGGGCTCGATCTCCAGGGCCCGGTCCACGAAGGGGAGTGCGCGGGCGCTCAGATCGCCACCGTCGAGGCTCCCCAGCAGGTCTGCGTAGGTCGTGAGGATGTCCGGGTCCTGATCGCCGCCGTGACGCAGCGCCTGGGCGTAGGCGCCGGCAGCGGCCCGCGGCTCGTCCAGGAACAGGAAGGACCGGCCGAGCAGTGCCCAGCCCTCGGGGTCGTCCGGGTTGTCCTCGAGCCGGGCGCTGAGGGCCATCACGGCGGCCTCGACCCCGCCGTCCATCTGCTCTCCTGCCGCCTGCTGCGGGGCGCGTGCCTGCGGGTCCAGGCCCGAGGCCCCGGCGCCGTATCCCTGGTAGATGAGCACCGCCAGGACCGGCACCACGAGCAGGCTGCCGATCGCGGCCGGCCAGCGCAGCGATCGGCCCCCGTATTCAGTGCGGGTGGCAGCCTGACGCTCGCTGGTCTCCAGCAGGCTGCGCTGCAGGTCAACGCGGGCAGTGTTGAACTGGTCCTCCGAAATCACTCCGGAATCCCGATCGGACTCCAGGTCAGCGAGCTGACTGCGATAGACCGACACGCGCGCATCCATCGCCTCGGTCGATACCGGGGCGCGTGGCGCGCGGGCACGGAGCAGGGGAAGGAACAGGAACAGAAGGGCGGCCACCGTCAGCACGGCGGCCAGTATCCAGAACAACGTCATGTCTTGTCGTGGCCTCCGTCACCCAGGAGGCTGCGCAGGCGCTCTTCCTCATCCGTGGAGAGTGGTTCCGATCCGACCTGCGTGCGGCGCCGCCAAAGGATGGTACCCAGGGTCCCGAGGCCGATCAGCAGCATCGCGACGGGTCCGAACCAGAGCAGGTAGGTGATGCCCTTCATCGGCGGCCGAAACAGCACGAAATCGCCGTAGCGGGCCACCATGTAGTCGACGATCTCGTCCGTGTCGGAGCCATCGTTGATCATCAGTGCGATCTGCCGCCGCAGGTCGTTGGCCAGCGGCGCGTTGGACTCGATCAGGTTCTGGTTCTGGCAGACGGTGCAGCGCAGCTCACGGATCAGCTTCTGGTAGCGCTGCTCGTCCAGTTCACTGTCGAAGGTCATGGGTTCCGAAGGCGGCGCGGTCGGCCCCGCGGCCGCGGTCATCGGCATCAGCAGCGCGATGGCCGCGACGAATAACGGAAGTTGCAGGTAATTCCAAGGCCTCATGTCTCGGCCTCCAGTTGTCGGTAAAGCGGAAGGATCCTGGTCTCGATGACCTCGGGCGTGATCATGCCAATGTGCTTGAAGCGGATCTTGCCGTTGCTGTCGATCAGGAAGGTCTCGGGTGTAGCGTAGACGCCGTAGTCGATACCGACCAGCCCGCTCTCGTCGAAGCCGATGGCGTCGTAGGGATCGCCGAACTGGCCCAGAAAGCGCAGGGCATCGGAACGCGTGTCCTTGTAGTTCAAGCCATAGATCGGGACCCCCGCACGGCGAAGTTCGGCGAGCATCGGGTGTTCCTGCCGGCAGGTCACGCACCAGGATGCCCAGACGTTGAGGAGGGCGGGTTTGCCCAGCATGTCCTCCCGGGCGAAGCGGACCTCCTCGTTGCGCAATTCGGGCAGGTCGAAGCCCGGCGCCTCCTTTCCAATCAGCGGCGAGGGGATTTCGCGCGGATCAAGGCTCAACCCGACGAACAATAACCCCACCAGGGCGATGAAGGCCACCAGCGGGATCAGAAAACGTAGCTTCATGACTTCGATAACCTCGTGTCGGCCCCGTAGAGCCGGTTCGGTGCAGCTCCGACGGGGCGCGGGCCCAAAAGGGCCCGCACCGCGTCATCGCCGGAACGGTACGCCGGGTCAGCCAGCGGGGTTGGGCTCGGCCCCGTCGCCCCTGCCTTTGACCGCATCCTTGGCGGCAAGTTTTGCGTCCTCGTCCACGACCTCGTCCTCCCGGCGCACGCGCATGCGATACCGCCGGTCGGAGGCCGCGAGGAATCCGCCCAGCGCCATCAGCACCGCGCCGGCCCAGACCCAGTTCATGTAGGGCTTGTAGTAGACGCGCATCACCCAGGCGTTGCCCGGCAATTCCTCGCCCATGTTCACGTACAGGTCGCGGAAGATGCCCCGGTGCAGTGAGGTGTGCGCCATCGGCTGCTCCTGGCTGAAGTAGTAGCGCATCTGCGGGGTCAGTGTGGTCATCAGCTGGCCGTCACGGAACACCGAGACCGTGGCCTGGTCGGCATCGAAGTTCGGTCCGCGGACCTCGTCGAGCGAGTCGAGCCGGAAGCCGTAGCCCCCGACCTCCACGGTCTGGCCCACCGCCATGCGAACGTCACGCTCGTCGTCGTAGCCCAGCACGAAGGTGACGCCGATCACCACCAGTGCCACGCCGATGTGGGCGACCTGCATGCCCACGTAGCTTCGTCCCAGTCGCCGGACCCGGGTGCCCAGCGTCTGCTGGCTCTCGCGCCGGGGCCGGAGCCGATCCACCAGGTCCTTCAGCGAGGAGCCGATGATCCACAGGCCGAGGAAGGCGCCGATGCCGGCGAGGAAGGACCAGCTGCCGACGAACAGCGGCCAGATCATGCCGAAGACCAGGCTCACCCCGAAGATCCAGCGCAGCCGCCAGAGCAGCTCGGTCGGGCTGTCCTGCTTCCAGCGCAGCCGCGGGCCGAAGCCGAGCAGCAGCAGCAGCGGCAGCATCAGCGGCAGGAAGACCGCCTCGAAGTAGGGCGGGCCGACGGAGATCTTTCCAAGCCCGAAGGCATCCAGGAACAGCGGATAGAGCGTTCCGAGAAGCACTGCGGCCGCGGCGACCACGAGCAGCACGTTATTCGTCAGCAATGCCGATTCGCGCGACACGAGCTGGAAACCGCCGCCCAGACCGACCTTGCCGGCACGCCAGGCGAAGAGCGTCAGCGACCCCGCGACCACGACTGCCATGAAGAGAAGCAGGTAAAGACCCCGGTCCGGATCCACCGCGAAGGCGTGCACCGAGGTCAGGACCCCCGATCGTACGAGGAAGGCTGCGAGCAGGACCAGCGAGAAGGTCAGGATCGCCAGCATCACGGTCCAGTTCTTGAAGCCGCCGCGTTTCTCGGTCACCGCGAGGGAGTGAAGCAGCGCGGTGCCCATCAGCCAGGGCATGAACGAGGCGTTCTCGACCGGATCCCAGAACCACCAGCCGCCCCAGCCGAGCACGTAGTAGGCCCACCAGCTGCCGAGTCCGATGCCGACGGTCAGGAAGGCCCACGCCACCGCGGTCCACGGGCGCGACCAGCGTGCCCAGGCGGCGTCGAGGCGGCCACCGATCAGCGCCGCAATCGCAAAGGCGAAGGCCACAGAGAAGCCCACGTACCCCATGTACAGCATCGGCGGGTGAATGATCAGCCCGGGATCCTGCAGCATCGGGTTCAGGTCACGACCCTCCATTGCCGCCGGGATCAGGCGCTCGAAGGGGCTCGAGGTGAACAGCGTGAAGCCGATGAAGCCAATGGCCACGAGGCCCATCACGCCCAGCACCCGGGCCACCACCTCGCGGGGGAGGCTGCGGCTGAAGGTCGCGACCGCGGCGCTCCAGAACCCGAGGATCAGCACCCACAGGAGCAGGGAGCCCTCGTGCCCCCCCCAGACGCCGGAGACCTTGTACTGGGTCGGGAGCAGGGTGTTGGAGTGGTTCGCCACGTAGGCGATGGAGAAGTCATCGGTCACGAAGGCGTAGGTCAGCATCGCGTAGGCGATGCCGAGGAAGACGAGCTGACCGTAGGCGGCGCTGCGCCCGACCGCCATCAGTGCGGTGTCGCCGCGGGCGGCCCCGATCAGCGGCAGCGTGCCCTGCGCGATCGCCAGAAGAAACGCCAGGATCAGCGCAAAGAGTCCGATTTCGGCAACCATGATCAGTACCCCTCGGGATGGCCGACGGTGCGGGCGGCCTCACGCTGAGCCCGCTTGATGGCCTCTGCGGCCTCGGGCGGCATGTATTCCTCGTCGTGGCGTGCCATCACCTGGCTTGCCTTGAACACCCCGCCGTCCTGCAGGCTGCCGACGGCCACCACACCCTGACCCTCGCGGAAGAGGTTGGGCAGGATGCCCTGGTAGACCACGGGCACCGCCACTGCGGTGTCGGTCACGCGGAAGTGCACGGTGATCCCATCGTCGCCGCGCGCGACGCTGCCGTCTTCCACCAGGCCGCCGATCCTGAAGGTGCGCTCCATCGGCACGATCTCGGCGACGATGTCCGAGGGGGTATGGAAGAACACCAGGTTGTCCCGGAAGGCGTTCAGCACGAGCCCGGTAACCATGACCACCCCCGCAAGGCCTCCGACGACCAGCAGCAGCCGTTTCTGTCGTTTTTTCATTGTCTCTCCTCCTGCGCCCGCAAGCGGGCCATGCGCCTGATCCAGCCCATCAGGCTGCGCCGCCGGTACCGCAACTGGATCATCTCGACCAGCAGCAGACCCGCCATCACCAGATACGAACCCCAAACATAGGGCCAGTAACCGCCCATTGCCAGAAAGTCTATCATTTGCTTCCGCCCTCCAGGCGTTCCTGCACCCAGCGCGCGTTGCGCTCCCGCTCCAGCAACTCCACTCGCGCCCGCGCCAGCACCACGGTGACGGAATACATCCAGGCCGCCAGGACCATGATCATCAGCGTGACGAACATGATCGTCGCCATCGTCGGGGCGTCCGTCACCGTAATGGACGCGCCCTGGTGCAGGGTGTTCCACCACTGCACGGAAAAATAGATGATCGGGACGTTCACCACACCGACCATCGCCAGGACCGCGCTGGCGTTCGAGGCGCGCTGGCGGTCGTCGATGGCGGCGTGCAGCGCCATGTAGCCGAGATAGAGGAACAGCAGGATCAGCATCGAGGTCAGGCGCGCGTCCCAGACCCAGTACACGCCCCAGGTCGGCCGCCCCCACAGGGCGCCGGTCCACAGCGAGAGGAAGGTGAACAGTGCGCCGGTGGGGGCAATGGCCTTGGCCATCACGTCCGCCATCTTGATCCGCCAGATCAGCCCGATCGCGGCATAGACGGCCATCAGCACGTACAGGAACATGCCCATCCAGGCGGTGGGCACGTGGATGTAGATGATGCGGTAGCTGTCGCCCTGCTGGTAGTCGGGCGGCGCCACCACGAGCCCCAGGTACAGCCCGACCGCGAAGAGCGCGACGGTCACGGCGGCGAACCACGGGATCAGGCGGCCGGCCAGATCGTAGAAATTGGCCGGGGCCGTGAAACGGAACCACTGAATACCCCTCTCCGACACCTCGAGTCCTCCGTCAGTCGAGCATGATCCGCACGGCCGCGGCGGTGGCCCACGGTGTTGCGAACAGTGCAAAAACCATCATCGCGCCCAGCAGCGACAGGTGTGCCTGGGCGCTGCTCCCGTGCATCACCGCGTCCACCGCGCCTGCGCCCAGGATCAGGGGTGGAGCGTAAAGCGGAAGGATCAGCAGGGCAATCAGCACCCCGCCCCCGCGCAGTCCGAGGGTGAGTGCCGCACCGATCGCGCCGATCAGGCTGAGGATCGGTGTCCCGATCAGCAGCGCCAGCATCAGGATCGCGATCTCGTCGGGCCGCAGGTTGAGCTGGATGGCCAGCAGCGGCGAGATCAGCACCAGGGGCAGCCCAGTGATCAGCCAGTGGGCGAAGATCTTGGTGAGCACCAGCAGCCCCATCGGTTCCGGCACCAGGAGGAGCTGTTCGAGGGTCCCGTCGCGGTAGTCGTCGGAGAACAGGCGCTCGAGCGACAGCATCACGGCCAGCAGGGCCGCCACCCACAGCACGCCCGGCGCCAGGCTGCGCAGGAATTCCGGGTCGGGTCCGATCCCCAGCGGGAACAGCGCGACCACGACCACGAAGAATCCCACCACCGTCAGGGCATCCTGCGGTCGGCGCAGGGCCAGCGTCAGGTCGCGGCGAAGCAGGGCGAGCAGTGGACGGAACATCAGCTCACCCGAGATGGAGGTTGCGGCAGTCACCGTCGATATCGACGGCCTGGTGGGTCGTGATGATGATCATGCCCTTGCGGGCCAGGTGCGCCTCGATCGCACCGCGCAGGACCTCGATCACCTGCACGTCGAGCGCGGCGTAGGGCTCGTCGAGGATCAGCAGGGCCCGCGGCTGGAGCAGCAGCCGGGCGAGGGCCACGCGCCGCTTCTGCCCCTGCGACAGAAAGCGCACCGGCAGGTCCTCGTAACCCGCGAGGCCGAGGCTGCCGAGCATCGCGAGCACCGTCTCGCGTTCCGGCCGGTCTCCGCCCAGCCCGCCCGCGATCAGGATGTTCTCCTCCGCGGTCATGTCTTCCTTCAGCGCATTCTGATGGCCGAGGTAACCGAGGCAGGTACCGGTGCCGCCATCCACGGACCGGATCGGTTCATCACCCCAGTAGACCTCGCCCGCGGTAGGGCGGGAGAGCCCGGCCAGGATGCGCAGCAGGCTCGTCTTGCCGCAGCCGTTGCGCCCGGATACCTGCAGCAGCTGCCCCGGAGAGAGCCTGAACTCGAGCTTCTCGAACAGAAGTCGCTCGCCGCGCTCGGCGGCCAGGTCGACGGCCCTGAAATCCCTGTCCGCCATTCCGGATATTTCTGCAGTCACGTTATGTCTGGGCTCTGGGTCATTCGTCGCTTGCGACGCTGGCATTGTGCACGAACGGGGCGTCCACCCCAACCCTCTCCCGCAAGCGGGGGAGGGGAGAGTGCGTGACTTTCACGTTAGGAAAGACCGCCGGCTCCTGCTTTGGTTCGCTGCAGGCAGGGCACAAAAACCGGGGGGCCGCCGCTAGTGGCCCCCCGTTGGTGTCTACCCCCGAGGGGGTAGGATTTTGGCGCTACAGACGCGCCTCGTAGAAGGCGACGCGGCGCGGCTGCAGCAGTTCCTCGTCGTCGGTGAGCTCCATGATATGCGGCTTCATGGCTTCGAACACGAGGTTGTAGAACATCTCCGCACGGACCACGGCGGGTTCCACCGGGATCTCGTAGCTCAGCACCCGACGCTCATGCGGCAGCAGGCGAGTGTCGATGCCCACCTGAGTCGCCGTCGGCGGCATGGACGGCTTACCCTCGTCATCCGCGAGCTGGTAGAAGAGATAGGACTTCGGGTCTTCCTCCTGCGCGTGGGTTTCGAAGTTCCGCCACAGCACTTCGCCGTTTGCATCCAGCGCGGTGACCTGCACCTGGATGTTCCGGAACGGGGCGCCCGTGGGCATGCGGTGTGGCAGCTGATTCTGCATCACCACGTTCGCGGTGACGCCGTCGCCATTGGGCTCAACCTCGACGTGCATCTGAACCGCCCGGCGCAGCATCGCCGGGTCGTGGCCGCCGCCCATGCTGTGGTTGGCGATGCCATCCGCGATCGGCATGTGGCAGGACTGGCAGGTCACCTGCGAGCCGCTGCTCCGGATCTCGTCGCCCGTGTCGCAGAGTGGCACGCCCTGGGGATTCGGCCGGGTGTCGTGGCAGCCCAGACACATCTCGGAACCGCGCAGCATCTGCGGGTTGCCCGCCAGCGGCAATGCGGCCGGGACCTCCAACCCGAAGGTATCCAGTTCGCCGGTGGGCAGATGCGGGTTGCCATCCTGCTGGGCTCGGGTCTTGTCGAAGGGGAAACCGCTCGCACCCTGCAGGGTATCGGGTGAGGTCTCGTAGGCGAGGATGCCCAGCCTCAGGCCGCCCTCGTCGCGCCGCACGCCCTTGAACCCGGAGATCTGGTGGCAGGCGACGCAGTTCACGCCCTCGGCGTAGGCGTCCTTCGCGTCCAGCTTGGTGACCTGGTCCTTGGCGGCGTTCGGCGCATGGCAGTTCAGGCAGACTGGATATCGGCCGGATGCACGGTGAATCTGACCCTCTTCCCTGGGGTCACCCACTTCCTGTCGGTACAGGAGCTCATGAATCGGGTCGCGCAACGCGGTGCTCTTCGCGTGCATCGAACCCGACCACTGCCGGTAGATGTCCTCGTGACAGCTCTGGCAGACGCTGGCGGAGACGTGATGCAGGGGGCCGTCGATCTTGAACTCGTGGGCCACCGGTTCGAACTGCGCGTAGAACGCGGCCATGTCCTGGAGCTGCTCGTCGGTCAGCCCCGAGCTGAGCGCCCCCATGGTCGCGCTCTCGCGATCGCCGGCCCGGAAGGCCTGCATGGTCTTGACGAAGTACTCCTCTGACATGCCGGCCAGGGGCGGATTTGGACCCATGCCCTCCCCGGAGGCCCCGTGACAGGCGGCACAGTAGGTGTTCGCGAGTTGTTCGCCCTCGGCGACGTCACCCGCGAAGGCCTGGGATCCCACGCCCCAGGCCAGCACCAGGCCGGCGGCAAAGGCAAGCGCGCCGTTTTTCATGAAACCCTCCTTTGACTGTCTACGGTCTGTCTGATTGTTTGAACGTAACCGTACAGCGGTCTGCACCTGGCCGATGCCGGGTAGATTCCCGCCCCCCCCAACACGCGAAGAGACGCGGTAGGGAGATCGCGTCCTTCCGATCTCCCTGCGAGCCTCTCCCAGACCTGAATGCACCCTCCAAAACGCAGCTACCCCGGCAGGGATATCCCGCATGGTGCACCTCAAGGGTACTTATAGACGGGTTTCCGGAAGTTGTCGCTGTCCACGGCGTACCCGCAGCGAAAACTGTGATCCACCGCGACGAATGTCCGGCCTTCCCGGTCCGGCGGGCGATGCCGCGGCGGGATTGCAATTGTCACGGGGGGTGCGTAGAACACGCGGGGGTCCGCCGCGGGGCGGGCAGTCAGAACGATCGCGAGGGTCAGTCATGCAAGAAAAGACGAGGCGTCCGTCCGCTGTTCCGGGATGGGCAAAGGTTGTGATCACGCTGGTGGTGGTCGTGGGTGCCGCGGCACTGATCCTGACGCAGCTGCCTAGGGGAGCGTTCCCGACCGACCTGTCGCGAATCGGCCAGGGAACGCCGGCGATCGTGGTGGCCAGGGATATCAATTTCGTTGCCGGATACGAGGTGATGGATCTCCTGGTCGAGCTCCGTCCCGAGTATGCCGAGCGGGTGGAGTTTCTCGCGGTGAACCTCGGCCATCCCGACGGTCAGCAGTTTGCGAGCCGGCACGGCATGCGCGACGGAACCGTGGTGCTGTTTTCCGGCGACGGGACCCGGGTCGGGGCCGTCCACACCCCGCGCACCGAGCGCGAGGTCCGAGAGCTCCTGCAGTCCGCCGGTATTCGCTGACCATCCGTGCAGGCCCTTCCGGATGGAGGGCGGGTGAGTTCGCCCAGGGGCATGGCCATCCCTGCGATCGCTGAGGTCTGGGCCCCGTTCCGCGGTGCGGTTGCTATACTCCGGGCAGTTCCGGGTGCGGGTGATCACCGGCAATCCGCCCCGGCCGCGGCGGTACGGCGCAAGCCGTCTCACGGCGGGCGGCCTCTTCCCCACCAGTCCGGCTGCAGGACATCTCAGTCATGGCGAATCGCGACGACTTCCAGGGCTTTCTCCGGGCCCTCAAGGGCTTCATTCCCGAATCTCGCCTCATCTCGGACCCCCTCCGCACCCTGACCTACGGCACCGACGCCAGCCTCTATCGGCTGGTGCCGAGGCTCGTGGTCCGGGTCGACAGCGAGGAGGAGATGTCGCGGGTCCTGCCGCTGGCGCACCGCTACCGGGTACCGGTGACCTTTCGCGCGGCCGGCACGAGCCTGTCCGGACAGGCGGTGACCGACTCCGTGCTGCTCCTGGTCGGGGACCAGTGGCGTCGCTGGCGCATCGCGGATGACGCATCGCGGATCAGTCTGCAGCCGGCCGTGGTCGGCGGGCACGCGAACCGGCTGCTGGCGCCTCATGGCCGCAAGATCGGTCCCGATCCCGCGTCGCTGAACGCCTGTCACATCGGCGGCATCGCCGCGAACAATGCCAGCGGCATGTGCTGCGGCACTGCGCAGAACAGCTACCGGACGCTCGAGAGCATGCGGGTGATCCTGCCGGACGGCACGCTGCTCGATACCGGGGATCCCGCGAGCCGGGAGGCCTTCGCACGGACGCACGGAGCGCTGGTGCAGGCGCTGCGGACCCTTGGGGAGCGTACCCGGAACGATCCCGCCCTCGCGGACCGGATCCGGGAGAAATTCCGGATCAAGAACACCTGCGGCTACAGCCTGAATGCCCTGGTGGACTTCGAGGATCCGATCGACATCCTGCAGCACCTGATGATCGGTTCCGAGGGCACGCTCGGTTTCATCGCCGAGATCACCTACCGCACCGTGGAGGACCCGAAGCACAAGGCCACCGCCCTGATCCTGTTTCCGGACATTGCCGCCGCCTGCCGCGCAATCGGGATCATCAAGCCGCTGCCGGTCGCCGCGGCCGAGCTGATGGACCGCGCCTCCCTGCAGTCGGTGGAGGACAAGCCCGGGGTGCCGCCGGTGCTGAAGGAGCTCGGGCCCGATGCGGCGGCCCTGCTGGTTGAGACGCGGGCCGGCGATCACGCGGTACTTGCCGAGCAGGTCGAGACCATCCGCAGCGCCCTGGACGTGGTCGAGACCCTGGAGCCGATACACTTCACCATGGACCGTGGCGAGGGTGACCGCCTCTGGGCGATCCGTTCCGGGCTGTTTCCGTCGGTCGGCTCGATGCGCCGCACCGGCACCACCGTGATCATCGAGGACGTGGCGGTGGCTGTGCCCCGGCTCGCCGCATTGACCCTGGACCTGCAGGACCTCTTCCGGCGGCACGGCTACGAGGGCTCGATCATCTTCGGGCACGCGCTGGAGGGCAACCTCCACTTCGTGCTCACCCCCGATCTCGGTCATCCGGAGACGGTGGAGCGCTACCGGGCCTTCATGGACGAACTCAGCCGCATGGTGGTGGAGCGGCACGATGGCTCGCTGAAGGCGGAACACGGCACCGGGCGGAACATGGCCCCGTTCGTGGAGCTGGAGTGGGGCGAGCAGGCCTACGGGCTGATGCGCGAGATCAAGCGCCTGTTCGACCCGGACAACCTGATGAACCCCGGCGTGGTGCTGAACGACGACCCCGACGTCCACACACGCAACCTGAAGCCGATGCCCGCGGTGGACGCGCTGGTGGACAAGTGCATCGAGTGCGGCTTCTGCGAGCCGACCTGTCCCTCGCGTTCGCTGACCCTGACGCCGCGCCAGCGCATCGTCGCGCTGCGGGAAATGGAGCGCCTGGAGCAGCTGGGGGAGGAACCCCGGCGGCTGAAGCAGATGCGCAAGCTGTACCGCTACCAGGGCCTGGACACCTGCGCGGTCGACAGTCTGTGCGCGCTGTCCTGCCCGGTCGGGATCGACACCGGGAAGATGGTGAAGCAGATGCGCGGGCGTGGCTGGGGCCCGGTGGCCCACCGGGTGTCGGGCTGGGTCGCGCGGAATTTCGGGCCGATCACGGGGGCGACCCGGCTCTCGCTGGGGTCCGCGCACCTGATGCACGTGGCGCTCGGCACCCGCATGATGTCCGGCCTGACCGGCGGCGTGCGGCGCCTGTCCGGCGGCCGGATCCCGCTGTGGAACCCCTTCATGCCGAAGGCCGCGCGCCGGGGCAATCCGCCCGCTCCCGCGGGACCCTGGGCGCCCCGGGTGGTCTATTTCCCCAGCTGCGCGAGCCGCACGATGGGGCCGGCCCGCGGCGACCCGGAGGAGGAGTCCCTGACCGTGAAGACGGAGGCCCTGCTGCGCAAGGCCGGCTACGAGGTGGTGTATCCGGACGACGGCGCGGCACTCTGTTGTGGCCAGCCCTTCGAGAGCAAGGGTTTCGACGATGATGCCGGGGCCAAGCTGAGCCAGCTCGAGGCCGCGCTGCTGCGTGCGAGCCGTGACGGCCAGGATCCGGTGATCTTCGACACCAGTCCCTGCGCCTTCAGGGCACGACGGGACCTGAAGGCCTCCGGGCTGGCGGTCTACGACCTAGCCGACTTCCTGCACGAGTTCGTGCTGGACCGTCTGCAGATCTCGAAGGTGGACGAGACCGTCGCGCTGCATCCGACCTGCAGCACGACCAAGATGGGTCTGCAGCCGAAGCTGAAGGCGATTGCCGAGGCCTGTGCCGAGCGGGTGGTAGTGCCGGCGCAGGTGCACTGCTGCGGCTGGTCCGGCGACCGCGGCTTCACCTATCCCGAGCTGAATGCCAGTGCGCTGAAGGATCTGCGCGATTCGCTGCCGGAGGATTGCCAGTCGGGCTATTCCACCAGCCGCACCTGCGAGATCGGGCTGTCGCTGCACAGCGGCCGCCATTACCGGTCCATCGTCTACCTGCTGGATCGCTGTTCCGAGGCCCGTAGCACCGACCAGTGAGCCCCTTGGCCATTTTCTCGTAGGAGCGGCTCCTACGCCGCCCCTACGGGCGAGGGGGCCGCCAGAACCGCCGCTTCAGCAGACGGGCCGCGCCTGCGGTCTGGTGGAGCAGCTGCTTCCAGTCAGTCCCTGTGGCCTCGAGCTGCAACCGCTGCGCGCGGCAGCGGCGGGCCTCGGGATAACAGGTGCCCAGCACCGCCCAGACCTGCTCGAGGTTCCATGCCTCTTCCGGCGGATCGAGCCGCGCGGCGACCACGTATCCAGGCGGCACCTTCAGCGCTTCCGCAACCCGGGCCAGATGCGCCCGGATTGCGGCGGCCCGGGCGCCTTCGTCTTCGGTGGCATCCAGCGGGTCGGGCGGGTCCCACGCTTCCGCCGGCTCGAGCCGGTCGATGCGGCTGACGATCACCGCAACGGGAATCGGGCTGCGCCGGGAATCCGCCGCGAAACGCGCGCGAATCGTGTTCAGGGTGCCGCGATCCAGCGTCAGGTCCCCGCCGTCGGCGGGGACCACCCAGAGCAGCAGGTCGCTCTCCCACGCACGCTCCACCAGGCGCTCGATGTCGGCGGTGGAATTCAGCCCCGGGGTGTCGACCAGCAATCCCTCCGGAAGCACCTCGTGCGCGAGGCGGTACCCGCTCGATTTCTCCGTGAGCCGGGTGGCGGCAACACCCGCGGCGGGTTCTCCAAGCAGCGCGTTCACCAGGCTCGACTTGCCGGCGTTGACCCGCCCGGCGACCAGCACGCGCAGCGGGCCGGGCAGGCCGGCCTCCGAGACCCCGTGGCCCGCGCCCTCGGTGGCTGCCAGTTCATGCAGGCGTTCGATGTCGATGCGCAGGCGCCCGGAATAGAGTTCGATCGACGCCCGCCCAACCTCTTCCACCCAGATGCGGGCCCCCTCGCTGCGCAGCCAGTCGCCCGCTTCCGTCATCGCTGCGCCGACGAGGCGCTGCCGGGCCTCCGCAAGCAGCGCCGCCACCGGATTGGTCATCCGGGTCACGCGCCAGGCATTGTGCAGGTGCCGGAATACGCGCATCCCGCTGGCGGCCATCGGCCGGTATCCCCAGATGCGCAGCAGGTGGCCTGCCTCGACCAGGTGTGCGGCGGGCACGTGATCGGTCACGACCATGCGCAGCCGCACGCTGACCCGCTCCGTGAGCATCAGCAGTTCGGGAACGGTGAAGCTCCAGATCGGGTCGCGTTCCTCGGGGTGATAGTGTCGGGCCACGCGTTCAATGGTTTCACGCGCCGCACCGAGCAGCCGGTCACGGTCGGTGACGATGTCCCGGTCGACACCGGCCGCGATCTGGCGCACCTCCTGCCATGCCTCCAGGTCCCGCGGCGACCACTCGGTGCCGGGCTCGGAGTCCGGGGGGCGCTCCTCGCCACCTTCGGCCTGCAGCCGCTCACGCTGGCCCCGTCGCCACCACCAGGCCGGCAGGTAACCGACGAGCGCGAGGATCGCGGCGCCCGTCAGCCACCAGAGCAGCCAGCCCTCCTGCCAGAGCCACAGCACGCCCAGCGGGATCAGCAGCAGAAACGGGAGGACGAGCAGCGACAGGCCGACCAGGAAGGCCCACATCCGTCGCAGCAGGTCGACCGGGGCGGGGGTCTTCACGTCAGGGGGTCGCCTCCGATCTTCAGGGCGCGATCTGCACGTAGCCCTGGTTCACCAGGTCGATGATCCGCACCGCGCCGGAGGGGGTGCTCGAGGCCTCCGTAACCAGCGACATCGGCTGGCGCTCGCGCGCCTCGGTCGCGTCCACCGTGATCTGGCAGTAGCTGAAGCGCACGCCCTGCTCGTTGGCCAGGATGCTGATCCGGTCGGTGAACTGGCTGTTCCGCTGCAGCATCGTCAGCCCGGGGCCGAAGGCGACGATCTCGACATCCACGTTGCCCACCCCGTAGTGATTCACGAGGTTGTTGGCGACACTCAGGACCATGGTCTGGCGAATGGACCCGTGGTCGCTGATCTGCAGTGCGACGCGCGGCCGGTCTTCGGACGGCTGATCCGCCCAGGCGGAGTGCACCGGGAGCAGCAGACAGAGGGCCAGCAGCAGTACTGAAGCGGTACGGTTCATGGGGTCTCCCCTGGTGGTTGTGGGCCATGCGGGTCGCCGCGCTGCCCGGGCAGGGACGCGGGTCATCCCGATGGTACGCCAGCCGAAGGCGGCCGGGGTATCAACCGCCGAGGAGGATGACGGTCTTGAACAGCAGTGCCGCCAGCAGCGCGGTCGCCGGCACGGTGATGATCCAGGCGGCGACGATCCGGAATACCAGGGAGCGCTTCACCAGCTGCTTCTCGTAGGCCTTCTTCATCGCCTTGCGCTCCTTCTTTGCGAACAGGCTGTCTTCCGGTGACTCCTTGGACCGCGCCTTCATCTCGGCGAGCATCTGCCGCTTTTCGACCACCGTCGCGTCCTCGAAGCGGCGCAGGTACTCCTCCACCTTCTCCCGGTCCTCACCCTCGTGGCCGTCGATGATGGTTTGCTCCATGCGCGCGTAGTTCAGCTTCAGGTATTCGCGGAGGAACCCGACCCCGAAGAGGGCACCGATGGTCACGTGCGTGGTGGACACCGGCATGCCCAGCTGCGCCGCGATGATCACCGTGATTGCCGCGGCCAGGGCGATGGAGAACGCGCGCATGCGGTCCAGTTCGGTGATCTCCCGGCCCACGGTGCGGATCAGCTTGGAGCCGTAGAGGGCCAGCCCCAGCGACAGTCCGAGGGCTCCGAGCACCAGTATCCACAGTGGTGTCGGCGCAAGGCTCGCGATGTCGCCGGTCCCCACGGCCTCGTAGATCGCCGCGAGCGGACCCACCGCGTTGGCCACGTCGTTGGCGCCGTGCGCAAAGCTGAGCAGGGCCGCGGCGAAGATCAGTGGCACCGTGAAGAGTTCGTTCACGCCTTCCTTCGTGTTGTCCAGCCCGTGGGCCCGGCGCTTGATCGGCCCGCGCAGCAGGAAGAACGCGAGCACGGCCACCGCAAACCCCACCAGGGCCGCGCGATCCACCGGGAGCCGGTAGATGTCGCCGAGTCCCTTGATGAGCATGAAGGTGACGAATGCCCACGCCATCACCGCGACCAGCCACGGCACGGCCTGCCCGGCAGCGTGGTGTTTTCGGAGCTGGTAGGTGATGTTGCGCTTGATGATGTAGAGGAAGAAGGCCGCGATCACACCCCCCATCATCGGCGAGATGACCCAGCTTGCGACGATCTGGCCAATGGTGCCCCAGTTGACCAGGCCCCAGCCACCGGCCGCGATGCCCGCGCCCATCACCGCGCCAATGATCGAATGCGTGGTGGAGACCGGCGCCCCCATCGCGGTGGCCAGATTCAGCCAGAGTGCCCCCGCCAGCAGGGCGGAGAACATCAGCCACGCGAAGTCCGAGACCTGTTCGATCCCTTCGGGATCGATGATCGCGCCCTTGATGGTCCCGACCACCGCGCCGCCGGCGATGATCGCGCCCAGGGCCTCGAATACCGCTGCGATCAGGATGGCCCCGCCGAGCGAGATCGCTCCGGAGCCGACCGCCGGGCCGAGGTTGTTGGCGACGTCGTTTGCGCCGATGTTCATCGCCATGTAGGCGCCAACGACGGCGGAGGAGATGAGCAGCAGCAGGCCCTGTGGCGTGAGCGCGGGGATCCCCCGCGTCTGCAGCAGCGCAAACACGAAGACCCCGATCATGAAGACCAGGCCCGCGGTGAGACGCAGGTATTCCTGGCTCCAGATTACCCCGGTTCCGGGGCCCTTCGATCCGTCGGTTCCGAAAGCCACGTCCCTGCCTTGTTACGGATTTATGACAGGGCGAATGCTAACCCGTCTGGCGGCACTTGTCAGGGGCAGGTGGCAATGAGGTGAGCCGCGTCACTCCGGGATCATGCGGATATAGCCCGTCGGGCACTCGTGGGCGCAGATGCCGCAGCCCTTGCAGAAGTCGTAGTCGAAGACGTAGTGGCTGCCGTCGGCGGCCACTTCGCGCGTCTTCAGCACCGACTGGTCCGGGCAGAGCGTCCAGCAGTTGTCGCAGGCGAGGCAGTCTCCGCAGGACAGGCACCGATGCGCCTCGTGCCGCACGGCGTTGGCCTGCAGTCCGCCCTCGATCTCCTCGAGCCCGAGACGCTGCTCGGGGGGCAGCACCGGCTCCTTCGATGCCGGCGCGGACTCGAAATAGCTGAGATTGAGATCGGAATAGGGGATCGGTTCCGGCGCGGCCCCGGGTTCGAGTTGCTTTCCCGCACGGTAGCGCAGCATTGCAGCCGCTGCGCGGCGACCGTCGCCAACCGCCTCGCTCACCGTGCCGTGGTCGCTGCGCGCATCCCCGCCGCTGAAGATGCCCGACTGGCCGTTGACCGTACCCCACCAGGGTTCCACCTCCATGTACCCGCGCCGGACCAGGGACTCGAAGCCCATGCCGTCGACATCCTGCCCGATGGCCGGGATCACCTGGTCGACGTGCAGCACGGTCTCGGTGCCCTCGAAGGCCACGCGCCGCAGGCGCCCGTCGGCATCCTCCAGTTTCTTCATGTGCACCAGTTCCATGCCCACCACGCGCTCGCCGCGCAGGATCAGTCTGCGCACGCCGCGGTGCTCGTGGATGGTCACGCCTTCCTCCAGCGCCTGCGAGACCTCGCGGTAGGTGGCACGCATCGCGTCGTCGGCCGGCACGCCGGGCGCCGGCACGCGCTGGTGACTGATCAGGTGCACCTGATCGACGCCTTCGCGGCGCAGTACCCGTGCGAGGTCCACCGCGGTATTGCCGCCACCGACGATGGCCACCGAGCGCGGCTGCTCGGGAAGGGTGCCGCCCGCGACCCAGGCCTCGAGCAATTGCAGGCCGGTGCGCAGGTTTCCGGGAACCGCGAAGTCGGCGCTCCACTCGCGGCCCTTGCGGCGTCCGGGGCCGAGGAAGACGGCCTCGTGATCCGCGCGCAGTTCCTCCAGCGAGACATCACGTCCGAGCTGGGTGCGCAGGCGGAAGTCGAGACCCGGCAGGGCCAGCATGTGGTCCAGCTCCTGCTCCAGCACATCGGGCGGCAGCCGGTAATGGGGAATCGCCGTGCGCACGGTGCCCCCGGCGGCCGGCATGGCCTCGATCAGCGTGACGCGGCAGCCGCCGCGCAACAGGTGGTAGGCCGCCGCGAGTCCCGCCGGTCCCGAGCCGACCACCGCCATCCGCGGGGCCTCGGCACTCGGAATCGGCACCGGGTAGCTCCATCCCTGCCGCAGGGCCTCGTCGCCGAGAAAGCGCTCGACTCCGTGGATGGTGATCGATTCGTCGTAATAGGCGCGGTTGCAGGCGGACTCGCAGGGGTGATGACACACCCGGCCGGTGATCGCCGGCAGCGGGTTGGCGGCCACCACGGTCTCCCAGGCGCCGCGCATGTCACCCAGCTCCACCTTCGCGAGATAGGCCTGCGCGTCCTCGCCCGCAGGGCAGGCGGAGTGACAGGGTGCGGCCCGGCGCTGGTGAACCGGGCGGTCGGCACGCCAGGTGCCGGTCTTGAATTCGAGGGAGGTTCCGGGTCGGGCGAATGCGCCGGGTGGAATCTGGATCATGTCTGACTCGCTTCAGCAGGTAGGCGGAACGCGGTGGGTGGACGCTGGTCGTGTATCAGGCCCAGCGGTCGCCGCCGCGGTGCACGGTGTCCGCACCTTCGGTGTCATAGGTCTCCGGACCGACCCCGCGCAGTTCGAACCGCTCGATGTTGCGGTTGGCGATGGCCTGCAGGTGCTCGAGCTCCTTGCGCGCCCGGTATTCGGATGCGAAGAGGTGCCGAAAGCGGTTCTGCAGCTTCAGGTAGTCCGACACCGGTCGGGGCTCCCGAATGGGCAGTGTTCCGATCAGTTCGCCGCGCTCCATCTCGATCACCGGGAACAGTCCCGTCTGGACCGCGAGACGGGCGACCTCGATGGTCTTCGCGCCGTCGTGGCCCCAGCCCAGGGGGCAGGGCGAGTGGATCTGCAGGAAGCTTGCGCCCTCGGTATCCATCGCCCGCCGCACCTTCTTGCGCAGGTCGGAGGGGTAGGCCACCGAGGCCGTGGCGGCGTAGGGGATGTGGTGCGCGGCGATGATCGAGAGGATGTCCTTCTTCATGTGCCGCTTGCCCATGCGCAGTTCGCCCGGCGGCGAGGTGGTGGTCATCGCGGCGTGTGGCGTCGACCCCGAGCGCTGGACTCCAGTGTTCATGTAGGCCTCGTTGTCGAAGCAGACGAACAGCACGTCGTGGCCGCGTTCCATCATGCCGGACAGCGCCTGGAAGCCGATGTCGAAGGTGCCGCCGTCGCCGGCGAAGGCCAGCACCTGCGTCGCCCGGCCCTGCTGCTTCAGTGCGGCCTCCATGCCCGCCGCGACCGCCGCGGTGTTGCCGAACACCGAGTGGATCCAGGGCAGGCGCCACGCAGACTGGGGCCAGGGTGTCGTGAAGACCTCGAGGCAGCCGGTGGCGTTGGCGATGACCACGTCCGGGCCGGCGGCCTCGGTGGTGAGCCGTGCCGCCAGCGCCTCGCCGCAGCCCTGGCAGGCGCGATGCCCCGATTCCAGCCCGCGGAAGCGCGGCTGGCGGGCGCGGAGGGTATCGAGGTCGTGCAGGGGCTGTTCATTCATGGTTGTTCCTCAGAAAGACTTGCCGGGCCAGTGGGCCGTCCTAGCGGTCCGACTCGGGCAGCAGCGCCGGGTCCGCGTCGATGATCGCGAATTCCCGCGGCCGTTCCGCGCCGAAGACCGCCTGCACGATGCGCGAATACAGGTCGAGGGAAAGGTCCCGACCGCCGAGACCCGCGGCGTAGTTGTGCACGCGCGGCGGTTCGGCCATCCCGATCACCGCGGTCTGCACCTCCGGCCCGACGATGCCGCCGGCCCCGGGTGACAGGGCCCGTTCCAGCACGATCAGGTGGTCCAGTCCCTCGCAGGCCTGGCGCAGCGCCTCGGCGGGGAAGGGGCGGTAGCTGCGCAGCTTGATGAAGCGTGCCCGTGGCAGCTCGGGATCCAGATCCATCGCGTCTTCCAGCGTGCCCAGCACCGATCCCAGCGTCAGGATGCCGAGCCGTGCCTCGGGATCGCCCCGGGTCTCGACCAGCCCGCCGCAGTGCCGGCCGACCACTGCCGCCCAGTCCGCGTCCGCCTGCTCGATTTCCTCCTGTGCGCGCATCATCGCCTGGTGGTGCGCGTGACGCACCTCGCTGAAGTGCTCGGGTCCGACGAGGGTGCCCAGGCTGCGGGGCTCGGCCGGATCCAGGCCGTGCCGGAAGCTGTAGGCGGGCAGGAACCCGTCCACCTGTTCCGCGGTGGGGAGTTCCAGCGGCTCCAGCGTGTGGGTCAGGGTGAAGCCGTCCACGCAGACCATCACCGGAATCTCGCAGCGCTCGGCGATGCGGAAGGCCTGCACGGTGGTGTCCACCGCCTCCTGGTTGGTTGCGCAATAGAGCTGGATCCAGCCCGAGTCGCGCATGGACATCGAGTCCTGCTGGTCGTTCCAGATGTTCAGTGGCCCGGAAAGCGCCCGGTTGGCGCAGGTCATCACCAGCGGGATGCGCAGTCCCGAGATGTCGTACAGGACCTCCGCCATCAGCAGGATCCCCTGCGATGCACTGGCCGTGTAGGCCCTGGAGCCTGCCGCGGCCGCCCCCAGCGCCACCGATGCCGCGGAATGCTCACTCTCGACGCTGACCATCTCGCAATTGAACTTGCCGTCCGCCACCAGCTTGGCGATCCCCTCGACGATGTGGGTCTGGGGGGTTATCGGGTAGGCCGCCACGACCTGCGGGCGGCACAGGGCCACCGTGCGGGCCAGGGCCTGGGAACCTTCAAGCGCTAACGCCATGCGCCACCTCCTGCCACCGTCCGGCCTCGACCGTCTTTGCGGCCGCCTCGACCAGTGACTGGTTCTTCTCCAGCACCGGCCCCTTGAAGCGCTCCGCGAGGGCATCGATCAACCCGGAAAGGGGCATCAGTCCGGTGAGTGTGATGAATGCGGCCAGGAGCGCGGTGTTGGGAACCGGCCGGCCGATGTGCTCCATTGCGAGGCGCGTGGCCGGTATCGCGATGATCTCGTTGTCACCGCTGTCATCGATGTTCGCCTCGGGTCCGTCGACCAGCACCGTTCCCCCGGCCTGCAACCCGTGCAGGGTCCCCGGAACCTCCATCAGCGCCGGGTCCTGAACGATCAGGAACAGCGGTTCGCGCACCTGGCACCGGCGCCGGATCGGCTGTTCGTCGATCCGCACGAAGGCCGCCACCGGCGCGCCGCGCCGTTCGGCACCGAAGGCGGGGAAGGCCTGGGCGTAACGGCCGCCGTCGATGGCAGCGGCGGCGAGCAGGTAGGCCGCCACCACGTTTCCCTGGCCGCCGCGGCCGTGAATCCTGATTTCGAGCATGGCAGTGATTTGTCTCCTTGAAACCCGGTGCTTGGGCGTTGAAGCGCGACCCGCGCGTTCCTCGGGCCGATGCAAAGGCCACAGTACCACCGTCCCGACCGGCCCCGATGCATGCCACGGAAGATTAGCAGACCGGGGAGGGGAAATGCGCGACTTTTCACGCTGACTGTCATGGCGCCTGGCAACCATCCCCGACCATGAAAGAAGCGTAGGGCGGAAGAGGGCGAAGCCCGTCATCCGCCATC